>JBEKBO010000085.1:0-19451 GCA_050015355.1 Candidatus Korobacteraceae bacterium | reverse complement strand
CGCTGCCTGCATCCGCCGCCGCTCCAGTGCCGCAAAGTCTCTGCGTACCCCCGCCGGATTTCCCATGCGGCGACTCTATCATGAACAACAAATAATGTCAGTATATTATTCAATACTCAATAGGTGGCGATGTAAAAGCAATCTGGGTAGGCCCGGCGCACCGTATTGGTCGCGCCCGATCCTAAGAATTCTTTAGCAGAGTCGGCCGGACCGGTTGTGGAGCCGCCACCAGCGTCCGCAAGAGGCTGCCTGTGTGCTGCCACCAGCCTTGGAAAACCTGCCCGTCAGCGCAACGGACGCGCAGCGGACACCAGTTATCGAGAGCGTATGGCAGCCTGGAGGAGGGATACAGCTCTCTTATGCGCCCCGGTTCATCTCCGCCTTGGTCTTGAGCCATAGGACTTACGATTACCGACCGGGTATCCAGTCGAAGGCCGGCGCGCAATGCTTTAAGTGCGCTCTCTTTGGCGCTCCAAAGCAAAGCTACTAACTGAGAGCGGTCTGCCGCATGCACGCGCGTAATCAGGCCCTGCTCTTCGGCGGCGAAATAATCACGGACAAAAGCCTCGCTGCGACACTCGGCGATTTCAAGGTCAAACCCCAGCATTGCTCCGGATTTTGCGATGGCGCAACCCGCAACATCGGAGCGGTGACTCAGCGAAATAGCAACGTCCGCTGGTTTATCTGCAAGAAACACCTCCGGCGCGCCGGAGAGCGCCGGACGTATTTCGATTTCCGAAAGAGTCTTGGGATCGGTTGGAATCTTCCAGTAAATGGCCAGGGCTCGTTTCGCTGTCCAGCGTCCCAGTCGCCAGTCCGCGCGGCGTTTTGCAAAACGCAGACCACCGAGGCAAGCCGCATCTCTAACGCTTAACCACTGATCGTGCGCCGGTATTTCCGATTCGGCCTGTTCAAGCCAGTAGACGTCCATGGTGCTCGCCCTGCCGTGACGGCGATGGATCAATCAGAAGCCAGGCCCGCGACCTCCATGACGTGCAGTGCCTTAAACGGCTTGGAATCGACGGTATACGGAAGCGCGACCGTGCGATAACCACCCAAATGCATGCACCGGTTCCCCGCCGCATCCACAACGTCCGCATCGAAGCTTCCATCCGAAGCGGGAGTTACTACGGCATGTAACTGGCTTTCAGCTAAATCTGCAAATTGAAAGAAGCGGATTTCATGAACGTACTGCGGCAAGCCCATTCGTTCTTGTACGCTCATTTCCCAGAGCCCGGCGGTCTGGAAGCAAAGCTCGATCAGGCGAGGCACCACAACCGTCGGCTGCTCGGGGGGTTGATGATGGATGGGCAAGCTCTTGGCCATCTGACCCACGATGCGATCTTCCTCCCCCCATGCCCGCTCCACTACGCGGTACGCTGGTCCGTGGAAGTAAACGCGATATACGTCGGAGGCCTCGACGACCGCTCCGGCCGGCCCCTTCAGCGCCGGTGTGGTGGTCGCTTCGAGTGGGTTTCTGGTCAGCCGCACACGCGCCGTGAAATGAGTAGTTACTTCCGGCTCCGCCTGTTTCGGGAGTTGCCGGCTGCCGATCAGTCGACAATCCGCAAGCACGGCATCACCTTGCGGGTAAAAGACCGCCGTGATGGTGACCGCTCGCGGCTTGTTCCGGTAGAACTTGAACGGCGCCAGGAAGTTCACGCGTTCGATGGCGTCCACGTGCCAGCCTGGCAGCATCGAGGAGGCCGCTTCCGCAAAAGCCTCGATCCCCATGACTCCGGGAAGCACCGCCGTGCCGTCGATCTTATGATCGTGCAAGAACGGTTGAATCTTCGGGTCCAGCATGGTCTCGATCATCAGGCCCGTGTGCAGGCCCATGCCTGCGATCTTGCCAAGCATCGGTCCTTGCGCTTGCAAGAGATTCTCGCCGGAAGCTTGCGCCGTAATTGTATCTATCCCTCCATCGGCATCGAATTCGTTCAGCATAATACCGAGGCGCTGGGCAACGACAATCTCACCGCGTGTTCCCCCCGCAATCAATTCGCGGCGAATCAAAGGAACACCCGCTTCAGGCGGCAACATATCTATTCCAGCCAGCTCCATCATCTTAGGAATGGAGCCGCGGGTAGCCATACCGATGCCGCCCCAAGCCGTCCAGTCGATGGCGATACCACGCGTAGCCGGCCGTGTCGTGCGGAAGTTCGAGGTGATCTTGCACAGCAGGTCGTTGGCCGAACTGTAGTCCGTCTGTCCTCCGTTGCCGAAGCGTCCGGCAATCGAGCTGAACGCCACGGTTGCCCCCAGAGGCATGTCGCCGATGGCGCGCAGAAGATTGAACCAGCCGTGACTCTTAACGTCGAAGACCAAGTCGAACTCACGCGGCTCCTTATCGGGCAGGAAGTGGCTGCGCTCCATACCTGCGGCGTGCAGCAGCACGTCGATCCGTCCGCTGCGTTCGCGAACCTGGTTGATCACGTTGGCCACACCGTCTGCATCGGTGAGGTTGACACTGAAGTAGTACGCCGTCCCGCCGGCTTCACACACCGTATCGATCGCCTTCTGAGCAGCCTGCGCCCGCTCCAGAGCAGCCAGCTCCTTCTCGACCAGCGCGGGCGTGGCCCGCTCGCCACGAGACTGTATGCGCGCAATCAGATCGCGCTTTAGTCCTTCCTTGTCGCTCACAAAGCGCTTGAGATCGGGATTGTTCGCATCGGGCGTCGGCACCAGATCAAGCAGATAGAAAGTGCCGCCGGAAGCTGCCGCCAAATCGGCGGTGATGGCCGAGACAATTCCTCCAGCCGCCCCGGTGATTACAAACACCGAGTCCTTATCCAGCGTCATGCCGGGCTGACCATCGGCTGCGGGTTGTTCCTGTAGCCCAACCGTCCAGCGCAGTCCACTCTTGTAACCGATCTCAACCGCACCGGGATCGCGCTGAGTTTCGTCGATGAGGGCTTCGGCGACTTGCAATGCATCACGATCCGGTTCGAAATCGACGACTTTGACCAGAACGTCCGCCCGCTCCCGCTTGTAGGCTTTAGTAAAGCCTGTGACCGCGCCCCCTAGCGGTGCGACTGCGCCGGCATCGTCATAGCCGTGCTGTCCTCCGAGGCGCACAGCCGAGACCAGGAACGCGCCCGACGACGCAATCTGCTCGTACAACACGCGCATGGTGGTATAAAGCGCCTTGACGCGCACCCGCAGGGCTTCGCTCCAGCCCGTCAGATCCATTTGGCTGAGACTTCCCTCATCATCCAGCGCTGGCAGCCAGTAGACGCCCTGCACCGGGCCGGCGGCCAGCCACGTGTTCACTTGATTGGCCAAGGCGTCAGCGGCTGGTGCGTCCTCAATGCGCAAAACTTCCACACCAAACGCCTGGAGCCGTTGCGCCAGCGCATCCGCCACGCCACCCTTATCCGGCATAAGCACTACCCGACTGCCAGGGCCTAGCGCAACGCCTGTAGGCTTACAAACAGTGAGCGCCGGCCGCAACATAGGTACCGGCACGCGGCGTGGAATGCTGTTCGCCGCGTCAAGTGATGCAACGATCGGAGTTACGGCGGCAATCGGTCCAGCCTTCGGTTCCGGTTTTTCCTCGACTGCGGAGGAGATTGCAGCGGACGTCCCTGCCACGGCAGCCAGCTTGTCATGTGCAAACTTGATCACATGCGCCAAGGTCGGAAAATCCCGCAGCTTGAGGTTTTCATCGCGCGGAATGTTGTAGATCCCGCGGATTGCGGCAAGCAGTTCCGCCTGTTTAACCGTATCGACGCCGAGGTCGGCTTCCAGATCGAGGTCCAAGTCCAGCATGTCTTTGGGGTAGCCGGTCTTTTCGACTACCAGTGCCAGGATGGTTTCCTGTACCGGATCGTCTGCGACCGCTTCGACGGCAACTGCCTTCGGCGTGGGCGTGGGCTGCGCGATTGTCGAAGATGGAGGAGGCGCAAGAGCCAGATCGGGGCGCTTGCTATAGACAAACCCGATGACATGCTTCAGCGTCGGGAAGTCGCGCAGTTTGAGGTTCGAGTCGCGCGGAATGTCGTAGATCTCGCGAATGGCTGCGAACAACTCCGCCTGCTTGACCGTGTCTACCCCGAGGTCCGCTTCCATGTCCAAGTCCAGGTCCAACATGTCCTTGGGGTAGCCGGTCTTTTCGACTACCAGTGCCAGGATGGTTTCCTGTACCGGATCGGCTGCGACTACGCTCGCCGCCACCGCAACCGGAGCCGGAGTAACAGCTTGCGGAAGTTCCTGCACGACTTCTTTCTGCGCCGACTTCGCCTTCGCTTCGGCCAGATCGGGGCGCTTGCTATAGACAAACCCGATGACGTGTTTCAGCGTCGGGAAATCGCGCAGCTTGAGGTTCGAGTCGCGCGGAATGTCGTAAATCTCGCGAATAGCTGCGAACAACTCCGCCTGCTTAACTGTATCTACCCCGAGGTCGGCTTCCATATCCAGGTCCAAGTCCAACATGTCCTTGGGGTAGCCGGTCTTTTCGACTACCAGTGCCAGGATGCGTTCCTGTACCGGATCGCTTTCCACTTTTGGCGGCGCGGAAGGTGCTGGCTCCGCGACCGCAGCTTTCACCGCTAACTTGGGAAGATCACTGACAGACGGTGCTGCCACTGGCTTTTTCTCGAGTACCGGCGGAGGCGCTACTACGCGCGCAACTTGCGCCGGCGCCGAGCGAACCTCCTGGGCAGCTTCGGCAAGTCTTGCGGCGCCCCTTTGATCTCGCACGCGCAACGTTCGCTGGACCACTTCCAGGTCCGCCGCGGGATGGCCGGCTATCCGCTCCAGCCAAGCATTCCAGGTATCCGTGTCGGCAATGCGAGAACTGTATCCCAATGCGCTCGGGCGGGTACGAGCCCCATCCTTGGTCTTCACCCAACGCAACAGCGACATGCAAATCTGCGAGCCAAACCCGGCACCCAAGCGTAACGCGTACTCGACGGGGTAAGCGCCGCCCTTGGACAGATTCAATGTGCCCAGCTCAGGGTCAACTTCCTTGAAGTTGGCAACTGGCGGTACACAACCCGTTTCCAGCGCCTTTACCGCAACGACATCTTCAATACCTGTAGCCATGGCATGGCCGGTGAAGCCCTTGGTATTGGCGATTACGATTTGGTCCGCGTCTTCGCCGAAGACATGACGCAGCGCGTGGATCTCCGCGGAAGCGCTGCCGCCTCGCGCGGGCGTGTAGGTTTCGTGCGAAACGAAAACCGTCTGCGGCGCCACCTGATGACGTGAAATGCCTGCGTGTTCTTCCGCCTGGGATACAAGGCGCTCCATCAGGTCGCCGATGTGATTGACATCAAGTCGGGTGCCATGGAAGGCGCTATTGGCCGCGACAGTGCTCAACACCTCGCAGATGGGGCGGATTCCGCGTTCGCGCGCGGCGTCTGTGCTCTCGACCACAAGGGCCGCCGCACCCATGCCCATAATCAGGCCGTGCCGGCGGCGGTCGAAGGGGAGTGCGGCCTCTTCCACCACTTCGTCGGTAGCTGCCGCTCCCGAAGCCAAAAAGCCAGCGCCCATCCATCCCATGAGGTGGTCGGAGGTGACATCGTCCGCCGAGATGATGATTACCCGGCGGCACCGCCCGGCGCGAATCCAGTCTTCCGCCAGAGCGACCCCTTGCGTAGTGCTCGCGCAGGCGGCGTTGATCTGCGTATTCGGACCCCGGGCACCGATGAACTCGGCAAATTGCGAATGTCCCATCGGCAAAACTCTGAGCAAGAAGCGCCGGTCGAAGAGATACGGCTCTGCTTCGAGGGCGGCACGCAACTCGTCGATGCGCCGGCCTATCTCTTCTCCGAGGCCATTTGCTCCCGCCGCCCGGAGGCGCAGCTCTTCCAGCGTGGCCAGTTGCTGACGGCGGCTTTGGTCCGCGTAATAACGGGACGCCTCATCGGCGAAAGAGTCGCAGCCAGGGAAAGCGGAGGCAAAAATCACACCGGTATCGTCGCGCAGAGCCTCCGGCAGCCCCCACCGCTCCGGCAACTTCGTACCTTTGCTGGTGGTTTTATAGTGCATGGTCAGCGGGATGCCGGCGTCATGTAACGCGTCGAGCCCAGCCCCAATGGCAAGCCGCGTGGTTTGGTCGAGGGCGGCCAAGCGTTCGGCTGAAACGCCGAATTCCTTATCAAGCTCGAAGGCGCCTCCGCGGGCAGCCAGCCTGATCACATCCGACGCACTCGTGATCGACTCAAATACCGGTCCACCATTGTCGCTCTTCACCAGGCGCGTAATGTTCTTTTCGAGCATGGCGCGGCGAAGGCGATTGGGGACCACATCGATAAATTGCTCACCCCGGAGCATACGGCTGACATTGGCATCGTCGAAGATGCGTTCGGTTCCCGGCAGGCCCAGCGCCGCTCCGGTGATCGTCACCGGGAGCCAGGCGGGCGCAGCACTCTGCCTTTGCACCGACGCCATCGAGGTTTCGCGAGATGTCTCAGCCTGCCCGCGGCCCAATCCCGCGGCATACAGGCCACACAGCGCCTGGTTGAAGGAGGCGATATCGCCGACTTTCGGGTGATTCGTGAACAGCGAAACCACATCGCCGCGAGCGCCGAGCACATCGTCGGCAAATCCCTGCAAGGCCTTCTTCGGCCCTATTTCCACGAAAACGCGGGCGCCGGCGGCATACAACGTCTCCAGACCTTTCACAAATTGCACGGGAGAAGCGATCTGCGTCGCCAGCATGTCCAGCATCTTCGGCACAATGTCCGGTCCGGTGGGATAAAACTCGCCGTCTATGTTCGAGATGATCGGCAGCCGCGGCGACTGCAGACGCAGCCGTGCCAGCATCCGTCCGAACGGCACACTGGCCGGAGCTACGATCTTTGTATGGAAAGCATGGCTAACCGCCAGGGGCACGGCGTTGTAGCCGGCTTTCAGGAATGCTTCGATCGCTTGCTCGATTGCCTTACTCGCCCCGCCGATCACCGCTTGGCCGTTGCTGTTGATATTGGCGGTCACTACATAGCCGTCGATCGTCTTCAGAATCCGCTCGATTTCCTCCAGTGGCGCAAACACGGCCGCCATTCGGCCGTTGTCTTCGAAAGACACGTTGGTCATTTCGCGGCCGCGGGCGCTGACGGCTTCCATGGCGTCCGCGAAGGGCAAGGCACCGGACGCAGCTAAAGCTCCGTATTCGCCCACGCTATGGCCCATCGCCATGTCGGGCTCAATGCCGTAAGCGGCCGCCAACCTGGTCAGCGCAAGATCGCTCGCGATCACGGCGGGCTGGGTAATCGCGGTCTGGCGCAGATCTTCTTCGGACCGGGCGACGGCCTTGGCATCGGCGGCGTCAACGAAGATGAATTCGCTGAGCGGCTTGCCCAGGATGGGGGTCAACACGCGATCCGCTTCGGCAAAAGTTTCCGCCACGATCGGTTCGACGTCGCGGAGTTCCTGAAGCATGTTCACGTACTGCGAGCCTTGTCCGGTATAGAGGAATGCAACTTTGGGGGCAGGCCCCTGACCGCGGAAGATGCCTTGGGCGCGCAGAGCCTTCCACACCGGCGGCTGATTGGCCGCCATTGCCTTCAGCGCCTTGGCCGATTTCTCCGCCAGTTCAGCAGCGTCGGCATAGTCGATTGCCAAGCGTTCGGGCGCGCGCAGATCCGATTCAGCCGGTGCGGCCGGCGCCGGTGCGCTGCCTGCTTCAGCCGCCTTCTGCACCGTTCGCAAACGCTCGGCCAGCGCAGCCGCTGAGGCGGCGCCGATTACCAGAGCGCCTCGCAAGGGCGCCTTACATGAGGAATCAACCTGCGCAGTGCGGGAAACATCGCGCGCATTCATGGCTCCACTCTGCGGCATCGACATCGGCAGGCCGGCCGCAACCGATCGCTTCCCGTTGCCGCCGGTGATCTTGTGGGGAATGTACTCTTCCAGCACGGCGTGGAAGTTGGTGCCACCGAAACCAAAAGCGCTCAGGCCGGCACGCCGCACGCTATCGGCCGCAACCGTCCATGGTTTCAGTTCGGTATTAACGAAAAGAGGAGAGTGGGCAAAATCCATTTCCGGATTGGGACGCTGGCAATTCACACTGGGCGGCAGCACCTTATCTCGAAGCGCCAGCACGGTCTTCAGCAATCCAGCGGCTCCAGCAGCCCCTTTGAGGTGCCCCATATTCGATTTGACCGAACCAAGCGCCACCGAACCCACGGGCAAGTGGAAGCTGCTGAGCACCTCAGCCATGCTCTGCACTTCGACGACATCACCTACGCGAGTCGATGTGCCGTGGCCTTCAATCAATGTCCCCGCAGTGGGGGACACTCCGGCGTTCCGCCAGGCCCGCTCGACCGCGAGTTTTTGGCCAACCGGGTTAGGCGCCGTGATGCCTTTTCCTTTTCCATCGCTTGAGCCGGCAATGCCGCGCAGCACCGCGTAGATATTGTCCCCGTCGCGCTCGGCATCCGCCAAACGTTTGAGCAAAAAGACAGCCGCGCCTTCGCCCATGACGAAGCCGTCGGCGCCCTCCGCGTAGGGGCGAGTGCCGGTTGCCGAAAGCGCGCCGATCTTGCAGAACTTAACGAAGCTCGGAGCACCCATATTGCGGTCGATGCCGCCGGTGACGGCAACGTCAAAATCATTCGCCACCAGCCCATGCACTGCCGAAGTTATCGCCGCCATCGCTGATGCGCACGCCGCATCCGTCGTGTAATTGGGGCCGCGAAGGTTGTAAAGGTTCGCGATGCGGCCGGCAAGGCAATTGGCCAATTCGCCGGGCATCGAATCTTCCGTGACTTCGGGAAGGAGCTTCGCAATCCGGGTCTGTAATTCACGCGTGATGTCACGTCGCATGGTTTCCGGCAGCGCGGCGAAGCTGGCGCTTTCACTCAGTTCGCGGGCATATTCCGGAAAATACAGGCGCAGGCAAGTGAGATAATGCTTTTCTCCGCCCAAGGCATTGCCGAGAATCACCGCTGTGCGCTCGCTGTCCAGCGGCCGCTTGGGGTAGCCGTAGTCCTCCAACGCCTCGCGGACACAAGCAATCGCCCATTTTTGCGCGTCGTCCATGCCATTGACGACACGCGGCGGAAGCGGCATGCGCCACTTCATGGGGTCCCAGACGAACTCGCGCACCCACCCGCCAATCTTCGAGTAGGTCTTATCGGGCGCAGCGTGATCGGAATCATAGTAAAGCGCTGGGTCCCAGCGGTCGGCAGGAACCTCACTGACGCAGTAACGGGCGTTCTTCACGTTGTTCCAGAAGGTTGCTACATTCGGAGCATCGGGCAGAACCGCGCCCGCGCCGACAATCGCAATCGCTCGATAAGCTGAATCTTCCATGATGGCATTTCCTATATATGACTCGAATTGGTATCTGGCCCGTGACAGGTCAGACCTCGTTCCACGTTCCTCAATAATGAAAACTAGGCTGATGCCCCCGCCCGCTTAGCCGCGCGGTTATAAAGCACGGCGGCAATGTGATCCATATCCGCGAGCAGGCCTGCCTGCGCGCGATGGATGCCGGGCAGTCGCAAATCTGCCTCAAACGCGGCCATCTCGGAATCGCTTACGCCATCGGCGCCGGCGACCCACCGGAGACCTTCTTCCGATACCTTGAGTGCCGCCTCGCGGGCGAATACCCGGCTCAATGCCGCCAGGGCTGTCGCGTCGAAGCGCAGGTTGGCTTTTTCGTTAAGCTTGCCCTCGGCGGAACGCGCCGCGCGGCGGCACAGGCAGCCCGCGCACTCGGCGTAGGCAATCAGTTCGCCAAGCCGCAGCAAAATATGTTGGTGACGGGTCAGGCGCGCGGAACGGGCCTTTTCCATTACCTCGGCCAAGGCATGCAAAGCCAATGCTGCGATGTTGGCACCCACGCTCGGATGGTTGAGGTGCAACTGTTCGAGTTGGCGCGCCTGCTCGTGGTAGTGCTGTCCCCGCGTCTTCAGGTGAAGCTGCCAGCGGTCGCGGGCAATCGTCATCTCCATGATCTCGGAGGTACCCTCGTAGATCGTGGTGATGCGAACGTCACGCTTGATTTTTTCCACCATGTATTCGTGCGTGTAGCCGTAGCCGCCCAGGGCCTGAATGCTGGCGTCGGCGGCCATGTTGCCGGCCTCGGTCGCCAGGAACTTGGCGATGGCGCCCTCGGTGTTCAGGCTTCCTTCGCCGGCGTCAATGCGCTCGGCGGTCTCTTCGATGTAGGCGCGGCTCGCCTCCAGGCGGGCCACGTGCGGCACGATCAGCTTATGCGTGTAGCCCTGTTTCTCCGAGAGCGGCGCCCCGGCCTGGATACGCTTGGTGGAATAAGGGATCGCGCGATCGAGCGCGGCCCAGCCGCCGCCGAGTCCGAACGCCGCCACCATCAGGCGCGTGTACCCGAACACGAGTTGCGCCTGAATCAGCCCCTGGCCTTCGACGCCGCCCACCAGCCGGTCGGCATCGACATAGACGTTATCGAGCGCGAGGGCCGCGGTGTTACTTAGGCGGATGCCGTGCTTGTCTTCAGGCTTGTCGTGGCTGAATCCCTGCGCGCCCTTTTCTACGATGAACCAGCTCGGGCCGGCAGGCGTGCTAGCCAGGATCGTGTAGGCATCAGCGATCCCGCCGTTGCTGATCCACTGTTTTAATCCGCTGATTTTGTAGCCGGCGATGCGGTCGCCATCCATGACGCGCTCCGCCGTGCTGAGCAGGGCGCCCAGATCGCTGCCCGCTTCTGGTTCGGTGGCGCCGTAGGCAAAGATCAACCCCTCTTCCGCGATGCGGGTCAGCCAAATCTTTTTCTGCTCCGGCGTGGCGCCGAATAAGATCGGGTCGCTGCCAAGGAAGGTGGCAAACACGGCGGTGGCCACGCCCAGATCGATCCGCGCCAGCTCCTCGCAGACGCGATAGAAGTCGAAGGTGCCGCCGCCCAAGCCGCCGTACTCTTCTGAAAGGAACAGCAGGTGAATGCCCAGCTTGTCGGGCGAGCACATGTCCCGCACCACTTCCAGCGGGCATTCGTCGCGGGCGTCCAATGCTATGAGTTCCTGGTCCGCCAGGCGCTTCTTGGCGAAGTCCTTCAGCGCTTTTAAGCTTGATTTCAGGGTCTTATTGGTAATCATTGGAAGCCTCTATTTCACCGTTTCACGGATCTTGTTTGTTAGTTCCGGCAAGAGTTCCAGGAGGTCGTCGACAATGCCGACGTCTGCTACCTGAAAAATCGGTGCCTTGGGGTTCTTATTGATGGCGACGATAAAGGGATTGCCTTTAATACCGGCCAGATGTTGAAACGAGCCGCTGATGCCACATGCCAAGTAAACTTTCGGCTTGACGGTTTGTCCGGACGAGCCCACCTGGCGGGACTTATCCAACCACTTGGCATCGACCACCGGTCTGGAGCAGCACACCACCGCGCCCATGGCGTCGGCCAGGTCCTGGGCGATTTCCACGTTCTCCTGCTCCTGGATGCCACGACCGATGGAAACCAGAACATCCTCTTTGCTGATGTCTACATCGCCTGCTTCGGAAGCGATGGTCTCGAGATAGCGACGCCGCGCCGCCAGATCGGCTACCTCAGACGACTTATCAACAACCTTGCCGCCGGCAGGAGCGCTTTCCACAGGCTTAAATGCGCCAGGACGGATATTGATGACCGCGCCTCCTGAAATATCGCACTGCATGTGCGCACTGACCTGTCCGCCGAACTCCTGGCGGACCAGTTTGAGGTAACGGCCTTCGATGCCTCCAATGTCCATCACGTCAGAGACAAAAGGTGCATTCATCTTGACGGCAAGCCCCGGTGACAGATCGATGCCGAAGTGATCGTGCGGGACCAGCAAAATACTTCCCGCCGGCAGCACGCTCACCAGGGCTTTTCTGACCAAGTCGGAATTGGGGTAGGCAAGGGCTTCCTTCGAGATCTTCCATATCTCGCCGTAAGAGGCGGCTAGGCTGTTGCAAACGGCATCGAGATCCACACCGGAACCGGTAACAATGGCTGTAGGGGAGGAGGCGGCATCGATCTTTTTTGCAGCAGCCACCAATTCGGCCGATGCATCGTCGAGCGCCCCACCTTTATGTACGATGTAGGCGAAGATCCGAGCCATTATTTCAACCCTCCTTTGGCTTTTACCAACTCAATAAGTTTGTCGATGATCTCTTCCCGGCTGCCCTCCAGCATTTCGGCTCCCTTGCCCAGAGCGGGAACAAAATAGTCCACGCGCTTCACCTTCGCCGCGGCTTTCCCCACGGCACCGGGCTCAACGCCCAAGTCCGACGCGCCGAGGGTTGGAATTTTCACACTGGCCACTTGCCGAATGCCTCGAATGCCCACATAACGGGGTTCATTAATCCCAGTCTGAATCGAAAGCACGCACGGCAGGTCGATCTCATTCATCTCCTTGTTGCCGCCCGCGATTTCCCGGCTGATCTTCAGGTTGCCGTCATGGACCTCGATGGAATTGACGAGAGACGCGAACGGATAGTCCAGCATCGCCGCCATCATTCCACCCACTTGAGCTCTCCCGGCTTCCGCCTGGACTCCGGTCAGGATCAGGTCGTAGTTGCCTTTCCGCACGAAGGCTGCCAGGATTCTCGCGATACCCGTTCCATCCGATCCGCTGAAGGCCTCGTCTGAGATCAACACGCCATTCTTGGCGCCCATTGCCATCTCTCGGCGCAGTATCTCCTCGTCATCGTCGTCTCCCACGGTGACGACAGTGACGTTACCGCCGACTTTGTCAACGATCTGAAGGGCCTCTTCGACTGCATAGTTGTCCCATTCATTCACCGAATACACGAGGTCGTCACGCTCGATATCGTTCCCCGCACTGTTGAATTCAATCTCGTTCTCCGAAGTGTCGGGCACTCTCTTGACACAAACTAAAATCTCCACATTCAGCCTCCCCGAATTGCTGCTCTCCAGTAATCGCTGCGCGACTTCATCCAGCCCATGCTCGCTCTCACACCGTCACAGGACTCGCACGCGCGACGTGACGGTCAACCAGTTCCGTCAGGTCAATCGCCGTCATTTTCCCTTCCATCCCTGCGACTTTGATCGCATCTTCCATGTTCACCATGCAAAACGGACAGGCAGTCACGAGCACATTGGCCCCGGCTTCGGCAGCCATCTTGACTCTCAACACGCCCATTCGTTGCTCTTCCTGAGGTTCGTAGAACAGCATGAGCCCGCCCCCGCCGCAGCAGAACGAGCGGTCCCGGCACCGGCTCATTTCGACTCTCTTCAAGCCAGGGATGGCATCAAGCACATCTCGCGGATCGTCGTAAACCTGGTTGTGCCGCCCCAGGTAACAGGGATCATGGTAGGTATAGACGGTGTCTTCGCTTTCGACCCGGTTCAGCTTGATCTTTCCGGCTTTCACTTCCCGGGCGATCACTTGGCTGATGTGCTCCACCGGCGGCGCCCCCTTGTAATCGTTCTTCAGGGCGTTGTAGGCGTGGGGGTCGGCGGTAACGATCCGCTGAACTCCGGATGCCTTGATGGCATCCATGTTGTGGTCCCTCAAGGTCATGAACAACATCTCTTCGCCGAACCGCCGCACTTCGTGACCACTATCCTTTTCGGCGGCGCCCAGGATGCCAAAATCCTCCGCGGCATCGCTGAGAATCCTCGCCGTGGCCCGGCCAATCGACTGCATCCGGTCATCGTAGGAGGTGATACTGTCGACAAAGTACAGCGTCGTCGCACTATTGTTCCCGCTCAGGATCTTGACTTGGCAGCCCTGCTCGAACTCCTTCTCCTTGACCCAGTCGGCCTTCTTTTTCTCCATCTTGCCGTATGGGTTGCCGCGGCTCTCAAGCGCCTTCAGCGGCTTTTGCATCGATTGCGGCACATTGCCTTCATCGATCATGCCGCGCCGCAAATCGACGATCTTGTCGATGTACTCCATCATCAGCGGGCATTCCTCTTCACATGCGCCGCAGGTTGTGCAGGACCAGATTTCGTCCGCCGAAAAAATACCGCCGATCAATGGCTCGCCTTCGCGCCGCTTTCCGAAAAGCGGATAGTGCCGGAAGCTATAATCTCGCGCCTTGATGGTGATGAATCTCGGCGACAATGGTCTTCCCACGGCATTAGCCGGACACTGATCCGAGCACCTGCCGCAGTCCGCGCAGGAGTAGAAATCCAGCATGTGTTTCCAGGTAAAGTCCTCGAACTTCTTTACTCCGAAGGATTTCACCTGATCCAACTGCTCATCGCTAACGCCCCACCTCACCGGCTTTAAAGTTCCCCGGCGCAACTTCGCGAAGTAGACATTGAAGAGTGAAGTGATGACGTGAAAGTGTTTTCCCAAGGGCAGGAAACAGAGAAAAGCGAAGAAGGTCAATTCATGTATGAGATAGCTGCTAAGGTGAAGATTCCGGAGCCACGGCCGCGCAGTTGAAAGCAGCGCGTTCTTCATCATCCAAGCCAAGGACAGCGGAGCCAACGTTTCCGCCGGTTGGCCAAGCTGCATCTGGAAGGCAGCCTTACTGGCCTCGAAAGCGCTCTCAGAAGCAATCAGTATGGCGATCAGCCCCAAAACGAGGATGGCTTCAGCAGTGTGATCCTTGCCGTATTTTGCCGGTACCGCATACCGTGCGGGTTTGATGACACCCCGGCGAATCGCGGCGATCACTACGCAGAGGAATACCAGGGTTGCGGCATAGTCCTTAATCAGGTTGTAGGAATGGCCCACGCCGCCGGAGAAACCCGGGATAACGAAATGATCGGAGATACCGAGCGCCACGAGCGAGACGGAACGAACCGATAGTGCCAGGAAGCCAGCGAAGAGAATGATATGAAGGACACCCGCAACCAGGTAGCGTGGCTGCTTCCATTGAGCCAGCCAGAATTTCAAGCTTCTCGTGAACCGGATCGATATCTGGTCAAAACGAAAATCCGGTGCGCTTCGCAGCAGTGGCGCCACGCGTCTAGCCATGAGGTAGGCAAAGCACGCGATGCCCAAGAGGGGAATAATCGAAAACAGCACTCGCCCCTGAAAAACCCAGTATGTCGCTTGCGCGGGTGAATCTATAACTTCCACCATGGTGCCCGACATCCCGTACTCCTAGAGAGCCTCACTCCTAACTGGACCGTACCCAACGAATCTCACCAAGATCCCCCCGGATTACGCGTAGTCAATCGGATTCTTTTCCAACCAGTGCGCATCGCGCGCAACATCGATGTTCTTTTTCGCTCCGCGAGCCATACCTCCAGTCAAACGCCGTGTGCCCCAAGCCATACCTGTTGTGAGCCCAATTGCCGCTCCGAGCAAACTAGCTCCCAGGATCGCGCCGTAGTTGGGTTTGCGCCTGTGCCCAAGGGACGCGCCTAGTGCGCCGACGTAGGCCCCGATCACCGCCGGCATCCACGAGTTGCGAACCGAATCAATCAGGACTGAACTAACGGGCGCACCCTCAAGGGTCTTCTTCTGCGCGGAGAACGCCCCCTCCAAACCAGAACTAATCAGGCTGCGGCCGTAATCGATGTTGGACTCAAACCATTCGCGAGTTGTCACTTTAATACCTAGCCTCTCTAGAGTCGTCTAAGTTGACGGCCGCCGCCGATCAACCTGGCGAGGACCGGATTTCACATCTAGCTCACAGCGGAATATTTCCATGCTTTCTGTGAGGTCGCGTCTCCCGTTTGTTGCTAAGCGTTTCCAGAATTTCGATGAGCCGCACCCGCGTCTCTCTCGGCAGGATCACCGCATCGATGTAACCGCGGCTCGCGGCGACATATGGGTTGTAAAACGCTTTACGGTAGTCATCGATTATTTCCTGCCGTTTGGCGTCAGGATCGGCGGCTTCCTGAATATCCCGGCGGAAGATAACGTTGGCCGCGCCCTCGGCGCCCATGACCGCGATCTCGGCCGTGGGCCAGGCCAATGTCATGTCGGCTCCCAGGTGGCGGGAGCACATGGCAATATACGCGCCGCCGTAATTCTTGCGGGTGATCAATGTCATCTTGGGCACGGTAGCTTCGGAATAGCACCAGAGCAGCTTCGCACCATGACGAATAACCCCGGCCCACTCCTGGTCGGTACCAGGGAGGTATCCCGGCACGTCGGCAATGGTCAGCAGAGGGATGTTGAAGCAATCGCAGAATCGGATGAACCTGGTCGCCTTATCCGAGGCATTTACGTCAAGACAGCCGGCGAGATACATGGGCTGGTTGGCGACGATACCGATGGACTGGCCGTTCAATCTCCCGAGTCCAACGATCATGTTTTCGGCAAAGTGGGCTTGAATCTCGAAGAAATCGCCGTTATCCACGATCGACCGGATGATTTGCTGCATATCGTAGGTCGCCTTGGGATTGTCGGGCATGATTGCGTCCAGCGCAGCATCGATGCGATCCCGGCTGTCTCCGGTGTCAACCTGCGGGGCGGTCTCCCGGTTGTTGCTGGGCAGAAAGGACAACATCTTCCTGATCTGCTCAATGCAGTCCCAGTCGTCCTCGGCGGCAAAATGAGCGACCCCGCTTCTGCTGTTGTGAGTCATGGCGCCGCCCAATTCTTCCTGGCTGACCTCTTCTCCCGTTACGGCCCTGATGACGTCCGGCCCGGTAATGAACATGTAGCTTGTGTTCTTAACCATGAAGACCCAGTCGGCCATGGCCGGCGAGTACACGGCGCCGCCGGCACACGGCCCCATGATCGCCGAGATCTGCGGAATGATTCCAGAAGAAACAGCGTTGCGATAAAAGATATCCCCGAATCCGGAAAGCGAGTCCACGCCTTCCTGAATGCGGGCTCCGCCCGAGTCGTTGATGCCGACAAAGGGAATTCCCGCCTTGAGGGCCATGTCCATGACCTTGCAAATCTTCTTGGCGTGCATTTCGCCAAGACTTCCGGCCCGCGCTGTGAAGTCCTGGGCGAAAGCCGCAACCGGCCGCCCGTCGACCTTGCCGAAGCCGGTAATGACGCCGTCGGCGGCGATGTCGACCTTGTCGATCCCAAACATCGTCCCGCGGTGCTTCATGAACATATCTGTTTCCCGGAAAGTGTCCGGGTCGAACAGCAAGTCAAGCCTTTCGCGGGCGGTAAGTTTTCCCCGTTGCTTCTGCGCGGCGATTGCCGCCGTTCCGCCCATCTGCTTAACTTGATGAATTCTTTCGTGCAATTCTTCAAGCTTTTCGGCTACGGCGCCCAGCTTTTTCTGAGTAACGGCGACTGCCATATGCCTACCTCTCTAATCCTGAAATCGTTTCGTACTTCTTGTCTCTGCTGAGTCTTACGCCCAGAACTCTTTGCCGTCATGGTCGCCGGCTTCTAGCCGATGACGGCGAGCACCGCGCCCTTCGCCACTTTCTTACCCTCTCCGTGTGGAAGGGACACGACCTTGCCGGCGGCGGGAGCCGTGATCAAGTTCTCCATCTTCATGGCGTCCAGGATCAGAATCAAATCGCCCTTTTTCACCATGTTCCCGATCTTCTTGTCGCACCGCAGGATGACCCCAGGCATGGGCGCTACGATCCGATGCACTCCACTGACAGCTCCGCCAGGCGTCTGGCGTAAGAGCAGACTCACGTCGCTGATTGCCATCTTGGCATCGTCGAATATGCGCTTCTGCTTGGGTGCGATCTTCGCCACGTGCTCACCGATCTCGGTAAGCAGCTTCACCGCTTGGTCGATCTTTTCAGCAACCAGACGCAACTCTTCCGTTTGCGCGGGCTCGGAGAGCGGATCTTCGTTGGGCTTGACCGGATTGCTCACCACGAACGGCTCTGAGCTAAGTTTCCGGTGTTCATCCGGCATTGCTTCTCCTTCAAAGTTTGGGCTTCCGTTTCGTACCCGGCGTGTCAAGCAGAAAAGGTCAATCGGGCTAGGAGGTATTCCTGGTCGGGAACTTCACCGTAATCGGTTCAATACCAGACATACACCTTAGGGACCTCAGGTATATCCTTTAGCCCGAACCAACATGCGTTATCTGTGACTGTCATCACGTCGTTATGTGCTTAAAGGTGTCCCGAAGTGTGATTCTGCTCTGCGTGGCGCAATAAAATCGCGTCTTCTCCACCGAATTCCCATAATGGGCACACAAGTCTCCGAAGTGCTTGTCCTCATGGTTATGGCGGAGGTACTACTTGGTATACAGGCCGGCCTCGATAGCAAACATCCATCGCAACCAACTATGCTATGCGTGTTGTTTTTGTAGATGCGTTGTGGGCGGTGTTCGCTTCCTGCGGCACGCGCAACGCCGTGCATACACGCTTGATGGAGCTGGTTTAGAAGCCGCTGTTTTATCGAACACCATCAAAAGCGACGGGCGCCTCCAGCAACGCGTGCTGGTTCTCGAACAAATTGCGTGTGAGGGAAGCGATGGGAGCTATTAATTTGGCTGATGCTCAGTCATCAAAAAGCGACCCGGGGAATCTCGCGCAGATTCTGGCGCGACAGCGCGCAGCCTTTCTCGCAGCGGGGGCTCCGTCTCTCGACGAACGGCTCGACGATCTGCGCAGGCTCCGGCATGCGATCAAGAGCCATGCGACTCGAATCGCCACGCTGATCTCCGACGATTTCGGCAACCGCTCACGGCACGAGACCTTGATTGCGGACGTCTGGCCCGTGCTGGCGGCGATTCGCCATACGGCGAAGCACTTACCGCGCTGGATGAAGCCGACACGGGTTCCCGTCGGAGTCGAATTGAGCTGGGGACATGCCCGGATTCTTTATCAGCCGGTCGGGGTCGTCGGCATCATCAGTCCATGGAACTATCCATTTCAGCTCGCGCTCACGCCCCTGATGTCGGCGCTCGCCGCGGGCAACCGCGTTATGCTGAAGCCCTCGGAGCTCACGCCGCGCACCGCGGAATTCCTGGCCGAATTCCTCGCCCACCTGTTTCCTTCCGATAAAGTTGCAACGGTCCTGGGAGATGGGAGTGTGGGAGCGGCATTTTCGCGGCTGCCGTTCGATCATCTGCTATACACGGGATCGACCGCGGTTGGCCGCTTGGTGATGCAGGCGGCGGCGGCGAACCTCACACCAGTGACGCTCGAACTGGGAGGCAAGTCTCCCTGCATTGTGGGAGAGGACGCACGGTTACCGGCCGCGGTCGATTCCATCATCTACGGCAAGCTGCTGAGTGCCGGCCAGACCTGTATCGCGCCGGATTACGTGCTGCTGCCGGAGAGGCGATGCGAAGAGTTCATCAATCTTGCCGCGCAGGCAGTAAAGAAGTTTTATCCGAGCCTGAAGGCCAACCCCGATTACACCTCGATTGTCAACGAACGCCATTACCGTCGGATCATGCAGTATCTCGATGAGGCAAAGAGCAGGGGAGCCCGGGTCATTGAGTTCAATCCCTCACAGGAGTTGCTCCTGCCCGGAGACCGCAAGGTGCCACCCACACTCGTTGTCGATCCCGACGATGAACTGGCGCTGATGCGCGAAGAGATTTTTGGTCCGGTTTTGGTGCTGAAGACCTACCGCCGGTTCGAGGAAGCGATCGATTACATCAATCGCCGGCCGCGACCGCTCGCGCTCTACTACTTCGGAAACGACCCAGCCAACCGTGACGAGGTGCTGCGCAAGACCGTCGCCGGC
>JBEKBO010000084.1:0-19772 GCA_050015355.1 Candidatus Korobacteraceae bacterium | reverse complement strand
GCCTGATGGACATCCAGGCCGATATACTTTGCGCTATTCACCAGGGTGCTCCTTTCGTAGGCTGTTGTGGTTGCGCTCACAACCTACTCCTAAGGGGCGCCCTTTTATAATGCGTTTACGACGATTACCGTTAGCTTCGGTTGACTGCCACCGCCACTGAAGGTATATTGCTGGCCATCCGTTAGGCCCTAATCCCGGTTGGCCCTCTCCTTTATCCAGATCAAGAAGTGTATTCGTCAGAGGCAAGAAAGGAAATTCGATGAACAGATATGCCCGGTGGGTAATGTCTATTGCTGTAATCACTTTCTTCATTGCTGCCTGTGCAGGTGGCCTGTTCGCCCAAACAGCGCCAAAGGAAGCGCCTCCGTCATACGTTGCCGATCCTGCTGTGTATAAGCTTCTTGGTGAGAATGATCAGTTTCGGGTGATAATGGTCACAAAGCCGGTGGGTAGCCGCGATAAATGGCATTCACATCTGCCCAATACCGTGTACGCCATCACTGATTGTAACCAGCGGGTTTACACGCCGGACGGAAAGACAAGGGAGAGCACACGCAAAGCGGGCAGCGTCTACTTTCAACCCGCGATCCCGTCGCACTCTGCCGAAAATATCGGTAAAGCGGTATGCAAACAGTTGATCGTCGAGCGCAAATAGCTTTCCTTCCTAAATGTGTAATGCAAAACGTACCTTGGCTAGCAACTGATTCGTTGAAGGCGACAAACGCTAAAGTGGCAGGGGTAACACTGGCCCTGCCTTTTTCGTTTGGGCAGAATGCTAATTGTCGAGAAATCACCTTAGCGTAACTTACGCCAGTTACACTGCTTTCGGTGCAGAATCGTAAGTTACGATATGGCCTGATTACGACAGCTATCTGCCGTTCCTGCCCCCGCAAGATGGCGAAGCCCAGGAAAATTTCTGTGCATTCAAAGCAGCCCAAGGCGGCGAAATTCATCCCGCACGGTGCGATAGCATTCGCACACGACGCTCTCAAGCTTCTTGCGGTTCTTGATGGTCACGTGGCAGCGAGAGTAGACGACGCTAAATGTGCCACATGGTTGAATAAGAAGGAGAAAGCCCGCACGACCGGTTGTGTCGATCCCGCTGCAACGCTCGCTTGCCGTTCCTTTCAAGAGCTGCTTGCAGGAAACGATTCTGACCTTATGGACGATTTTGCAACCAAGGAACACGTGTATATTTGCTTTCGTCCCAATGAAGACACTTTCTTGGATATCTATTTCTCTGCCCTCGCGTGTCCGCTCAAGGAACCGTGAGGTCGGTAAGGTATCTGCCCGAGTGCCCCAAATTCTATTGAGCCATTCAGGAACTCAGGTTATAGTCGACAGCACAGCTCGGCTGCAATCACCGCTCCGATGCTGCATGATCTTCTGAGGAGATTCTGCCCATGAACACTCTCCGCGCATTTTTGTTCAGTTCTGCCCTGCTCGTTCTTCTCGTTTTGGCTGCTGCCGTCCAACCTGCCATTGCTCAAAAGGCTCATGGCATTCAGGAGCACCATCAGACGATTCCAGCCGGGAAAACCTGTTCTAGCTGCCACCAGATGACGTATGCCCAATGGAAAGGCAGCCCGCATGGCACCAATGATGTCCAATGCACCGTGTGCCACGGCGAGATCACAGCACAGAGCGTCGCGGCCACGCCGGCGTTGAGCGTATGCGAAGCCTGTCACACCGAGCAGGTGGCACAACTGAAGTCTGATCCATTCATGAAACGCAAGACGTGTGTGACCTGTCATCCAGCACACGGGTTCATGGTGCACAAGAAGGCAGCCGCCACAGGTAAGTAATACCGGTTCGCGGAGCAGTTGCTTTGGTCGAAGAAAGAAACCGCTGATGCGCTCGGTGTTTCATTGCGTCGCGTTGATTATCTGATTGCCCGCAGGGAATTGACTGTGCGGTGAGTGGGGCGGAGGGTGTTAGCTCCCGTTCAGGAACTTGACCGATTTACACGCCGCGATCATGCCACGCGCCCGCAGGCGGCACAGTGTACAGGTCATTGCTGTGTACAACGTACATCGCGTAACCGTGCTGCTTGATGGGTGTGCGGAGCGGACCCGGTCTACTATGCTTTGAGGGAGATGACCGGGATTGCTGGCGGGTATTCCTGCTGACCAGGAACGACCATAGCGCGATGTCCATGTCCGGAGCATCATAGCGGTCTGCCATCTCCACAGGGCTATCCCAATGCTTGGCTTGGCGACCATGACAGATCAGGAACGGGCCGATCTATTCAAAACGATGCTCGCTTACAGCGGCACCTACGATTTCGACGGTAAGACGCTTACGCATCACATTGATGTTTCTTGGAACTAGATTTGGGAGGGTACTAACGCCGTAAGAAATGCCACACTTGAGGGGCGAAGACTTGTTCTCACTACTTTGCCTGCCCCTGCCTCGTTCGATGGGACTATTGTCGTGTCTGTGTTGACATTTGAAAAAGTAGATTAGCAGCAAGCTTGGGTTGCCAACGAAGTGTGGATGGAATCTGCCACAGGGCCACGCCAACTCACGCAGGTAACGGAATTGTCCATAGTTGGTGAAAAATCGCCTTCTCACCAGTAACACCCAAAACCGCTGGGGCAACCTGACGCTTGGCGCGCCTCGGGCCGAAGCGGGCCACACTGCGGTATTCTGTTTTGGGGGGAACGACGGTTGGGGAAGACACGGGTTGTCTTGACTCTATGTCTGCTGGCGGCATCTTCATCCTGGGCTGCCGCGGAGACGAAAGCGCCGCAGGAATCTGCCGGCGAGGACACAAAGACTCCGCAGAAATCAGCCGTGGGGACAAAGCCGCGACAGAAATCCGCCGCGGCCACGAAAACGCCACAAGCTGCCGCGACAACAAAGACGCCGCAAAAATCCGCCCCGGAAAAGAAAACGCCGCCCAAAGAAGCCGCGCCCAAGCCAGCCGCACTGGCGGAGCGCATTCGGCAGATTACGAATCGGCGGGAGTTCAAGCAGTCGTTATTCGGCATCGAATTCCTCGATCTGGAGTCGGGCAAAGTCCTGTTCGCGTTGAATGGGGAGAAGCTGTTTGTCCCGGGTTCGACCACTAAGCTGGTAACCGAAGGGACGGCTCTGGCTCTGCTGGGCCCGGACTACCGTTTCAGCACGCGCGTCTACCGCACCGGCAGCGTTAGCGGCGACGGCACGCTGGAAGGCGACTTGGTGCTGGTTGCCGGAGGTGACCCGAATCTTTCGGCGCGGGTGCGCGATGACGATACGCTCTCCTTCACCAGCTTCGATCACGGCTACGCCGGTTCCATGCCGGGAGTCGCGGTACCGGGAGACCCGCTCACGGTTCTGAAGGACATGGCGCGGCAGGTAGCCGAGCATGGCATCAAGCAGGTGCGGGGCCAGGTGCTGGTGGATACTTCCTTGTTCACGGCGGAAAGGGCCGAACCGGGTACCGGGGCCATCATCTCGCCCATCATGGTGAATGACAACATGGTTGACGTCACCGTATTTGGGGGCGCGCAGCAGGGAGAGCCGACCGGAGCAGTGATGGCTCCGCTGGCGCCTTACCTGACCGTGTCAAACAAAGCTACGACGGGCAAGGCTGGCTCCAATGCGGATTTGCGGTTTACAGCGGAGACGGTGAACCCCGACGGCAGCTACACGGTGAGCATCGAAGGCAGCGTTCCAGCCGGAGAGCAAGCGCTGGCGTCGTACAAGGTGAAATCGCCCAGACGCTTTGCCGAGTCCGCATTCTGGGTGGCTTTGCAATCGGTTGGAGTGCAGGCGCCCGCGCCGTCTTATGGTCCGAGGCGCGATTTTAAATTGCTGGCAAGCTGGTACACCTCGGAGAACCTGGTCGCCGAGCATATCTCCCCGCCGTTTGCGGCCGAAGCGAAAGTCACTCTCAAAACCAGCCAGAATCTGCACGCCTCGACCACTCCGTACCTGCTCGGCGCTTTGCTTGCCCAGCGGCCCGATGCCGCATTGCAGGCCGGGTTTGAATTGGAGCGAAAGTTTCTTGCCAAGGCTGGGTTGGATTTGAAATCCGTATCGCAGGCCGACGGCGAAGGGGGGCCGGGAGCGGCGTTCACGCCGGATTTCATGGTGCGATATCTCGCCTACATGGCAAAACAACAATATGCGGAGTTCTTCATCGACGCGCTTCCGGTCATGGGCCGCGATGGCACGTTGCAGGCTATGCAGCAGAAATCGCCCGCTGCCGGACACGTTCGCGCCAAGACCGGAACGTACGTCTATTATGACGGTCTCAATCGTGGCCTCCTGCTGCTAGGCAAAGGACTGGTGGGCTACATCGAGACGCGCCACAGGCACAAGCTGGCGTTTGCCGTCTACGTAAATCAGGTTCATCTGGCGAACATCGATGAAGTTGAAAACGTGGGCGACCTTCTGGGCCAGATCGCCAACGCGGCATACGATCTGCTGTGAACCGGATTCGCGGAGCTAGCTACCCGAAAGAAATACCCCAGGTTAGCCAAAAACGGGCGAACCTGGGGCACCCGCTCGAATGTGAAACCGGTCTACGTCGAATAATCCGCGTTGATGTGAACGTAGTCGGCCGTAAGATCGCAGCTCAGATAGGTCAGTGACGCTTTGCCGCGCCTGAGCTGAATGCGGATTTCGTACTCTCGTTCCGTCATGTACTGGTGCGCGGCAGGCTTGTCGAAGGCAATCGCCTGACCGTCGCGGCATACCTGATACGGACCGATGAACACGCTGATGCGGCCGGGATCGAGCGCAATTCCCGAATTGCCGATGGAGGAAAGAATCCTTCCCCAGTTGGGGTCGCATCCGGCCCAGGCGGTTTTCACCAGCGGAGAGTTGGCAATGGAGCGCGCGATGATGCGGGCCTCATCCGTTGACTTGGCCTGCTCGATCTGAAGGCGAATCAGGTGCTTCGCGCCTTCGCCATCGCGAACAATCTGTTGTGCCAACGAACTGCACACCCGCTCGACCGCGAGCTGGAATTTCTTACGCACGCCCGGTTGATCGATTTTTACGCCCGCCTTGCCGCTGGCGAGCAGCAGCACGGTGTCGTTGGTGGAAGTATCGCCGTCGACCGAGATGCAGTTGAAGCTCTTGTCCACCGCCGGCTTGAGGGCGGATTGCAACTGCTTGGGACTGGCTTCGATGTCGGTGAAAAGATACACCAGCATGGTTGCCAGGTTGGGATGGATCATGCCGGAGCCTTTGGCCACGCCCACCAGGCGCACTTCCTTGTTGCGCACCGCAAAACTTTCCATCGCGAGCTTTTGCGCCAGATCGGTGGTCATGATCGCCCGCGCGAAGCTCAGCAGAGCGTCCACGGAGTCAGCGCGTTGCGAAAGTACAGTCGGAAGTGCGTTCACGATCTTTTCCGCGGGCAGAGGAACGCCAATGATCCCGGTGGAGGAAGGGAAGATGAACTCGGGAGAAACTTCCAGCAGGTTTCCCAATTCGCGGCAAACGCTCTCGGCGGTCTCGATGCCCGCCTTGCCGGTTGCGCAGTTGGCGTTGCCGGCATTGACGAGAACGGCGCGCACGCGGCCGGAGCTGCGCTTTAAATGCGCACGATCGACCACCAGCGGCGCGGCGGCCAGGCGATTCCGCGTAAACACCGCGGCGGCTGATGCGCCGTGCGGAGCCTCGGCCAGTGCGAGATCGGGGCGCCCACTCGCCTTGATGCCAGCGATGGTAGCGGAAAACCTGAAACCTTTGGGCACTGGGAGCGCTCCGGCAGGGGCACGATTGCCAGTGTCGGGCTGGTCCTCCAGGTCGGACAACGATGCATTTTTCATAGAGTCAATTTGATCAGATCGGCGTGAGCAGGCTCCAGGATCGCAAATTGGGGCAGCTCACCGCGATACATTGCGATTTCGTCGCACGCCAGCAAACGCGGGCAGCTCATGCAGTCCTTGTAGATTTTGTCCGGGAGTTTCGCCCGCTCCGCGATCTTGAATCCCATGCGGTCGAAAAATTCCGGAATTCGCGTGAACAGGCAGACGCAGGTGACGCGGTGCAGATCGGCTTCTTCGAACAGGGTGTTGACCAGCAATCTCCCCGCACCCAACCCCTGGGCCGAAGGGCGGACGGCGATCGAACGAATCTCCGCCAAGTGCGTTCCGTAGAGATGCAGCGCTCCGCACCCGATAATTTCGGGGCCGTTGGAAAAGCTGTACTCCACTACCGCAAAGTCGCGAATATTTTCACTGATTTCGGCCAGCGACCGCGGCAACAGAGTGCCATCGAAGGAAAACTCTTCGATCAGCGACCGAATTGCCTCAGCATCCGGCAACAGAGCTCTACGCGCCTGCATGCACCATCTCCTTGCGGCTTTTCAGCCGCCGCTCGGCCGCATCCAGGGCTTCGAGAACGTGAGCGGGCGCGGTTCCTCCCACAACGTCATGACATTCGAGCACGGCGCGAAGGCTGACAGCGGGATAGAAATCGGCGTCGAATTCCGGACTCAACTGCTTCAGTTCATCGAGCGGAATTTGCTGGAGTTCGCATTGCTTTTCCAGCCCCTTGCGAACTGCCTGCCCCACCAATTCGTGGGCGCGGCGAAATGGAATGCCTTTGCCCACCAGGTAGGTTGCCGCCGCCATGGCATTCATGTATCCGGTCTCGGCCGCGGTGCTCATGCGCGCGATGTTCAATTGCACCTTGCGGACGAATCCGGCGGCCATTTGCAGCATGGCAGTGGTTTCGCGAACGGCAATGAATACGGGCTCCTGCGTCTCCTGCATGTCCTTGTTATAGGCCAGCGGAAGGCCCTTCAGACAGATTAGCAAAGATTGCGCGCAGGAGATGACTCGTCCTGATTTGCCGCGGATCAGTTCGAGCGAATCCGGGTTCTGCTTCTGCGGCATGGCGCTTGACCCGGTCGAGTAGCTCTCCGGCAGGGTAATAAACCCGTATTCCTGTGTGGAGAAGAGGATAAATTCCTCAGCCAGCCGGCTGAGATGGATAGCGACGATCGAGAGCGCCTGAGTGAATTCCAGGCAAAAATCCCGGTCGCTGGTGGCATCCAGGCTGTTTGCCGTCGGCGCGGAGAAATCCAGTTCGCGCGCCATCAACTCGCGATTGAGCCTTAAGGTTGCGCCGGCAATGGCGCCCGAACCGAGCGGACAGTAGTTTAACCGGGTCGCGCAATCGGCCAGCCGATCGATATCGCGGAAAAACATCTCGCAGTAGGCCAGCAGCCAGTGTGCAACCAGCACCGGTTCGGCGCGCTGCAGATGCGTGTACGCGGGCATTGCCGCTTCACCCGCACGCCTCGCCTGGGTGAGCAGCGCCGCAATCAACTCTTCCAAAGCTCCGGTCAGTCTCCGGCACGACTGGCGCACGAACAGCCGCAGATCGGTTGCGATCTGCTCGTTACGGCTGCGCCCGGTGTGCAGCTTGAGGCCGGTTTCCCCGATCGCCTGGGTGAGTTGCTTCTCGACAAAATGATGCACATCTTCGGCGTCGGTTTCGTCGT
Organism: Candidatus Korobacteraceae bacterium; assembly: GCA_050015355.1. GTDB lineage: Bacteria > Acidobacteriota > Terriglobia > Terriglobales > Acidobacteriaceae > CAWBRT01. The sequence continues at coordinate 12,319 of JBEKBO010000084.1, read as the reverse complement.
GACACAGCTCTTCGCCGTGCGTTGCAATGTAGTCCAACCCGCCCAGAATGGCATCGCGCTCGGCGGTGCTCAACACTCCGGCGACATGCAATGCAAGCGCGTGCGCGCGGCTGGCGGCCAGTTCCTCTTCCAGAAGTTGTTGATCGAACGGAAATGAGCGTTGCCAGCGCTCGAATTGAGGGTTGAGCGGTTCGCGGAACCGCCCAGACCACATTTTCATCTCATCACCTCTGCGTTGCTAGGGCTTGTTTCATCAACCGATGACGGCGAATCCCCTCAGGGGCTAAAGCCCGCATTCTTGTTGGCTCAGGCTAAAGCCGCGCCCCTTCAATGAACTATTTATGAAACAAGCTCTAGGCATGAGCGCTCCTTGGGCCAAAGCGGCGCATACCCTTTCCGAGCAGCACCATCAGAATTGCCTTCTGGACGTGGAGCCGGTTTTCCGCCTGGTCGAAAACCACCGAAGCCGGCGAGTCGATCACGCTGGCGGTCACTTCATCACCGCGATGAGCGGGCAGGCAGTGCATGAAAACCGCATCGGGCGCGGCCAGGGACATCAGCTTGCGATTGACCTGGTAAGGCGAGAAAATCGTCCGCCGCAACTCCGTCTCCGCTTCCTGTCCCATGCTCGCCCACACGTCCGTGTAGACGGCCCTGGCGCCGGCAACCGCTGATTGCGGGTCGGATGTAATCTCCAGCGTGGCGCCGGTGTGCCGGGCTATTTCGCGCGCTTTGGCCAAAACTTCAGCGCCGGGCTCATATCCGGCGGGGGTGGCTACGGCAATGTGACTGCCCAGCGTCGCCGCGGCCAGCAATAGAGAGTGCGCAACATTGTTCCCGTCGCCCACGTATGCCAGCTTAACCTGGGTGAGATCGCCGAACTTCTCCCGCAGCGTGAAATAGTCGGCAAACGCCTGGCAAGGGTGCTCGTAGTCGCTCAGGGCGTTGATCACCGGGATGGAGGCATAGGCAGCCATATCGGCCACCGTGGAGTGGGAAAAAGTGCGAAGCACCAGTCCGTCCACCCAGCGCTCGACGTTGTGCGCAACGTCGTTCAACGGTTCGCGCTGGCCCAGGCGCGAGTGCGTCTGGTCCACAAAAAACGAACTTCCGCCCAGCGCGTTGATGCCCGCCTCGAAAGTCAGGCGGGTACGCAACGAAGGCTTCTCGAAGAACAGCACAATCTGTTTGCCGGCCAGCACTCCGCGAAAATCCTGTGGACGGCTCTTCAGCACCGCCGTCAGTTCCAGCAGATTCTTCGCTTCGCTGGGCTTAAAATCGCTCACCGAAACAAGATCGGCGGGATGAGACTGGTATGGCCCCTGCAAATCGCGGGAAATAACACTGTCTTCCGTAGGCCTGGTTGCCATCTGAATGTCCTCCTGTTTTTTTCCACCCCGGCAATGGCAAAGTCGGCCGTTGCCGGGGGTCCCGGTCTATCCGCGCTTCTGCTCGCTGTCTTTTTGGAGCCCCCGTCGATGGCCGTTTCCAGCGGCCCCGGTACGCGCCGAACGAGCGCGCAGCGGAGACGCTTCGGCGTCGCCGGTTTGCTTACAGGAGGACAGGATGGAATCAAGCGCTTGTACAACTTGGTCCACGTGCTTCCGCTCAATAATAAATGGAGGCAGGAAGCGCAGCGTGGTCTCGTGCGTCCGATTAATGACGATCTTGCGCGCGAGCATCTCTTTAACAACTTTCTTGGCCAGGTCGGCGGAATTGAGTTCCATGCCCACCATGAGCCCGATTCCGCGAACATCCTGGATCTCGGGATACTTGGCGTCCAGTTGCTGAAGCCGCTCGCGGAAGTATTCGCCGACCTCGACGACATGCTTTAACACGTGGTCCTGCTTGAGGGTTTTGAGAAACTGCAAGGCGACAGCGCACGCCAGGGGGCCACCGCCGAAGGTCGTCCCGTGCAGACCGGGATGGAATGCCTTCGAAACCGCTTCCGTGGTAAGAATGGCTCCCAGCGGCAACCCGGCCGCCAGCGGCTTGGCGATGGTGGCGATGTCCGGCAGAACACCATAGTGCTGATAGGCGAACATCTTCCCGGTGCGGCCAAGACCGCACTGGATCTCGTCGAGAATCAGCGCCGCCCCGGATTTTTTCGTCAGCGCCCGCGCGGCTTCCAGGAACTCGCGGCTGGCGGCATGGATGCCACCCTCTCCCTGCACGGTTTCAATGCAAACAGCGCATACCTGCGGGTTGAACTTCTTCTTAAGATCAGCAACATCGTTGAAGCGCACGAAGCTGACGCCGGGCATCACGGGCGCGAATGGCTTGCGGTATTTGACCGTGTGCGTGGTTGCCATGGCACCGAAAGTGCGCCCGTGGAAAGACTGTTCCATGGCCAACACCCGCCATTTGCGCGCGCCATTTTTCGCCTTCATGTTGGCGTAGACTCGCGCCAGCTTGAGCGCTCCTTCGAAGGCTTCGGTGCCGCTGTTGCAGAAGAACACCCGGTCCAGCCCGGAGGCTTTGGTGAGTCGCGCGGCCAACTCTACCGTGTACTCGTGAAAAAAGAAGTTCGAGGTATGGACAAGCTTTGCTGCTTGCGCCGCAATGGTCTTGGTGATCGCAGGATGCGAATAACCGAGTGCGTTCACCCCGATTCCGCTCAGGAAATCCAGATAGGCGTTGCCCTCCGAGTCGTAGATGTAAACGCCCTTGCCGCGGGTCAGCAGCAGCGGCAGACGATCGTAGGTTGGGACCATCAGCTTGCTTTCGGCTGCCTGCACGGAAGACAGAGTCGTCATTGGGCCATGACCTCCGTCCCCGATTCTATCCGGCTATGATAAAAACCGGGCAGCACTTCAGCTTCGGCCGCGGGCAAAATCCGCACCCGTCCCACGCCCGAGCGCAGGGCGTCCTGGCAGGCTTGCAACTTGGGAAGCATGCCGCCGCCGACTACCGAGCCTTTTACCAAGGCAGGAATATCGGTTGTGTTCAGCCAACGCATTACGCTGCCGTCAGCGGCTTTCACGCCGGCAACATCGGTGAGGAAGATCAGGGCATTTGCCTGGCACGCGGAGGCGCAGGCCGCAGCCATCTGATCGGCATTTATGTTGTAGTACTCACCGTCGGAGCCGAGCGCGATGCTGGAGAACACGGGGACTCCGCCATTGCTCCAAATCGCCTCGATCCAGCGGCCGTCAGCCGAGCTGATTTCGCCCACGTAGCCGAGGTCAACACCATTGGGCTTCTTCTTGCGGGCGAGGAACGACGAGCCATCGCCACCGCACAAGCCGAGAGCCGGAATGCCCTCGGCCGCCAGTGCGGCGACCATCTGTTTATTGACGCCGCCCGCCAGCACCATCAGGGCAACATCGCGCGTCTCCAGATCGGTGATGCGCAGTCCGTTGACGAACTCCGATTTCTTGCCAAGCTGTGCGAGCGTGCGGGTCAGGGCTTTGCCACCGCCATGCACAACGGTCACGTGATGCCCATCGGTCACCAGTTCGGCGACCGCGTGCGCGCATTTTCTCAGCAGCAACTGATCGTCCAGAGCCGCTCCGCCAATTTTCACCACGAGTTTCAATTTAATCCCTCCTGCTCGCTCCAGCCATACATGACATTCATGTTCTGGATCGCTTGGCCTGCCGCGCCCTTTACCAGGTTGTCGAGGCAGGAGACCAGGATGATCCGCTTGCCGTCCGGGGCAAGCGAAAAGCCTACGTCGCAATAGTTCGTCCGAATGGAGAACTGTATCTGCGGCAACTTGCCGGCGCTGAAAACCCGAACCCACTTGGAGCCGGAATAAAACTCGCGCAGGCAGCTCTCGATTTCAGAGCCCCGCACGCTTCGTCGCAGCCGCGCGTAGATCGTCGAAAGAATTCCGCGCGGTATCGGCAGCAGATGCGGGCTGAAAATCAAGTTCTCAGCACCTACGTTTAGCTGCTCGAGTATCTCTCCCGTGTGCCGGTGCTCGAAAAGCGAATACGCCGAAAAATTGTCGGCGACTTCCACGAAATGCGTTTTCGAGGTTGGCTTTTTGCCTGCGCCGGAAACACCGGATTTGGAATCGCAGATGATGCCGTGCTCCACATCGATGAGGCCGGCGCGGACCAGCGGCGCCAGCGCAACAATGATCGACGTTGGATAGCAGCCGGGATTCGCCACCAGCGCCGCATTGGCAATCTCTTGCCGATGCAGCTCCGGCAAGCCGTAGACGGCGGACTGGTCCAACTCGGCCGCACGCTTCGGGTCGCTGTCGGTAAATTTGTAGACCGCGCGATTCTGAAGGCACTTCAAACGCCAAGCGCCGCTCAGGTCGATGACCCGCAGACCGCGCGCCAGAGCCTCGGGAATCAACTCCCGTGAGAGTTCATGCGGAGTGGCCATGAACAGCAGGCCAACATCGGCGTTGCGCAAGGTCTCCCACGAAAACGGCTTCAGGGGATAGGAACCATTGCCGGAAACGTGCGGATAAACTTCGTCCAGCGTGACGTTGCTTTCTTCGTTTTCCCGGCGCAGGAACAACGGCTCGGCCAGCCTGGGATGCCGCAACAGGAGCCGGGCAAGCTCGAACCCCGAATAGCCGGTTGCGCCCATCAGCGCCGTCTTCAGCTTCGCGGCGCTCATCACAGCATCTCCTGCAGCCGCGCCGCGAGCTTATGGGCGTTCTTCTTCGATTGAGAAATCACCAGGATCGTATCGTCTCCGCCGACCGTGCCAACCAGTTCCGGCCAGTTCTCGGCGTCCAATGCGGAGGCGACCGGCTGGGCCGATCCCGCCGCCGTCTTCACCACGATCAAGTTCTGTGCCTCCCTAACGTCCAGTACAAATTCACGCACCAACCGCATGGCCGCGGGCAACGCCGGTTCCGGCTGCTGATCGCCATTCGGAACGGCATAGCCCTCGGCAGTCTTGGCCAGCCCCAACTCATGAATATCGCGCGAGAGCGTGGCTTGCGTGACGTCGAAGCCATGCTGGAGCAGACTACGCCGGAGTTGCTCTTGATTGGCAACCGGCTCGCGCCGCACGAGTTCAAGAATGAGATTCTGCCGCAATAGCTTTGACATACGAGTATATACGAAATAAATTAAGCTATACTGTGCATAATTATGCAGGACGAACTGGCTGTTCGTCAATCTCTAAAAAAGTTTTTTCTCATTGAAAAGTAAGGTCTTTAACTGAGAATGACCAGCATCATCTCTGGGCAGCCAAGCCGCCCGGCTCCGCGAAGAATATGCGGCGGAGAAAACTATGCTCCGGCTGGGGTTTCGGCAAGCCGCTTTTTCGCTCGGGCGAGCAGGCGCAACATATAACCTACGGTCGCCAAGCCAAGAACGAAAAGCAGGAAAAACAACAGGATAATGCCCGTCTGCGGCGCCGTGGCCAGCGATTCAGGCTGAGCATAGGGATGCACATAGGCGGTGCGGACCATCTGGCGCATCACTACCATCAGGGCAACGGTAATGATCGTGAGCCCGAATCCGCCGTGCACGAAGGGAGCCGGACGCGTGCTTTGCCCGCCCACCAGGATCAGCATCATTGCCGCCAATGCGCCCAGCAGGGCGAAGCCGAAAACCGCGGCACCCAATCCGCTGGAAAAAAAGTAGAGGGCAACGGAGCGCGGCAAGGCCATCAGGAACCAGAGGCCCAACAGGATCTGTACTCCGGTGGCCGCGCCAAACACCAGCGACCAGCGCCGCACCAGCCAGGCGCCGTATTCCGGTTCTTTTTTCAATCGATGACAGGCAATGTGGCATACGGCCGCGGCCAATACGGCGACCGAACCCACCAGCATGTGCAGATAGCGCGGCAGCAGGCTGCGCTCGGCAAGATTCAGGTTCACCCCGTCCGGGTGAGCGCGATACATGGCTAGCCAGCGCGCCGGCGTAAGCACCAGCGTCATGTTATTGCTGAAAATAAACGCTACCGAGAGAAGGCAAAGGACGGCAATCGAGGCGACGGCGATGGCCCCGCTCGTACCATGTTTTGCTTCGAAGTAGTAGTAGCCGTAGTAAGCGGCCATCACCAAGGCAATCACGCTCAGCCAGAAAGCCCCGATCAAGATCGAACTGGTGTAGAGCAGATTGCCGTACAACACCTGCACAAAAAGCAGCACGGCCACGCCAAGCGTGATGGTCATGGCGAGGAACGTAGGCAGCATGCGCGAGAGTTCGGCGGCCAACCGGCGCGAGAACGGGTGCAACGGGCTGCGCCCGCGAAGCGCGTTAAGCAGGGCTGCGGCTCCCCCCGCCAGGGCGCAATTCATAGCCACCAGATGCAGCGTAAAGGTGAACAGCAAAAGAAACTTGAACAGCCAGACCGGTCCTGGCAGAGGCAGAGGATCAACGTCGGGAATGCGGATCGGTATTTGCATTTAACGTGCCTCCTTTGCCGGCTCTTCCGCCAGGGCATGCGCCATGTAACCGGCCAGCGCGTGCGCCTGGGAGTCGGGCGCGCTGAAGTGCGGCATGTTCGGGCTCATGCTGTCCAGAACCGGCAGCAGGGCCTCGATCTGCTCCGCCCCGGCACCGCGCAAGGCGTTCTTCAGCGGCCTGAAAGGGCCGTCGATGGTATGACAACTGCCGCAACGTATCTCGAAGATTTGCCGACCGTATTCTTTCGGTGCACTTGCGGCCGATGTGAGCGCCGGGTTCAGCGAGGCGAGGTAGCGCCCGAGCGCGGCACGGTCCTGCTCATTGCCTGCGAAGCGCGGCATGGTGCCCCTGGTGACCTCGAGGTGCGCCAGCATGTCGGAGGCAAACCCGGCATCCCAGCCGCGCACGCGCGGACGCATGGCGCGCTCTCCGTCGATCGAGTGACAGCGGGCGCACTGGATGGCGAAAATATTTTGACCATAGGCCGCCGAATCCGGGTCTTCGCTTACCAGGAACTTCGCGGCCTTGAGCATTCCGGTCTCGCGATAGCGCTCGATGGCCTCGGCCCGCACATCGTTCGCATAGATGTAATCATTGATAGCCCAGGGCTTGCGCACCAGTTCGCGAAGGTACTCGAATGACGCGATCACGCCAAAGCCGAGCACCAGCAGAATCACAATCTGCGGCATCCGCATCCAGCGTGGTTTCCACACGCCGAACACCAGGGCGCCAAGCATCGCCAGGGCGGCAAAGGCTAGGCCGCCGCGCGCGAGATGTTGCGCCACCGGCAGCCTGCCGGCGAGATAAGCCCTGGAGAATTCCGGTATCGAGTGGTAATACCAGACGGCCAACGGCGGCAGCAACAAGGCGCCCAACACTATCCACTGCGCGGCCCAACGGACGATCTTGTCCCTTCCACCCCAACAAGCCAACATCGGACTTGTCGGGGCCCCCGGCTCCCGTTCGGCGCTCTTTCGCCGCCCAACCGTAACCAACCCGAAAGCCCCCGCCAGCAATATGCAGATCGCCGTGCGCAACAGCAGAGAAGGGAAGTACGTGGGATTGAAAAAGCCATCGGCGAATCGTTTCGTCTGCAACCAGGTTCCCGGCGTCAGCATGAACGTGATGATGCCGTTGATGACCACCAGGCTGAGCCAGGCGGCCACCAGGTAAATCCAGCCGACGATCAGATGCTCGCGCGCGGGCAGCTTGTCCCAGGACTTGGCATAAATAATCGCCGAAATGATTTCGACGAAAAAGAAGACCCATTCGATCGCCCATCCCCAGACGAAAGTATGGATGAGCGAGGACGTGGCTTCAGGACTGACCAGCCCGATGGTGAACCAGATGCCAACACCGGTGAGCGTGCCGAATACCAGCGTGAGCAGGGCAAAAAATCGTGAGTGCTTGCGCACATAGGCGAGCAAAGAGGGATCGTTCTCGCGGTAGGCCCGGCGTTCGGTGAGCACCAGGAAGGCGCCGCCGCCAATGGCAAAATGCGAAACAAAGACGTGAGTGACAGCCACCAGAGCTATCAGGATTCCGCCGGGGAAGGGCAATTGCCAGACAGGATAGTTCACAAGATGGCTCCTCTGCCCGAGGTGTGCAGGTGCGCCGGAGCTGCACGCTCAGTGTATCCAAATTCCCAACACTATGTCATGGCGACCGGAGGGCCGAGCAATGTCGAGGAGTGTCATTCTGAGCGCCCGAAGGGAAGCGAAGAATCTGCTTTTGTTTTGAGGTGCGAGAAAAGCAGATCCTTCGCTGCGCTCAGGACACTCACAAGGTACTTTTAGTTACGAGGTATTTCTGGGCAACCTCGCCCCAGTGAATCAAGAGTCCCACATCTGCCAACTGCAGCAGATGTGGGGCACCGTCCGGCCGTAGCCGCGGACCCCGGCTCGCTCATGATGAGACTCACAAGGTGTGTTTGGTTATGCGAGGTATTTCTGGGACACCACACCAGATGCCCGACGCGAGGCCCGGAATGTTCCGCAGGCGGGAAAGCTCGAGGGCGGAGGCGGTTGAGGATGGAGAGGAGTCAATATGCAGCAGCTCCGCCTCACGCCCAAGCTTGAGAAAACGAAGAACGATTACGCGTAGTGCGCGGCGTTCTTCTCGGCGAACTCCGCCTTTTCGGCCGGCAGTTCTTCGAGGGGGAAAATCGAATTTGTCGGACAGGTCGCGACGCAGGCGCCGCAGTCCATGCAGAGCTCGGGACTGACGAACAACTGGGTCGCAGCCTCGAAAGCAGGTTCGTCACCACGCGGATGAATGGCGTCACTCGGGCAGGAGTCGAGACAAAGCAGGTCCTTCACGCAGGAATCAGTGATCACGTATGCCATTTATGTTTCTCCAATGCTGATGCTGTTATGGTGCGACCCGCTTGGTGCGACTGGCCGCTTCCCTAATGCCATTTTCATCGTAGATGGTGATGACGCCAGGAGCGGTGATTAGAGTCACCGCCCTGTTGTGATACACCGCACAACGAAGCAAAATTCCCTGGCGTCGCGTGCGCCCACGCATGTCAATGCAGCGCGTGTTCCTGTCTAGCACAGTTTCTAGCACCGCCGGGCTGGATATCACCCCAGCAAACGCCAAGCATTTGCCGGGGACCCCGAGCGCCCGGCTCTTTTCCGGGACATACCTTCCGCGAACCCGGCCTTGCGCCACTTTCGTTTCGACGCGAGTGTCTGGTATCGCACATAGGAGAGCAATCCGGGGGTCAGTGTATGCCTGATATCTCCGCCGGGCGTTAGCGTCACCCCAGCAAACGCCAAGCATTTGCCGGGGACCCCGAGCGCCCGGCTCTTTTCCGGGACATACCTTCCGCGAACCCGGTCGAATCCGCCGGCGCTGGGTTTGACACGCTTTTTCTCGGATGCTACCGTCAGTCTTCTCGCCAATGTTAGAGCTTTTGGAATTCCTACCAGTATGGTGTCTGTTGGGGCTCCTGCGGGTGTTGCCGCGCGGGGCGGCGCGCCGGGTTGGAATGGCCATCGGCCTCGGTTTTTTTCACTTCTATCCACGCCTGCGGCGCGTTGGATTACGGAACCTTGGACTGGCGTTCCCGGAGATGCCCGAGCGTGAACGGCTCGGGATACTGCGCGGTGTCTTTCTTTCCCTTGGGAGGTTGCTCGCGGAGTTTCCCAAGTTCCCGTGCTATTCGACGGAAAACGTTTCGCAAATCGCGGTCTATGACGGATTCGAAAATTTTGCGGCGGCGCGCGAGAACGACAAAGGGGTGCTATTTCTCACGGCTCACCTCGGTGGCTGGGAAGTGGGCTCGTTCGTTCACTCTGTCCATGGCAACACGCTTCAAGTCGTGGTTCGCGATCTCGACAACCGCTATCTCAATCGTCTGGTCAGGCGTTACCGCACGCTCCATGGCAACGGCAGTATCGATAAGAACGAATTTGCGCGCGGCCTGCTGAGCGCATTGCGTCGCGGCGACACGGTCGGCATCCTGATGGATACGAACATGACGCCGCCGCAGGGCGTGTTTGTCGATTTCTTTGGCCATTTGGCCTGCACCGCCGTGGGTATCGCCCGCGTTGCCCTGCGCACCGGAGCCGCCGTGGTTCCCGCGTTCACGATTTGGGATGACTCACTGCAAAAGTATCGAATCCGTTTTGAACCGGCGCTGGAAACGATTCGCACGGGCGATGACGAGGCCGACGCCGTCGCCAACACGGCAATGTATACAAAGGTGATAGAGAGCTTCGTAAGACGCTACCCCGATCAGTGGCTTTGGGTTCACCGGCGCTGGAAAACCAGGCCGCCCGGCGAAGCGCCTCTCTATTGAAGCCGCACGGGTCTGGTATTATGCAGGGTCCGATATGTGCAAGGAGAATGTGCACGTTCCATATCGGAATGGGTCCCAATCTGCAAAGGTGGCTTTCCTCGGAGTGAATTTACACGCGATGATATCAGGCAAATACTCCATACTTTCATCATGCACAGCCCGGCATTCTTACTCCGCGAGGAAACCGTGAGCGACGGAGGCAAAAAAAAGCAATATTCGGCAAAGGAAGGCTCGATGTGCCCGCAATGCGGCAAGACAAGAGCGTTTCGTTCGCACAGAAAGAACCTCCTGGAGAAGCTCCGCTCTCGATTCGGGCGGCGATACCCGTTTCGCTGCCGTGCCTGCGGCCATCGTTTCTTCAAAGTAATTGAGCGACACACCGATTGAATTACGTCTGCCGCAATCCCATGCGATAGGGTCGTGCGGTCGTGCCCAGAGTGCTGGTCTAGACCAGATTCGCGGAAGGTATACCCGGCAAAGGAGCCGGGCGTACGGGGTCCCCGGCAAACGTTTGGCGTTTGCTGGGGTGATATCCAGCCCGGCGGTGCTAGTACTGGGTACGTCAACCTTGGAACTGCTCTAGCAGCGCACAATATTGGGTGCCGTAATTCCCTTGGTGGCATTGCGGGTGTCGACCACGAGCTTCGATTCCCTAACAATACGCTGGTAGTCGTAATCGGAATGGTCGGTAACGATCATGACGCAGTCATATTGTTCGAGGCTGTCGAGCGGAGTGCAGGTCATGTTGAGGTTGTAATGCCGTCCGCGGCCCACGCGGGGAAAATAAGGATCGTTGTAAAAAACCTGCGCGCCCTGTTTTTGCAGCAGCTCGATGATAGTGAGCGAAGGCGACTCGCGCAGATCGTCGATATCTTTCTTGTACGCCAGCCCGAGAACCAGAATCTTGGATCCCTTCAGCGGTTTGCGCCGCTCATTGAGGGCGCCGGCGGTCGCCTCCACCACGTAATAGGGCATGCCAATGTTCACTTCGCCGGCCAGTTCGATGAACTTGGTGCGGAAGTCAAACTGCTTTGCCTTCCACGACAAGTAGAACGGGTCGATTGGAATGCAGTGTCCGCCCAATCCCGGGCCCGGGTAGAAAGCCTGGAATCCGAATGGCTTGGTTTTAGCCGCCTCAATGACCTCGAAAATGTCGATGCCCATGCGATGGCAAAGCTGCTTCATCTCGTTGACCAGCGCGATGTTTACGCAGCGGTAGATATTTTCCAGAAGCTTGGTCAGCTCCGCTGCCGCCGGGCTGGAGAGCGGTACGGTGCGGTTGAAGATGGTTCCGTACAAGGTGCAGGCAAGTTCCGTCGCCGCGGGTTCTGCTCCCCCGACGACCTTCGGAATGTCGCGGCGCGCAACCGTGGTGTTGCCGGGATCTTCGCGCTCGGGAGAGAACGCGACATAAAAACTTCCCGGTGAGCCCGGGCGGCTGACTTTCAAACCCGCCGGGTTGCCTTTTTCCAACAAGGGAATGACAACTTCATCGGTGGTTCCCGGGTAGGTTGTGCTTTCCAGCACAATCAACTGGCCTTCGCGCAGGCGTGGCGCAATCGCCTCGATCGTGCTCGTAATGTAGCTCAAATCGGGTTCGTGGTACTCGTTCAGCGGGGTAGGAACGCAAATAATGACGGCGTCCATCCGGTTTATGTGGCTGTAATCGCTGGTGGCGCGGAATCCGAATTCTTGCGCGCTTTGAATTTCTTCAGGCAGGATGCGCACGATATAGGAATTGCCCGAGTTGAGCACGGCCACTTTTTGCTCGTCGATATCGAACCCGGTTACCGGGAAACGCTCCTCACTGAACAGCAAGGCCAGGGGCAGCCCGACATACCCCATGCCCACGATGCCAATGTGGGCGGTACGTTCTTCAAACTTGCTTTTCAGTGCGCTCTGGATGGTGGCGAATGTGTTCAAGTGGCGTTCTCCATCGGGGAACAAGTGGGATCTGATTGAATCTGAAATCAGGAGTGGGCGAGCAACTCCGTCTTCATGGTGCTCTTGTACCACTCCACCGTGCGGCGCAAGCCCTCTTGGAAGTCCACTTGCATCTCATAGCCAAGATGTTTCCGCGCTAGATTGATATCGGCCAGCGAATGTTTGATGTCCCCGGATCGCTCGGGCGCATACGTCACCTCTCCCCGGTAACCGGTCAGCTCGCGCAATAACTTAACGGTTT
>JBEKBO010000083.1:0-19907 GCA_050015355.1 Candidatus Korobacteraceae bacterium | reverse complement strand
ACAATGTGACGGTGGAGATCGAGCTGATTACGCCGGTGGCGATGGAGAAGGGGTTGCGCTTCGCCATCCGCGAAGGCGGCCGCACGGTCGGCGCCGGCACCATCACGGAAATCGTTGCGTAGGAAGTTCTGAGTGGGCGGGATAAAACTCCCCGCTCGAGAGTCAGGCATCCGGCGAAAGGCCGGCCAGGGAAAGATGGACGGGCGTGGAGATCGAGCGCCGGTCCAGCGAAGCAGGCGCGTGGTTGAGCAGCGAACTTGCGGAGCCCTGGTAAAACGATCTTTTGAGAGACACAACTGTGATTGGTAAAGAGCGAATTCGGATCCGATTGAAGGCGTACGATTACCGCGTTCTGGATCAGTCGACGGGCGAAATTGTCGAGACGGCGCGCCGCACCGGCGCTCAGATTGCCGGACCGATCCCGTTGCCGACAGTCAAGAACAAATATACGGTTTTGCGCTCACCGCACGTCGACAAGAAGTCGCGCGAGCAATTTGAGATCCGCACTCATAAGCGTTTGCTCGACATACTTGAGCCGACGCAGCAGACGGTTGACGCGCTGATGAAACTCGATTTGCCGGCCGGAGTCGATGTCGAGATCAAGGCGTACGGCAAGGAACATAAATAGCCGGGTGCAGCGTTCTCTGGAACCCTTCTGGGGGAGCAGGAAGAATCGCTGGGCGCGGCACCTACAGTGCCAGCGGCGGTAACGCAGGCATGATGAGGAGAACAAACTAATGCCACTGAACGGAATTCTTGGAAAAAAGGTCGGGATGACCCAGTTGTTTGACAGCAAGGGCGAGGTTCGTCCCGTGACCATATTGCAAGCCGGTCCGTGCGTCGTGACGCAGTTGAAGACGACCACGCGCGACGGCTATGAAGCGGCCCAGCTCGGGTTGATTGAGTTCGTCAAGGAGTCGCGGCTTACGCAGCCGATGAAAGGTCATCTGGCGAAGCACAACTTGCCGCCGGTGAAGTTCCTGCGGGAGGTGGAGATCGTTGCCGACGGACCCGGCGCGGATGGCCAACCGGCAGGAGGCGATGGCGTGAAGGTCGGCGACAAGGTGTTGGTCGACCTGTTCGATAGTGAAAAGTTCGTTGACGTTTTGGGCACCAGCAAGGGTCGTGGCTTTGCGGGTGTGGTTCGCCGGCACCACTTCGGCGGCGGGCCCGCGGCTCACGGACACATGTTCCAGGTGCAGGGCTCCATCGGCGCTTCGTCGTACCCGTCCCGGGTGTTCAAGGGACAGCGCATGTCGGGGCACATGGGACACGAAGCCGTGACGATGCGTAACCTGCGCGTGCTCGGAATCGACAAGGAAGAGAACCTGCTGGTGATCGAAGGCGCTGTGCCGGGCCCCAAGGACGGCTACGTGCTGATCACCAGGGCGAAGAAGCCGCCGAGAGAGCGTCGTGGTTTCGGCGGCGCCGGCACGGTCGACCCGTTGAAGGCTTCCAAGCGCCAGGCAAGCAAGAAGAAATAAATAAAGAGGTGGCGGGTCGCGTGGCCCGCATCGCATTGACCCGGCGGAGACTCTATCGCCGGGTAGTTGGAAGAGAAAATCTTATGGCAACCATTGATGTTTTGGATCTGGTCGGCAATAAAGTGGGCAGCCTCGAGTTGGCCGACGAGGTGTTCGGTGCCATCAATGAGGACTTGCTCTGGGAAGCGGTGAAGCACTACCGCGCCGGATTGAGGGCTGGCACCCATGCCACCAAGAATCGCAAGCTGGTGTCGGGATCGGGCAAGAAGCTGTGGCGGCAGAAGGGAACCGGGCGCGCCCGTGTCGGGTCGATTCGTTCGCCACTATGGCGTCACGGCGGCACGATTCACGGACCGCAGCCCCGCTCCTACGATTACCAGTTTCCGCGCAAGAAGCTTTTGGGCGCGCTGCGCTCGGCGCTGGCGGCCAAGGCGGCGGAAGGCAAGCTGACGGTCGTCGAGGCGTTCGACCTGAAGGACGTCAAGAGCAAGACTATGCGCCAGGCGCTGGGCGCGCTGAAGGCCGACAAGACCGCATTGCTGGTCGAGGCGGGCAATCACGAGAACCTCAACCTGGAGTTGAGTGCCCGTAACCTGGCTGGCGTGGAAATGCTGTACGGTCCCGAGGTGCACGCCTATCACCTGCTGCGTTACGACCGTGCGATCTTCTCCCGGCTCGCGCTGGAAAGGCTGCAAGACTCGCTGAAGGCTTCGTCGCCCAAGCGGGCTCGGAAGGCGGAGGTGGCGTAATGGCAAAGTCCGCATATGAAATCATCCGCCGTCCGGTGATCACGGAGAAAGGTCTTGGCGCGAAGGAGACCGAGCACACGCTGGTCTTCGAAGTCTCGGTTAAAGCCTCCAAGACGCAGATCAAGGAAGCCGTGCAGTCGATCTTCAAAGTCAAGGTCGACCAGGTGCGTACGGCAACCTTCGAGGGCAAGGAACGCCGTCGGGGAAAGTTCACCGGCTATCGTCCCGACTGGAAGAAGGCCTACGTACGGCTCAAGGCGGGCGAAAAAATGCCCGAGTATGCCGAAAACGTCTAGGCGCACCCGGCCGCGGTGCAGGCTGCGCTCGGTGGAGTGCCCAGTGCGATATCCCGATGGAACGGGGAGTCGTGTTGGACGTTCCAGGGTGCAGACGGGGGACGATTTTGAGAGTCGCGTGAAGCACGGCGCGACAAACTGGGCAGGAAAACGGTTTTCCGGTATCTGCCTGGAAGAAGAGAAGAGCTATGGCGATCAAAACATATAGACCGGTTACTCCGACGTTGCGTTTTCAGACGACGCTCGTCAATGACGAGTTGACGACGAACCGGCCGCACAAGCCGCTCACCGAGCCGAAGATGGAAACCGGCGGTCGCCGCAATCGTGGCGATTTGACCATCTGGCATCGCGGCGGCGGCCACAAGCGCAAGCTGCGCATCATCGACTTCAAGCGCGACAAAGCCGGCATTCCGGCGACGGTGGCATCCATCGAGTACGATCCCAACCGTTCGGCTCGCATCGCTCTGTTGAGCTATGCCGACGGCGAGAAGCGCTACATCCTGCATCCGTCCGGCCTGAAGGTCGGCGCCAAGGTGGTCAGCGGTCCGGAGGCCGACATCCTGGTGGGCAATGCGCTGCCGCTGCGCAGCATTCCCGCCGGCACGGTGGTGCACAACATCGAGCTCAAGCCGGGCAAGGGTGCGCAGATGGCGCGCTCGGCGGGCGCTCAGGCGCAGTTGGTGGCCAAGGAAGGCGACTACGCGCTGCTCAAGCTGCCTTCGGGAGAGACTCGCCGCGTTCTGGTCGACTGCATGGCGACGGTGGGACAGGTTGGCAATCTCGATCACGAGAACATCACGATCGGCAAGGCCGGCCGCACGCGCTGGCTGGGACGCCGTCCGGTCAACCGCGGCGTGGTTATGAACCCGGTCGATCACCCGCACGGCGGCGGTGAAGGCAAAACCAGCGGCGGGCGCCATCCGGTGACACCTTGGGGTCAGCCGACGCGCGGCTACAAGACTCGCAACAACAAGCGGACTGACAAGTTCATTGTCAGCCGGCGGAAGAAGTAAGGCCGGCTGGCGGGCTTCCGAGCCCACACGAAACCGAAGGAACCGAGAACTGAGTTTATGGCACGTTCAACAAAAAAAGGTCCGTTCATCGACAGCCACCTGTTGACTAAGGTGGAGGGCATGAATGCGCGCAACGAGAAGAAGGTGCTGCGCACCTGGTCGCGCCGTTCGACAATCATCCCGGAAATGCTGGGACATACGTTGGCCGTTCACAACGGCAAGAAGTTCATCCCGGTGTACGTCACCGAGAACATGGTGGGCCATAAGCTGGGTGAGTTCAGCTTCACGCGCACCTTCAAGGGACATTCGGTGAAGGCAGCCGCCGAGAGCACGGCGAGACCGGCGAAGTAGTCGCCGTTTTGCGCGGCCCGTTCGACTCGCTTCGCTCGCTCAGGGCAGGCTGAGAACGAGCCGCACAGGCGACTATCCCGAGCGGAGCGAGGGATCTCGGGCAGGCGGTCATTCTGAGCGAGCCCGCATTGCGGGCCGACAGTAACGGATTCGAGGCCGGCGAGGAACTCGCGGCAAGATTTGAAGGGACAGAGAGATCATGGAATTCACTGCGAAAGCCAGGTTCATGCGTGTTTCGCCGCAGAAAGCCCGCCTGGTGCTGGACCTGATCAAAGGGCTGCGAGTGGAGCAGGCACTGAATACGCTGGCGTTCACCAACAAGCGGGTGGCGCCGCTGGTTCACAAGCTGCTGCGTTCGGCCATTGAGAACGCCAACTATATGAACCAGGAGAAAGGCGTCGAGGTGGACGTCGACCGCCTGTTCGTCAAGCGCGCCATCGCCAACGAAGGTCCGCGCATGAAGCGCATTCGTCCGGCTCCGATGGGACGCGCGTACCGTTATCAGCGGCGCATGTCGCATCTGGAGATCGCGGTTGCCGAAAAGCCCGGAGCGGTCGCGGCGGCAGGCCAAGCGGCGGCAGCGCCGGCCAAGAAGGCGGTCCGCAAACCACCGGCGAAGAAGGCGCCCGCCAAGAAATCGCCGGCCAAGAAAGCGCCTGCTAAGAAGCCGGCGAAGAAAAAGAAGTAACAGCCGCGGGCGCGGCTGAGAGGCGTATCCCGGGCGGCAACGCCGCAGGGATTCGCGAGCGAATTGTGACTGAGCGCGGCAGCAATGCCGGCGCGGAGAAGAGAAGGAAATATGGGACAGAAGGTCCATCCATACGGATTCCGCCTCGGCTACACCAAGCCTTGGAAAGCGCGTTGGTACATGGATCGCGACTTCGACAAGTTGCTGATCGAAGACATCAAGCTGAAGGAAGAGCTGAAGGAAAAGCTCAAGTCCGCCGGTGTCAGCTCGATCGAGGTGGAGCGTCCCGGCAACAAACTGCGGGTCATCATCCGCACGGCGCGGCCGGGCATCATCATCGGGCGCAAAGGGACCGAAATCGACAAGCTGAAGCAGGAGCTGCAGAAGCGCACCAATCGCGAGGTGTACGTCGACATCCAGGAAGTGCACAAGCCCGAGCTGGACTCGCAACTGGTGGCCGAATCGATCGCGCTGCAACTGGAAAAGCGCGTTGGCTTCCGCCGCGCCATGCGCAAGGCGGTGGATTCGGCGCTGCGCTTCGGGTGCAAGGGCATTAAGGTCCGGGTGAGCGGACGTCTGAACGGCAACGAAATTGCCCGCTCCGAATGGTATCTGCAGGGACGATTGCCGCTGCACACCTTGCGCGCCGATATCGACTATGGCTTCGCCGAAGCCAAGACGACGTATGGCGTGATTGGCGTGAAGTGCTGGGTCTACAAGGGAGAAATCCTTACCCAGCGCCGCCGCGATGCGCAGACAGCGCAGGCTGGTTTCTAGGATCAGCCGCTGGTTCGTCTTAGCCGGTTGCCTGGGCAGCCGCGCTTGACAGAAGGCGGTGAGTATCACGGTCGCTCAGGCGGGACTGGCTTTGCCTCTGCGGACCGAGAACTGAGAACTACTTATGTTGATGCCGAAGAAAGTGAAGTACCGCAAGCAGCAGCGCGGGCGCATGGCTGGCAAGGCTTGGCGCGGCTCCGAGCTGTCGTTCGGCGATTACGGCCTGAAAGTGCTTGAACCGGGCTGGATCACCGACCGCCAGATCGAGGCAAGCCGCGTGGCCATGACCCGCTTCGTTAAGCGTGGCGGAAAGATCTGGATCCGCTTGTTCCCCGATAAGCCGGTCACGAAGAAGCCGGCCGAAACTCGTATGGGCAAGGGCAAGGGTGCTCCCGATCACTGGGTGGCCGTCGTCCGGCCGGGCAAGATCCTGTTCGAGATGGAGGGTGTGAATCCAGTCGACGCGCAGGAAGCCATGCGGTTGGCTTCGCACAAGCTTCCCCTCAGAACCAAGTTCGTGATGCGCCATACCGCGCACTAATGCGTTCGCGGCGCCAGAGAGAAACGAGATGAAGGCGGAAAAGATTCGCAATTTTACCGATGAAGAGCTCCTTCACCAGGAGCACGAACTGAACGATCAGCTCTTCCGGCTGAAGTTTCAGTTGAACATGGGACAGAGCGAGAGCCTGAAAAAGATCCGCGGCCTGCGCAAGGACATTGCGCGGATCAAGACCGTCCAGCGTGCCAAGAGCTTGGCGGCCGCCAAGACCGGAACGGAGAAGAAGTAGCGATGCCTGAGACCACGAATACCGGAAGCGGCTCCCGCCGCAAACTGTTAATCGGCCAGGTGGTCTCGACCAAGATGGCGAAAACCATCGTAGTCGAGGTCCACCGGCAGAAGGCTCATCCGCTTTATCGTCGCGTGGTGGCGCATTCCAAGAAGTTCTATGCGCACGACGAACAGCAGAGCGCTCACTTGGGCGATTTTGTCCGCATCGAGGAGACGCGTCCCCTGTCGCGCCTGAAGCGCTGGCGCTTGAAGGACATCCTCAGACGGGCCCCGTTGGTGGCGGGCGAGGCAACGCAAGAGACCGCGGAGGTCAGTTAACGCCAGTCCTCCGGTAGGCCGCGTTGGCGACAAGTATGATCGGCTCGCGACGGGGCTTCGGACCGGGGACTGAGGAGATAGAACCATGGCAGTGATGATGAGAAGCATGCTCGAAGTCGCCGACAATTCCGGCGCGCGCAAGCTGCAGATGATTCTGCCCCTCGGCGGCTCAACCGGACTGAGCGCCGGTCTGGGCGATATCGTGACGGCTGCGGTCAAGGAGGCCTCTCCCGACGGCCAGGTCAAAAAGGGCACCGTGGTCAAGTGTGTCATCGTGCGCACGCGCAAGGAGCACCGCCGCAAGGACGGCACTTACATCCGCTTCGACCAGAACGCCGCCGTGCTGATCGACGCCACCGGCGAGCCGGTTGGCACGCGCGTCTTCGGGCCGGTTGCCCGCGAACTGCGCGAGAAGCGTTTCTTGAAGATTGTTTCGTTGGCGCCGGAAGTGCTCTGAGGGCGCAGGTTACCCAGGTCGGCGAGGCGGCCCGGAAAGTTAGAGGAGAACAATGTCAGCCATACTTGATATCCGGCGAAACGATACGGTGAAGGTGATCACCGGGCGTGACAAGGGCAAGCAGGGACGCGTGCTTCGCGTTTTTCCCGAGAAGAACAAGATTCTGGTCGAGCACGTGATGGTGGTCAAAAAGCACGTCCGGCCTAATCCGCAGAAGCAGATCAAGGGCGGAATCGCCGAGCAGGAAAGTCCGATCGCGATCAGCAACGTGATGCTGGTCTGCGGAAGCTGCAACCGTCCGGCGCGGATCGGCCACGAGGAACGTGGCGAGCGCAAGGTGCGGGTCTGCAAGAGCTGCAGCAACACGCTGGAGAAGTGACCGCCGCTTTGCGAGGCCCGTTCGACTCGCTTCGCTCGCTCAGGGCGGGCTAAGAACGAGCGAAGCGGGAGCCTCGCAGGCGGTCATCCTGAGCCGCGCAGCTTGCGGCGAAGGATCTGTAGTCGGCGGTGAGCGAAGGGTTTCGCAAAGCGAAAATGAGAACCTCACGAACCCGGCGGCAATCCGGAAACCGTGAGAGAGAGTGAAGGAAGCAATGGCCGAAAAGGAAAAGAAGCCACAGACACCGGGCAAAGGCGCCAAGCCGGGCGCCCAGCCGAAGAAGGGCGGCAAGCAGGCTGCCGAGCCGGTACAGGTACAGAAATCGGGCCGTCCTAAGCTGAACAATGCGGCTTCAGCCCGCTTGCGCATACGTTATTTCGAGCAGGTGCGTCCCGCACTGATGAAGGAACTGAACCTCGCCAACCCGATGGCGGCTCCGAGACTGGAGAAGGTCGTCGTCAACATGGGGGTGGGCGAAGCGACGCAGAACGCCAAGATTCTGGACCCGGCGGTGGCCGAGTTGGCGCAGATCACCGGCCAGAAGCCGATTGTTACCAAGGCCAAGAAGTCGATCGCGGCGTTCAAGGTGCGCGAGGGCATGCCGATCGGCGCCATGGTCACCTTGCGCGGCGACCGCATGTACGAGTTTCTCGACCGGCTGATGAATGTGGCTCTGCCGCGCGTGCGTGACTTCCGGGGCGTCTCGACCAAATCGTTCGACGGACGCGGCAATTACACGCTCGGCGTTCGCGATCAACTGATCTTCCCGGAGATCGATTACTCGAAGGTCGAGAAGATGAAGGGCATGAACATCACGATTGTCACGACGGCAAAGTCCGACGATGAAGCACGGGCGCTGCTGCGCCAGATGGGCATGCCGTTCCGGGCGCAATAGGGTTGGCAATGAGGGAAGCGCCCGCGAGGCGCGATTGACTCCGGCGTGCCGCTGGAGACGACGGGAAAAGGACAAGATGGCCAAGACATCGAGCATCGCCAAGGCGAACAAGAAAGCGAAATTTTCCACGCGCCAGCACAACCGCTGCAAGCTGTGCGGACGTCCGCGCGCTTACCTGCGCAAGTTTGGCCTCTGCCGCTTGTGCTTCCGCGGATTGGCGCTGCGTGGCGAGATTCCCGGGGTTTGCAAGTCGTCCTGGTAAGGCGAATTTTCCCGGCAATGAGGCCGGTGCTGGCAGCGGTTCAAGGGCTGAGCGTCAGCTCAACATGCGCAAAGGGGCGTCTGTTGAGCCGCCAGCGTGAACCAAGTACGTCATCGCAGGTTCTTTCACGGGGAGGCCGGCTAGGCTGACCCAATCGCATGCCGCCAGCGACAGGCGAGAAAGAGAACGGGTGACGATGATCAGGAGAAGCATACGATGAGTTTCACCGATCCGGTGGCAGACTTCCTGACACGGATTCGCAACGGCATTAAGGCGCGCCATCAGAAGGTGGACGTTCCGGCTTCCAAGTTGAAGCTGGAAATGGCCCGCATTCTGAAGGAAGAGGGTTACCTCGCGAACTTCAAGAGCACGGAAGAGAATGGCAAGAAGATTCTCCGCGTGTATCTGAAGTACGGCAGCGACAATCA
Organism: Candidatus Korobacteraceae bacterium; assembly: GCA_050015355.1. GTDB lineage: Bacteria > Acidobacteriota > Terriglobia > Terriglobales > Acidobacteriaceae > CAWBRT01. Next base: position 11,020 of record JBEKBO010000083.1, on the reverse strand, counting down.
GGCGTCGATCACAAACGTGTCGCGGGTTTCACGTCCGGGGTGCCGCGTGTATGTCGGCCATTCCGAGATACCGCGAGTTCTGGGTGGTTTGGGGATTAACATCCTGACCACGCCGAAGGGTGTTATGACCGGCCGGCAGGCGCGGAAGCAGGGTCTGGGCGGAGAGATTCTCTGCGAGATCTACTAGCGCCAGGTCTAGCTGTTCGCGGCGGCTGAAGCCGCGGGATTGCAACGGACAGCATCGCGCCCGGCGCGATGCGAGCAGACGAGCCCGAGTCCAAGGACAAAGGCCGGAAGCCCGGGACCGCGAAGGTTTCGGTGTGGAGAACAAGCATGTCGAGAATTGGAAAAAAGCCGATTCCAGTGCCCAAGGGCGTCAGCTTTGCCGTTGACGGCAATACCGTGACGGTCAAAGGGCCGAAGGGCACGGTGACGAACCACCTGCCTGGCGGTGTGGCCCTGGCACAGCAGGACGGCCATATCGTGGTGACTCGCGAAGACGAATCCAAACGCGCCATTCATGGCTTGACGCGCGCTCTGGTCAACAACGCGGTGCATGGCGTCACCACCGGTTGGACCAAGGATCTGGAGATTGTTGGCATCGGCTACCGCGCCGAGCTGAAGGGCAAGGGCACGGTCGTGTTCACGCTGGGTTATTCGCACCCGATCGAGTATGCGCTGCCCTCGGGGATCGAGGTTACGATCGATGCCAAGCAGGCAAAGTTGACCATCAGCGGGATCGACCGGCAGAAGGTTGGGCAGGTTGCGGCGGAGATGCGCTCTTTGCGTTTACCTGATCCGTACAAGCAGAAGGGCGTTCGCTACGCCGGCGAGAAACTGAAGAAGAAGGTCGGCAAGACGGGAGCCAAATAGTCGCCGCTTAGCCCCGGGCGGGCGCGGCGAGGCTCGTCGCTGGCATGGCGCGGAGTTTACGGGAGGAGCGGTTCAAGAACCGTCCTCTCCCCGGCATAGAACCCCGGGACAGAGCCGGAGCGAAATCCGGCGAGGACAGCAACGATGATTAGGAAGACTTCGAAGAATGAGACGCGGCAGAAGATTCATGACCGTATTCGCAAACGGCTCCAGGGAACGGCGGAGCGGCCGCGGTTGAACATATATCGTTCGGTGGGACATATTTACGCCCAAGTCATCGACGATGCCAAGGGCACGACGGTGGTATGGGCCAGCTCACTGGAACTCGGCAAAGCGGCTGATGGCAAGACTCACGTGAGCGGCGGCAACATCGCGGCCGCCAAGCAAGTCGGCAAGTCTATCGCCGAGCGTGCCAAGCAGAGCGGTATTCGCAAGGTCGTCTTCGATCGCGGGGGCTATCTTTATCACGGGCGGGTCAAAGCTTTGGCCGAGGCGGCCCGGGAAGCTGGTCTCGAGTTCTAGAACGGTTTCAGGTCGCCCCTGCAACCGCCAAGCGGAACCGGCCTAGCCGCTCACCGCAGTTTGGGGAGCGGAAGGTTTAGCGGGTGAGGCTGAAATTGAGGCTGTTCGTCCGCGGAAGTTAACGGCGGCATCGACTGAGTACCCCAGTAAGCCAAATGCGAGCTTGCAGGGAACCCCGGATGCTTGCCAGGAGAATCGACAGGAATGGCAATCGTTAAGAAAAAAATCGATGCCGGTCAGTTCAACCTCAAGGACCAGGTGGTAAGCATCAACCGCGTCACCAAGGTGGTCAAGGGCGGCAAGAACATGTCCTTCGCCGCACTGGTAGTGGTCGGTGACCCGGCTTCCGCCGTGGTTGGCTATGGTTCCGGCAAGGCGAAGGAAGTTCCCCAGGCGATCCGCAAGGGCATTGAAGCCGCGAAGAAGAACCTCATCCGGGTCAATCTTTCGCATACTTCGATTCCTCACATTTCGCTCGGCCGTTTCGGCTCCGGCATGGTGCTGCTCAAGCCGGCTCCGGAAGGCACGGGCGTGATCGCCGGCGGCGCGGTTCGCGCCGTCATGACTTCGGCCGGTGTCCAGAACGTGCTGACCAAGTCGATTGGCACGACCAACCCGCACAACGTGGTGAAGGCCACCTTCGATGCTTTGCGCAAGCTGCGCGACCGCAACGAAGTGGCCAGCAATCGCGGCAAGTCCGTCGAGGAGCTCTGATCATGGCGCGCACACGGAACAAGACGGCGAAACCGCAGGCAGCGGCTGGAGCGAAGATCCACTTGAAGTACGTGCGTTCGATGAATAGCTGTCCGGTGAAGCACAGACTGGTGGTCAAAGGACTCGGGTTCACTCGGCTGAATCAGGTTGTCGAGCGTGAGGACACGCCTTCGATTCGCGGCATGGTTGCCAAGGTGCCGCACCTGGTCGTGATCGTCGAGGCGAAGTAAACAGGCCCGCACGGACTCCGGGATCGCGGCGCGCGGCGCCGGCTCCTGGCTCTTTACGGCCACACCTCCGCGGCTTGGTGCCGCAGTGATGGGATGAGATATGAATCTGTCGAATATTCGTGCACCGAAAGGTTCTTCGGAAAAGCGCAAGCGTGTCGGCCGCGGCATGGGCTCGGGGATGGGCAAGACCTCGACCCGTGGCCACAAGGGCCAGCGTTCGCGCAGCGGTTCGCGCATGATGCGCGGCTTTGAAGGCGGCCAGATGCCGCTGCATCGCCGTCTGCCCAAGCGCGGCTTCACCAACATCTTCAAGAAGGAATTCACGGTCGTGAACCTTGCCCGGCTCGTCCAGTTGGAGGCCAGCGATGTCACCCCGGAAGTGCTGTTCGAGCGCGGCATTCTGAAAAAGAAAGATGGACTGGTGAAGATCCTTGGGGTTGGCGAACTCAGCAAGGCGCTGAATGTTCGCGCCCATAAGTTCTCGGAGTCGGCTCAGGAGAAGATCACCAAGGCTGGCGGCAAGTTTGAAGTAATCGCCTGAAATCTCCGGGGTGCCGGAGCCGGGTTCCGGTGCGCGCTATGGCGTGCCGCCGGGGCGAAAGGCAGGCTCCCGCGCGCTGGTGATTAGCGGCAGCAAAGAGGCTTTGCATTTTATGTTCGAGAAGCTCGCGAACATCTTCCGGATTCCGGACCTGCGTAGGCGCGTACTCTTTACGCTGGCCCTGCTTGCGGTTTATCGCGTCGGCTCTCACTTCCCCACGCCGGGGATCGATACCGCCGCACTGCAGCGTTTATTCGAGTCGCAACGCGGCTCCATGCTGGGATTCGTCGATCTGTTCAGCGGCGGCAACCTGCGCCGGCTGACAATCTTCGCGCTCGGCATCATGCCTTACATTACGGCGTCGATCATCCTGCAATTGCTGACGGTGGTTTATGAACCGCTGGCGCGCTTGCAGAAGGAAGGCGAACTCGGCCGCAAAAAGATTACCCAGTGGACCCGCTACCTGACGGTGGCGCTCAGCTCCGTGCAGTCACTCGGCATCGCGCTCATGTTGCAGAGGTCCGGCGGAACCGGTGGCGAGCGGCTGGTACTGAGTCCCGGCATCGGCTTTATCCTGATGACGATGCTGACCCTGACGACGGGATCGGCGTTCATCATGTGGCTGGGTGAGCAGATCACCGAACGCGGCATCGGCAACGGCATGTCGCTGTTGATTTTTGTAGGCATCGTCGTCGGACTGCCAAGAGGCGTTGCCGACCTGGTGGAAAAGGCCAGAAACAGTGCCTGGGGCGTATTTACCGTGCCGGCGCTGCTGATCCTCATGGCGGTGATGATCGCCGTAGTGGCGTTCATCGTATTCGTCGAGCGCAGCGAGCGGCGCATTCCCGTGCAATACGCCAAGCGTGTCGTGGGACGCAAGGTTATGGGCGGACAATCCACCCACCTGCCGTTGCGGGTGAACTCCGGTGGCGTGATGCCGGTTATTTTTGCTTCGTCGGTGCTGACCTTGCCCCAGACGCTTGGTTATGCCATTAAAGGGAAGAGCGCGCACCTGGACAACTTGATCCAACAGTTCAACTGGGGCGAGCCGCTCTATACCTTGCTTTACGCTCTGGGGATCATTTTCTTCGCCTACTTCTACGTCTCGATCGTTTTTAACCCGGTGCAAGTGGCCGACGACATGCGCAAGTACGGCGGTTTCATCCCAGGCATACGGCCCGGCAAGCGCACCAGCGATCACATTAACGATATTCTGACGCGTATCACTTTAGTAGGCGCGTTCTATCTGATCATCATCTCGCTGATTCCAGAGTGGATGATTGCAGGCATCCACCTCAATCACCTGCCGTTCTGGTTGGGCGGGGCGATGTTTGACAAGTTGCCGTCCTGGTTAACGAACGGCTTAGGCGTGACCTTTTACTTCGGCGGTACTTCGCTGCTGATCGTCGTGGGCGTCGCGATGGATACCGTCAACCAGATCGAATCGCAGTTGATCATGCGCCACTACGAGGGCTTTACGCCTCGCAGCGGACGCATTCGAGGCCGTAGGACCTGGTAAGACGGGTGGCCCGGTAGCACCGGGGCTGATTCGGGGTTAGAGACTGAAGATGGACTCACAGGCGACGGTTGAAGCAAAAAGCGCCCCCAAGACCACCGGGGTAATCATCCTGGTTGGGGCTCCCGGCTCGGGCAAGGGAACGCAGGCAAAACGGATCGCCGAGGTATTGGGGGTTCCGCAGATTTCGACCGGCGATCTGCTGCGGGACAACGTCTCGCGGGGCACCGAGCTCGGACGCAAAGCCAAGCAGACGATGGACCGGGGCGAACTGGTTTCCGACCAGTTGGTGTGCGATATGGTGGCCGAAAGGCTGCGGCAGCCCGATTGTGCTAAAGGGTGCATTCTCGACGGCTTCCCGCGCACCGTCAGTCAGGCGGAGTGGCTCGACAAGTACCTGGAAGGCAAGTCTTTCGCTGCCCAGCCGGCGAAGCCGCCAATTGTGATTCAACTCGGGGTGGAGTATAATTCCCTTTTGCAAAGGCTTACCGGACGTCGTACCTGTCCCACCTGTGGGCGAATCTATAACATTTACCTTCAGCCACCTCGCGTCGCCGGCGTCTGTGATATAGATGGCGGCGTTCTGCAGACGCGGCGTGATGATTGTGAAGAAGTAATCATTGAACGCCTGAAGGCCTACGAACAGCAGACACTTCCCCTGGCGGACTACTATCGCCGCCGTGGGCGGCTGTTGGAAGTGGATGGCGATTTGGCGCCCGACGACGTGACCGCGGAGGCGTTGAAGGCAATCGAGAATGGCAATCGTCTGTAAGTCTCCCGGCGAAATCGAAAAGATGCGCCGGAGCGGGCATATCGTCCGCCAGGTATTGGAGAGCGTGGAGGCTTTGGTTTCGCCCGGGGTTTCCACCATGGAGTTGGAGAAGATCGCTGAAAAGCGGATTCGCGAAGCCGGGGCGAAACCTGCGTTCAAGGGGTATTACGACTACCCTTGCGTGCTTTGCACGTCGATCAACCAGGAGGTAGTACACGGCATCCCGTCCAGCGAGCGGGTGCTCATGGCTGGAGATATAGTCTCCATTGACTGCGGAGTGGTTCTGGACGGTTACTACGGCGACGCCGCGATCACCGTCCCGGTCGGCGATGGTATTTTGCCAGAGCTTGCCAAGTTGCTGAAGGTGACGGAGCAGTCGCTGTATCTGGCAATTGAAGCCGCCCGGGTGGGAAACACCATCGGGGATGTCGGTTCAGCCGTGCAGCAACTGGTGGAGTCGAACGGATTCAGCGTGGTTCGGGAATTTGTGGGACACGGTATCGGCACGCGTTTGCACGAGGACCCGCAAGTTCCGAATTACGGCCTGCCCGGTCACGGACCGAAGCTGCGCGAAGGCATGGTGCTGGCAATCGAACCCATGGTCAACGCCGGTGGCCCGGGGGTGCGGGTGTTGGACGATAAGTGGACGGCAGTCACCGAAGATGGACGCGCAAGCGCGCATTTCGAGCATTGCGTGGCGATCACCAGGAACGGGCCGGTGATTCTGACCGCATAGCCGGAGCCAGCCGGCAAGCAGAGCTGGAACGAACATAGGGAGCGCATGAGCAAGGAAGACGCGATTGAAGTAATGGCCGTAGTGGTGGAACCACTGCCGAACGCCATGTTCAAGGTGAAGCTGGAGAACAATCATGAGGTACTGGCGCATGTCTCCGGCAAGATGCGTAAGAACTTCATTCGTATTCTTCCGGGTGATCGTGTAGCCGTGGAGCTATCTCCTTATGATCTGACCCGCGGGCGTATCGTGTATCGCTACAAATGAACGGACTACAGGCGAGGGCCGGTTCTCGGCCGGCTGAGAACTGGAATTAAAGACTGGAAGCTGGGAACTGGATATGAAGGTACGGGCATCGGTAAAGAAAATTTGCGACAAGTGCAAGGTCATCCGCCGCCACGGTGTGGTGCGGGTGATCTGCGAAAACTCCAAGCACAAGCAGCGCCAGGGTTGAGCTTTTTCCCTGTACGCGCATCGATGGCGCGTGCCGGGCCCCGGCCATGAAGAGTAGGGAAGGATTCTCAAGGAAGTAGGTAGGCTTATGGCACGTATTGCAGGCGTTGACTTGCCGCGCAACAAGCAGACACGGATCGCGCTGACTTACATTTTCGGTATTGGCCAGCCGCGGGCGCGAAAAATCGCCGCGACCGCCGACGTGGACGGCACCAAGAAGATCTCCGACCTGACCGAAGAAGAGGTGAACCGCATTCGCCAGGTCATCGAAAATGAAGGCAACGTCGAGGGCGATCTCCGTAAAGACGTCACGATGCACATCAAACGGCTGATCGAAATCGGCTCGTACCGCGGCTATCGTCATCGCCGCAGTTTGCCGGTTCGCGGCCAGCGCACGCACACCAATGCGCGCACCCGCAAGGGTCCGCGCAAAGGCACGGTCGCCAATAAGAAGAAGGCGGCGGCCAAGACTTAGTCTGCCGGTTGATGTGAGGATCCGAGAGGCGCCGGTATCGGCGTCTGCCGCGGGCGACGCAGCGGTTCTCCGCGGTGGTGCGGTGCGGGAAAGCTAAGGGTTACAGATCCAGGCGCCTCGATTTGCGTCTGGTGGAGCGGGAGCGAAGGCAAGGTTCTTATGGCAAAAGCGGGTGGCAGTGCCGGCGCGGCGCCGGAAAAAAAGGGAAAGACAAAGAAGTTCAAGCGCAAGGAGCGTAAGCACGTCCCTCACGGGCTGGTGACTATCAACGCCTCCTTCAACAACACGATCGTCACGATTTCGGATCCGTCCGGCAACGTGATCTCGTGGAAGAGCTCCGGTTCTCTCGGATTCCGCGGATCCCGCAAGGGAACGCCGTTTGCCGCGCAACAGGCCGCAATGAACGCTGCCAACACGGCCCGCGAACATGGTCTGCGCAGCGTCGATGTGCGTGTCAGCGGTCCTGGATCGGGCCGCGAGTCGGCAATTCGCGCGCTGGCGGCGGCAGGGTTGGACGTTCGCACCATTAAGGACTCGACGCCGGTTCCGCACAATGGCTGCCGTCCGGCCAAGCGGCGCAGAGTGTAGGGGCAGCTTGAAACGCTAAGGCGTTGCTTGAATCTAACTATTGATCGGGACGACAGGAGCGGCCAACTCCCGTAAACCGATCGACTTACCAGGAGAAGAACATTGGCACGATATAAGGATGCAGTATGCCGTCTTTGCCGCCGCGAGGGTATCAAGCTGTTTCTGAAGGGCGGAAAGTGTTTTACCGATAAGTGTCCCATCGAGAAGCGCAACTTCGCCCCCGGCCAGCACGGCAAGGATCGTAAGGCAAAGGTTGTCGGTTATGGTCTGCAGCTTCGCGAAAAGCAAAAAGCGAAGCGTATCTATTTCACTCAGGAAGGCCAGTTCCGGAATTATTTCGAAAAGGCGGTTCGTGCCAAGGGCGTGACGGGCGAGATGCTGTTGCAACAACTCGAGCGCCGCTTGGACAACGTTGTCTATCGTCTGGGGTTTGCCGTGGCTCGCCGCCAGGCTCGTCAACTGGTTCGCCATGGCCACGTGCAGGTGAACGGACGCAAGGTCGACATTCCGTCCTTCCAGGTGGAATCCGGCGACGAGGTTATGATCCGGGAAAACAGCCGCAAGCTCACGGTGCTCGAGCTGGCGAAGGAATTCAGCAGTCATCAGACTGTTCCGAGCTGGCTTGAAGTGGACCGCGAGAATTATCGCGGCCGCGTTCTCTCGTTGCCCAAGCGCGAAGAGATTAACCTGCCGATCAACGAGCAGCTTATCGTCGAGTTGTACAGCAAGTAGGGATGTGCATCAGGCGGCCAGCAAGGTTCGGAGTCGCTTCATGCGAGCCGGGTGGGCCGGTTGTCGGGAGGGCCTTTATGGTCTCCCTTGGTTGTGCGATCTCGCGAAAACGAGTTTTGAACTATAACTGTGCGGCGTTCATACCGTCAAAAGACGGCTGGCCGCCGTACCCCTTGTCTCGAGCCAGTTCAGCCGGTGTGCTTTCACATTGCCGCTGTGCAGCATGGCGCGAATGATCAGGAGAATGCAAAATGCTCTGGAAGGGTTTTCAGAAACCGAAACGCCTGGCGTTCGACAGTGAATCGCTGACCGATAAGTTCGGTCATTTCTGGGCACAGCCGTTTGAACGCGGCTTTGGCACCACGATCGGCAACGCTCTGCGCCGTGTGCTGCTCTCCTCCATTGAGGGCGCTGCCATCACCGCCGTCAAGATCGAGGGAGTGCTGCACGAGTTCCAGTCGATCCCCGGCGTAGTGGAAGACGCTACCGACATCATTCTTAATTTGAAACAGATTCCGTTCAAGCTGAACGGGGACGCTCCCAAGGCGATTTACCTGCGAGCCGACCAGCCAGGAGTCGTCACTTCCGGCATGATCGAGGCCGATGCCGATGTCGAGGTTCTCGACAAAGACGTTTACATAGCGACCGTGAGCGAAGGCGGCAAACTCGACATGGAGATGCGCCTCAAGAAGGGCCGCGGTTACGTCTCAGCCGACAAGAACTTTGACGAGGATCTCGGGCTGGGATTCATCCCTATCGATTCGGTGCACTCGCCGGTTCGCAAGGTCAACTACTCGGTCGAAGCCGCTCGCTTGGGGCAGATCACGGATTACGACAAGCTGTCGATCGAAATCTGGACGAATGGCTCGGTCAATCCGCAGGATGCGCTGGGGCTGGCGGCGAAGTTGCTGAAGGATCACATGAACATCTTCATCAACTTCGAAGAGGAGGTTGAGGCCACTCTCAGCTCCGAGGAGCGCAAGCCGGAGATCCGCAACGAGAACCTTAATCGTTCGGTGGAAGAACTTGAACTCTCGGTTCGCAGCTATAACTGCCTCAAGAACGCCAACATTCAGACCATTGGCGAACTGGTCCAGAAGAGCGAAGCCGAAATGCTGAAGACGAAAAACTTCGGCCGCAAGTCGCTCAACGAAATCAAGGAAATCCTTTCCTCGATGGGGTTGAGCCTCGGCATGAAGATCGACGAACACGGCAACGCCGTGCCTACGCAGGCAAGCTCCGTCGGCAGCACATCCTCGCCGTTGGGCGCGGGCGAAGGTAATTCGTCGTTCTGAGCGGTGCAGCCGCCGGCCGGAGAAGTGGAAAGACATTCCCGGCGAGTGTGGCTTGCCGGAGAGCCGGATCTTCCGGCAATAAGGAATAGCTGGCTCGTGAAGAGCCAGCCGCCTGGGCAAGCCAAACCGCCCGGGGACCCCGATAGTTAGAAGGATTAGCGATATGCGTCATCGTGTAGCAGGATGGAAACTGGGTCGGAACACCGAACATCGGCGCGCGCTTTTGCGCAACCTGGTGACCTCGCTTATTGTGGAAGAGCGCATTGAGACTACTGTCACCAAGGCTAAGGCCATGCGCTCTCATGTCGAAAAGATGATCACGCTCGGCAAGCGCGGCGACGTGGCTGCGCGGCGGCTTGCCGCCGGGTATCTCATGACCCGTTCCGCCGTCGACAAACTCTTTGATACGATTTCGCCCCGGTTCGGCGATCGCGACGGTGGCTACACTCGCATCGTGCTCGGCGGCTTGCGCAAAGGCGATGGCGGCCAGAAGGCTTTCATTGAACTGCTCGGCAGCGAAAAAACGATCGACGCCAAGCGCGAGAAGCGTGCCGAAGTGCGTGCCAAGCGCGCGGAAGAGACCCGCAAAGCCATGGAAGAGGCACGCTCCGAACAACAGCAAGCGACTGAGGGCGGCGGCGAGCCAAAGGAGAAGGAGAAGGAGTAAGACGGATGGCAATTCCATGCCGCCGCCGGCGATACTCCTCAACCTGACACTTTGATTGCAAAGATTGCTGCTTGACCGACTGATAGGTAGATAGGCGTACCGGCGTTTGCTGGTACGCCTTTTCCATTTTCGCCGTTTACGCCAAAATCGCGGAAGGTATATTCCGTAAAGGAGCCGGGCGCAACGCCCGGCGATGATATCAAGGAAACGCCAACTCCGGAATTGCTCTACTCGTGCATGTGCGTCATCGCCGCAGTCGCAAGTTGCGCGCGTTCGGCGCGCCGGGAGTTTCTCACCGCGAAGCAGAAGATCAGAATCTGCGCAAGCAGGCTCGCGCAACTATCGAGGAGGACATCCCACCAACTGCCCACGCGTGACGGAATCGTCATCTGATGCAACTCGTCCGCCGTGGCCGTCAACGCCGTTACTCCCATGGCCAGCAGCGCCCATGGCAATTGCCAGAGGAAGTGAAAAGCCTGTGGGCGCGGCAATCTCGTCACCCGGGAAGTGCGCCAGTCGTAGTATCCCGCCAGCGCGCGAAAGGTGCCGCGGCAGGCTCGGAAGAAGAGAAAACTGAGCACACCGTAGCCGAGAACGTGACCGCACTTGCGCAAGATACCATTCGCCTCGGAAAGCGTTTCCAGGCTCGGGTGAATGGAGAACCATGCAAGCAAAGAGCGCAGCATTTCCCGCGTACGGGAGCCGGAGAAGTGATCCGTGGATTCCATGGCGATGATCGCGAGCATGAGCATCGCCGGCAACCAGAACATCAGAACACTGCGGATTGTTAGACCGGTTCCCTAGAAGGTATATACCTGGATTCGGTGAGTGAATTACCCTGGGGATGGCGAGTTCTCCTGCGACACGACAACGATGGCGCGAGCTTATTCCGATGATCTTCGGCGCAAG
>JBEKBO010000082.1:0-20337 GCA_050015355.1 Candidatus Korobacteraceae bacterium | reverse complement strand
GATTCAGCGTGATGCTCGGAACTCTTGGTCCTCAACCCAACTCTGGCCAACACGCGGCGTCACAAACACTGCACAGGACAACTCTGTCCTTGACACAGCCTTCGTCCTTATAGACGCCTTCTGAACAGTTTGGATGGGGTGGCCCGTTTAGGCACCCTTGTCGCGATCCTCCAGCATCTTCATCAAGTCCTGATAGGTTTTAGGCATGGTTACCGTCTCCCGCATTGCCACGGTTATCGGGTAGCGGACGCCGCCTTTGTGTGTTCCCTCAAGTCCTTCGATGATTTCATCGACGTAGCCCCACGGAAAGGCAAACACCATCTCCGTATCCTGCGCCATGCCAAAGACGCGATCGCCGGTGCATGGCAAAATCACCTTTGGTTGGTTGCTGCTCATCGTTTGGATGACGATTTCCGCGCAGTCCACGCGCCCGCCGGTTGTGCTTACAACCCGGCCTCCGTTTCGATAGAGCGTCGCGTGAACCAACCGGAGCACCTGCGCGCTGTTGCCATAAACAGCCACTACGTGCGGCTCGAACTTCGCGCGGCTCACTGGAGCGACGCAGGTGTAGTCGTACTGCCCGGGCTCGAACTTCCAAACGCCGGCCTCCAGCTTTGTCGCGGCCTGCTCGTCCTTGCAGTACATTTCCACGCTGGCGAAGCCCTTCAAGTATTCGTCATTCGGTCTGCGGAATCCGAATGCAATCGCCGCCAGCGGGCAGATCACATCTTGCCTGCCCACCGCAATTGCCCATCCGTACCGGCGTGCTACGCCGATGGATTGGCATACAATCCACTGTTCGCCGAAGCTGCTGCTCGGAACCTTCACGTCCGGTGGAAGTTCCTCCCCCGGTTTCAGCATCCGGATGGCCAGCGGAAAGGTGTCGGGTCTGACAAATTGGGCAATCGCCTCGTCGAGTTTCTTCAACTTCGTTGCCGTCTCTTCCGTCACAATGCCCCTTTCGCCTGCTGTGCGCGGTCTTGACTCGCCAATCTATTTTTCCGTTATCTGCCTGTCAATAATAGATTTTCCGGCCCCTGAATGCAGCGTAACAAAACTCCGCCAATCGACATTTTTTGAGTGGGCATTTTGCCCTTCTCGGCGTAACTTCAGAAAGAGAGTCATAAGAGAGGTGGTTCATAACATGGGCATTATCACGGATCTGTTAGCTGACATCGCTTTGCCGAAGATGGTCCGGGTAAGGCAGGAATTTGCCGCCCCGGAGGTCCATGATGTGGCTGCTGCTGTGCGCGAAGAGCTTCGCCAGCCGGAAATAGCCCGCCGGGTCAAACCCGGCATGCGCATCGCCGTGGGTGTCGGGAGCCGGGGTGTGGCGGAGATCGCGCTGATCGTACGCGTCACCATCGAGGAGCTCAAGAGGCTCGGAGCCAAGCCCTTTATCGTGCCTGCCATGGGAAGCCACGGAGGCGCCACCGCCGAAGGGCAGAAGCAGGTGCTGGCCGGTCTGGGAGTGACCGAAGAGAGCGCCGGCTGCCCCATTATTTCCTGCATGGATGTCGTCGAACTCGGCGTTCTGGATAACGGCCTGGCGGTGCTGATGGACAAGCATGCATACGAAGCCGATGGGATTATCGTGATCAATCGCATCAAGGCGCACAACGCTTTCAGCGGTCCCAACGAGAGCGGCTTGGTAAAGATGATTACCATCGGTCTCGGCAAGCAGAAAGGGGCTGACGCCGCCCATGTGCTCGGCTTCGGGCGTATGGCCGAGTTCAGCGTCGAAATGGCCAAAGTTAAATTGGCCAAGCTCCCCATCCTGTTTGGCGTCGGTAGCGTGGAAAACGCCTACGACCGGGTGGCGAAAATCGCGGCGATTCCCGCCGAGCAGATCATTGAGGCCGAACGCAAGCTGCTGGCCGAGGCCAAGGGCAATATGCCCAAGCTGCTATTGCAGCCGCTTGACATTCTGCTGGTCGACCAGTTGGGAAAAGAGTTTTCCGGAGGCGGTATGGACCCATACATCACCGGGCGCGCTCCGACTCCTTACCTCGATCCCGGTCCCACGGCTACGCGTGTGGTGGTTCTGGACGTGACTGACCGCAGCCACGGAAACTCCTGCGGCGTGGGAATGGCCGACATAACGACTCGGCGGCTGTTCAACAAAATGGATTTGGAATACACCTATGCCAACGTCTTGACCTCAACGGTAACGCCGTCGGCGCGGATCGGGCTGATCATGGACTCTGATCGGCTGGCGATCCAGGCGGCGATGAAGACCTGTAATGCTCCCGACTTAGGTCGAATCCGCATGGCTCGCATCGCCAATACTCTGCATGTCGCGGAGATTTATATATCCGAATGCATGCTGGAGGAAGCCCGGAAACATCCCGACATCGTCGTGCTCGGCGAACCGCAACCGTGGCTCTTCGATGCAGCCGGGAACTTTTCCGACATAGGAACCTGGCATCAGCATGTGGAGTGTTCAGCTTCGCCTGAAGTGGCTGTCATGAAATAGCAACCAGAAGAATTAATTCTTAGACCAGTTCTCCATCAAGCGAAGGCAGAGGAAACTTATGCCTTCGCGGTCTCCTGCAACTCCTGCTTTGCGGTCCGCAATGGCGATCGAGACAGAAGCGCGCGCTCAGGCCCTGGCGAATCTGAATCGAACTGCACCACAACCGAATCGACATATTGTGCATAGAGTGGGCCTGGATATTAAGATAGTTCTTTCTATGTGCTAATCCACTTAAATAAGGACAAGCAGCTCCGCCTGCTTTGTCCACAGGAGAACGATTCATGCCGCAGCAAGGTGTTCCCGTTTGGTTGATCACTGGTTGCTCGACCGGATTCGGCCGGGAGCTGGCGAAGCTCGTGCTCGAACGTGGCTGGTGCGCCGTTGTAACGGCGCGCGACCCGCGGAAGATTCAGGATCTGGTGGCCGGAACAGATGGCCGTGGGCTTGCCCTCAAGCTGGACGTCACGGATTCGGCGCAGGTGGCCGAGGCGGTGAAGAAAGCCGACGCAGCTTTCGGTAAAATCGATGTTCTGGTGAACAATGCCGGCTTCGGCTACATGGCCGCGGTCGAGGAAGGTGAGGACGATGAAGTCCGCGCCATGTTCGAGACGAACTTCTTCGGTCTCGTCGACGTGACCCGAGCTGTTTTGCCGGGCATGCGGAAGCGCCGGAGCGGACACATCCTTAATATTTCTTCGATTGGCGGATTCGTCGGCTTCCCGGGCGTGGGCTACTATAACGCGACCAAGTTTGCCGTCGAGGGCCTCTCCGAAGCGCTGGCGAAGGAAGTTGAACCGCTCGGAATCAAAGTGATAATCGTGGAACCGGGACCGTTCCGCACGGACTGGGCCGGGCGCTCCCTGAAGCAGACCCGCGACGGAATTGAAGATTACGCCAAAAGCGCGGCTGCGCGCCGGCAAGCCATTGCGAGTGGCAGCGGCAAACAACCAGGGGATCCGGTTCGCGCCGCGAAGGCAATGATCGAAGTGGTGCAATCGAGCAACCCGCCGCTGCGGCTGGTACTGGGGCGCATGGGTCTGGAAACCGCGCGCGGCAAGCTCGAACTTCTGCGCCGCGACTTCGACGCATGGGAGAAGACCTCGCTCGGCGCCGATTTCCCGTCAGTTCAGGCGGCTAAGTGAGAGAGCGGTCCACCGCTGCGCCCTTGCAGGAGGCGCTTTCAGTAACAGAGCTCCGCAAGGTCTACGGCGACACCGTCGCCGTAGACGGCGTCTCTTTCGCCGTGCAGCCGAGGGAAATCGTTGGCCTCCTGGGTCCAAACGGAGCAGGCAAGACCACCATCATCAATATGATTCTTGGCGTTCTCGAACCAAGTGCCGGAAGCGTCTGGGTCGAAGGCGTCAACTTGGCGTCGCATCGTTCGCAAGCGCTCGCGCGCACGAATTTCGCCGCCGTTTACGCGCCTCTGCCCGGCAATCTCACCGTCTATCAGAACTTGCGCGTCTTCGGCCTGATCTATGGAGTGAAAAACGTTTCAGAGCGCATTCGACTCGTGCTGAAGCAGTTCGATCTGGAGCCGTTTCGAAACCTCAAGTGTGGCCTGCTCTCTTCGGGTGAGCAAACCCGCACAGCGCTTGCCAAAGCCATGTTGAACAGCCCGCAACTGCTTCTTCTCGACGAGCCGACGGCTTCGCTGGACCCCGCTTCCGCTCGCGACATCCGTGGGAAAATTCGCGAGTGCACCACGCTGGGCACGTGCGGCGTGCTGTGGACATCGCACAACATGCACGAAGTCGAGGAGGTCTGCGACCGCGTACTCTTCCTCTCACGTGGCAAGATTCTGCTGGAAGGAGACCCAAAGACCTTGCCGCGGGAGCACGGTAAAAAAAGCCTCGAGGAGCTGTTTATCACCGTGGCGCGTGAGCCGCTCGCCCTCGACCAGTTTCGCGACGCGTAAAAGTTTCGGGACACTACACCAGGTAATGCTATGTTTCTCAGCCGCACCGCAGCCATTCTGCTTCGCCAGTTTTATCTAATGCGCGGGAGTCCCTCGCGCGTATTGCCGCTGTTCGTCTGGGTCGCCATTGACATGGTTTTGTGGGGATTCATCACGAAGTATCTGAACTCAGTGACCTCGTCGGGCCTTAATTTCGTGCCTTCCCTGCTGGGAGCCGTTCTCTTCTGGGACTTCTTCATCCGCGTCATGCAGGGAGTAACGATGACGTTCTTCGAGGACGTCTGGTCGCGTAATTTTCTGAACATGTTCGCGACGCCGCTTTCCATATCGGAGTATGTCGGCGGTCTCGTGCTATCGAGCACTGCGACCAGCTTAGTCGGACTTGCCGTGATGCTGGTGTTGTCAACCGCTTTCTTCGGCCTTTCCTTCTTCGCCTACGGCCTCATCCTCGTGCCGTTCCTGCTCGTGCTGTTCCTCTTCGGAATCGCCTTCGGCATCGTAGGCAGCGCTCTGGTTCTGCGCTTTGGCCCGGCATCGGAGTGGTTCGTATGGCCGATTCCCGCCATTCTTTCGCCGTTTGCCGGCGTCTTTTATCCGCTCTCCACGCTGCCCTGGTGGATGCGCCTCATCTCGCGTATCTTGCCGCCTTCTTATGTATTCGAGGGAATGCGAGCGATTGTTTCCGGTGGCACAGCTTCGGGAACTGCGTTGCTGTGGGGCTTAGGCCTTGCCGTACTGTATGTCCTGCTTGCTTCCTGGTTCTTCACTCGCATGTATCGGCATGCCGTCCGAACCGGACTCATTGCCCGTTACAGCGCCGAAACGGTGAATTGAAGAAGTTCACTTCACTGAGTTCTGCAACAGCAGCTCGCGGCCCATGGCAACTTTTGCGCGAAGCCGCTTCCACTCCCAATCGATATTGCGCCGCATCGCACCGATTTGTGCCGCGTCCAGATGGCGGAAGCGGCCCTGCAGATTGAGATACTCAGTTACGTCCTTAAATGCCGGCTCATGGTTGATGGTGTATTGCACCCCCTGCTCCACCTCGTATAACGGAAACACTCCGCTTTCAACCGCCAGGCGAGCTATCTTTACCGAATATCGCTCTTCCGATTTATGTCCGGTCGGGCACGACACCCAGAGATGAATGAATTTCGCTCCTCGAATGGCTTTTGCCTTCTCAAGCTTCCGCAGGAAATCCTCCGGATATGCGATCGATGCGGTCGCGGCGTAGGGAATCCTGTGCTCGGCCAGGATTCCAACCATGTCCTTCTTGGGCTCCAGTTTTGGTGAATCGGCAGGCGTCGTCGTTGTCCACGCGGCATAGGGTGTGGCGGAGGAGCGCTGAATGCCGGTGTTCATGTACGCTTCATTGTCGTAGCAAACGTAGATGATGTCATCGTTGCGCTCGACGGCCCCGGAGAGAGACTGGAGTCCGATATCGAATGTGCCGCCGTCTCCAGCCCAGGCCACAACATTCACATCGTGCTTTCCCTGCACGTCCAGGCCGGCGCGAACCCCCGCGGCCGAAATGGCTGCCGTTGCAAAGGCGACCTCCAGAACCGGCACTTTGAGCGGCGCAAACGGATAAGGTCCGTTGAGAGTGCCCCAGCAGCCTGCCGGGATCACCATGATCGTGTTCTCTCCGAACGCTTTCAGCGCGATTCGCATTCCAATGGTAGCGCCGCATCCGGGACATCCAAAGTGGCCGGAATGCATCAGCTCCCGATCGGGAAGGTGCAAATTCACTGGATCGTATTCTGTTTGCATGACGTCTATCGCTCTCATTTCGTCGCTGTGCAAGGCTCGGCTTCCACTGCTTCTTCTTCCGGCAACGTCTTCCACCAGGTAACCGGCTCCAGCCCCTCGCTCTCGGATCCCTGGAGCAACATCTGTTCAATGTCTTCCGGAGTGATATCGCGGCCGCCCAGACCTGCAATGATGCCTCTCACCGGCGGACGGTCCGCCGCAGGCAGCTCGTAGAGTGCGGACTTGGTCTCCTGATAAAAAATTCCGTGATGTCCAAACGAGCAATTGCGGTCCAGCACTACCACCGCCCGTTTTCTGGACAACGCGCGTCTCAGCGCAGTCGCCGGGAAAGGCCGGAAGACGCGCAGCCTGAGCAGGCCAGCCGCAATGCCACGTTCGCGGAGCGCGTCGATCGCAACCCGGGCCGTCAATGCCGGCGTACTACTGGCCACCAACACCAGCTCCGCATCGTGAAGCCGGTATTCCTCAATCACGTCATAGCTGCGGCCGGTGAGTTCACCCCACTGCCGGCCGACATCGGCCCAGACTTCGAGCGCCTGTTCGTGTGCAATCTGCAGCTTCCTGCGGAATGCCGTGTAGCACTCGGGATCGCTGAGTCCACCGATCGCCGCAGGGTTGGCAATGTCGACCATGTGCGGCACTTTCAGGGGACCAAGGAAGCTGTCCACCGTGCCTTGTTCCGGCACATCCACGTTCTCGAAGGTGTGCGAAAGCAGGAAGCCGTCCAAAAGCACCATGCAAGGCAGCAGCACCCGCTGCGAGACTTCGAAGGACTGGATGACTGAATCCAATGCCTCCTGCGCCGATTGGCAGTAGATCTGCATCCATCCGGTATCGCGTTGCGAAAGCGAGTCGGTCTGATCGGTAAACAGCGACCATGGCGCCGCCAGGGCACGATTGACATTCACCATTACGATGGGAAGGCGCGAACCAGCGGCCCAATGCAGAAGCTCGTGCATGAAAGCAAGACCCTGCCCCGACGTGGCGGTGAAGGTTCGCGCACCCACCGAGGCGGCTGCGATGCAGGCAGCCAAGGCCGAGTGCTCCGATTCCACTTTGATGTATCGCGCATTCAAGCGCCCCTGCGCCACCATATCCGCCAGCTCTTCGACGATGGAGGTCTGCGGCGTGATCGGGTACACCGAAATAACCTGCACACCAGCCATTTGCGCCGCGCGCGCCACGGCCCCATTTCCCTTCAGCAGCGTCCTCATCGGGCCACCTCCTCAAGCGTCATCGCTCCGCGCGGACACTCCTCCACGCATATCCCGCAACCCTTGCAGTGCATGGAGTCAATTTCCAGACCGGCGCCATTCCGCGAGTCGCGATGGACAGCCACATCCGGACACCAGTAATAGCAATTCAGGCAGCCGTTGCAGGTGCCGCACAGCAAACACCGGCGCGCTTCGCTCAATGCCTGCTCAACCGCAAACCCCTGGACGATCTCGGCGAATGAGCTTGGTGGTTGCTCACCATTTAACTTCGCTATCTCGGGACGCAACGCGGGCGCGAAGTAGGCAGGGTTCAGGTACTGTGGGCCGGCCACCAGAGCCGTATTAACCTTGCGCGGCCATAGACTCTGGAGCGTGGGTTCATCCGCTGTCGTGCCGCCGTTGACGAGATAGCTGTGCACCATTGCGGCGACCCGGCGTCCCGACCCAACCGCGGCGGCAACCGTGCCTTCGCCAGTCGAGGCGTCGCCCGCAATGTAGAATCCATCGAGGCTTCGTTTCCCGGTCGCCGCGGCCTGCCGAAGAAAACCAAGATCCGCGGTCTCTCCAATTGCCGCAACAATCCCCGCGAACGGAAGGCGGAATTCGGAGTTGGGAATTGGCACCGGGGTACGGCGTCCCGAGGCATCGGGTTCGCCCAGTTGCATCCTGCAACACTCAAGCGCGACCACCGCGTCGTCTTCGATTACCACTGCGATGGGAGTCGTGAGAAATTGAAAACCAACGCCTTCCCTGTTGGCCTCTTCCACTTCGGAGGCTATGGCAGGCATTTCAGTTGCGCTTCGCCGATAAACGATTGTGGGACTCACGCCCAGGCGCAGCAGTGAGCGCGCAACATCGATGGCAGTGTTTCCGCCGCCGACTACCGCGACGGTTGATGGCAGCTCGGGGATCTCCCCGGAAAGAATTCGCTCCAACAGCTCGACTCCATCGTAGATATGCCGATGATCGCTTCCGGGCACTTCAAAGGCCCGCGATTCATGCAATCCGACCGCCGCGATCACGGCGTCGAATCTGCTTCTGAGATCCTCGAACCCGATGTCGCGCCCTATGCGAATACCCTGGATGAATTTAACGCCAACGCGTTCGATGAATTCGATCTCACGATCGAGTATTTCTTTGGGGAGACGATAGTCGGGGATACCGGTGCGCAGGTATCCTCCCGGCTTGGGCTTTTCGTCGAAGACTTCCACCTCGTGTCCCTTGAGTGCAAGCGCGTACGCGGCCGTGATTCCCGCCGGCCCCGCGCCGATCACTGCAACCTCGCGGCCGCTCGGCGTAACGGGCTCCTGAGCACTCTCGTCGCGCAGCAAAAGATCGCCTAGAAACCGCTCAATCATGTGAACTGCGATGGAGCCGCCGAACAAGTCGCGATTACACTGGCACTCGCAAAAATGCGGACAGACTCTGCCGAGTGTTGCGGGCAACGGATTACCGGAACGCAGGAGCCGGCCAGCCCCGATGAGATCGCCGCCGGCCAGCAGCAAGATGATCCTGGAAATATCGTTCCCGGCCGGGCATGCTTGTGCGCACGGGGGAAGTCTGTCTTCGTAACGCGGCTCCACGTACTTCCACGTACCGGTATTGTTCTCGCTCGTCGGACGCGTGGCGTATGCCGTGATCGGGAGGTCTCGAAGGGATTTTGGCTGGGGCACAGACATTTTCATGCCTCCGATATTCCAACCGCTTGGAGTCGGCGGACTAGTTGTGCACCCTCCATGGCTGCCGCCACGTTCTCCTCGGCTTTGAGAGGAACGGCGCTCCGCACCGCCTGGGCCAGGTTGTCCAGGCTGGCAATCGCGGTCAAGCTGACGAAGGCGCCGGCCATCGCCGTGTTCACGATAGGAGCGGTGGCGGACCCGAGCTTGTGCCTTCGGCCAATGGCCGACCCGTCCACCGTGGCAACCGCAAACCCTGTCAGTTCCGCGAACTCGGATGGATCACGCGGCGAGTTGATCAAAAGCCAACCGCCGGGTTTCAGGCCCGCAAAAACATCGTCCAAGCCCAGGGCGATAAGACCCTGATCGAGAACAATGATTCCGTCCGGGCGGTAGATTTCCGAGCGCACCAGAACCGGCGAACGATCCAGACGCAAGAAAGCTCGCACCGGAGCGCCACGCCGCTCCGATCCGAAAGCAGGAAACGCCTGCACATACATCTCTTCGCGAAATGCCGCTTCCGCCAAAATTTGCGAGGCAATCACCGCGCCCTGGCCACCGCGGCCGTGAATCCGGATTTCGATCATCTTGCACCCCCGCCGGCCTTTGCCTCGAGCGCTCGGGCCAGCATCATTTGCCGACGGCCGAGCGGACCATCTGCGGTGCGGCCACCGATTTAGGCGTACGGATAAACGCGGCGGCGACCACTCCAATCACCACGCAAGAGCACAGGAAATACCAACCGGAAGAGTAGTTCTTCTGGCCGTTCTGCACCACCACAAGCGCGGCAAAAATCTTCGCCGAGAATGCGGCTGAAAAATACCCGATGCCATTCACAAATCCCATTGCCTTGCCATAGACCTCGGGGGTGAAGATCTCGGCTGGCACCGCAAGGAATGGGCCCCATGCCATGTTGCCGAAGAATCCCATGCCGCACAGGGCGATGGCCAGCAGCGTTTGATCCGCCCGC
Organism: Candidatus Korobacteraceae bacterium; assembly: GCA_050015355.1. Taxonomy (GTDB): domain Bacteria; phylum Acidobacteriota; class Terriglobia; order Terriglobales; family Acidobacteriaceae; genus CAWBRT01. The sequence continues at coordinate 10,313 of JBEKBO010000082.1, read as the reverse complement.
TGTAGCGTCCCCATCAGCAGAATGAAAGGCGCCAAGCCGAGGAAGCAGGCAATGATCATGATGCGCCTGTTTCCGTGGAATACCTTGTCCGACAGGTAAGAAGAAAGGAAACTGCCACATGCACCCGCCAGGAAATACAACGAATTCCACCAACCCATCGTTGCCAGCTTAAAGTGAAAAACGTCCGACAAATAGAGCGGAATCCAAACCATCGCCCCCCAGAACGTTAGCTGCATTACGATGTCGACGACACAAACCGCCAGGTAGCTGCGGTTCTTGAAGAAATCCCCGAATGAAATGCTGTCCTGGGCAAGAATTTTCTTCTGCGAGTCGAGGTAGTCGCCCTGTTTGAGCGTGCCCTTTGCGATTTCGTCGCTATAAGAGTATTCCAGTTCTTCGGGCGTAATCTTGCGGTATTGCTCGGGGCGATCGAAGATGAAGAAAGTAATCGCAATCAGCGGGATGACGCCAAGCGCGGCGGTAACGAAAAAAACCAGGCGCCAGCTTCCCGTGTATGTCGCCAATTGCGTGGCAAAGACGCTTGCCCAGGCCGGCGTCAGAATCCACGACCAGGAAAGCAGTGCCTGCGCTCTGGCCCGTCCCTCTTTGTTGAACCAGCGCATCAGCACGCGTGCCGACGGCACATATTCGGTTCCCACCATGACTCCGAAAAGCGCCATTCGGAGCAGGTATTCCTGGCGGCTGTGCAGCACACCCATCCACGCGGTCATTATCGACCAGGCAACGACCGAGAAGAGCAGAATGCGTTTCGCGCCGAAACGGTCCGTCAACCATCCCGATACGTATTGGGCAGGACCGTAGAACAGCATCATCAGGAACGCGCCCGTCCCAATGTCGACCGTGCTCAGGCCAATGTCTCGCGCAATCGCCGGATTTAGTACGTTCGTCTTTACCCGGTCCAGGTACTGGATGCTGTAGGCAAAGAACAGCACGAACGCAACAACCCAGCGGTAAGGGATACGCTTTGGCATCAATGGCTCCTGTCAACTTGTGGGAACCTGATATATACACCAATACCTGCCTGCGCCGGAAACGAAAAAGCCGCTCGGCCAGATTCGCGGAAGGTATGCCGCGCGAGGGAGCCGGGCCGCACGGGGGGCCAGGCAAACGCCGTCTTGGCGTTTGCTGGGGAGACATTCAGCCCGGCGAAGCTAGTACTGGGTACATCAACCTTGGAACTGCTCTCGGCAGCCGGCAGCTTCTCAGGACGCTTCGGGTTCGGGGATCATGACTCGGGCATCATGGTTGGTTCGGCGCGGCGATCTCGACTGCGCGAACGATGTTCCCGTCGAATTGGGCTTCGATCCGCTGCCCCGGGCGAACCACCAGGAAATCGTCGCCGCCCCAATCCCCATTGACCAGCCGGTGTAGAAGACGTAAATCGCCCGCCACCTTCTCGAACTCCCATCCTTTGCCCGTGGCCTCCCGCCGGGCCTGTTCCTCGAAACGGCCGTCGCATTCAAGACCGGTCTCGATGAAGGTCAGCGTCCGATACGCGCTCTGGAAGCGCGTCAACTCTTCGTACAGGTAACGGCCGTTGTCGTCGCCATACTTCGCAATCAGTTCCGCGAGATTAGTGCTGGTGCCGGAATGATAGGGCGCCAGTTGCAGAAGGTCCACTCCCCGCTCCAGCCAACCGGTGGAACGGTAGTAGCTGCCGGAGTGCTCCCGGAAGTACGCCTCATAGCGCTGCCGGCTCCCCATGAGCAGACCGATACAATCGTGCATGCGTGGCGCCACGATCACCGTGTGCCGCGCCTCGATTCCGTGCAGTCCGTTCCCGCAGAGCCCATAGCCAAGAACGATGGCGTCGTAGCCTTCCGCCGGCACGCGGTCCACGCATTCTTGCAGCTTCGCGGTCATCGCCTTCCCGCCCAGGTCGTGCAATCCCTTGGGCAGAAACTCCATATCGACGATTTCCGCGGCTCGCGCCACGGCGGAGCACATCTCCCGATAGAGAACCTCGCAGGCAATCAATTTCAGCCGCATGGATCGTCATTCCTCAGGATGCCACGGCCGCTGCCAATTGACGCGCCAGCGCCACCGCCGAGGTGGCGGTCTCGCTATAGCCGTCGGCTCCGATCGAGTTGGCGAACTCGCGAGTCACCGGCGCTCCACCCACCATCACCTTCACGCGATCGCGCAAACTGGCCTGCTTCAGCGCGTCGATCGTATTCTTCATCATGGGCATGGTGACCGTAAGCAGCGCCGAAAGCGCAACAATGCTGGCTTTGTGCGCATGCACCGCTTCAATGAACCGCTGCGGCGTCACATCTGTGCCCAGATCGATGACCTCGAAGCCCCCGCCCTCCAGCATCGAGCTGACCAGGTTCTTGCCGATGTCATGCAGATCGCCCTTCACGGTCCCGATGACCACGCGAGCCAGAGGTTGCGCGCCGCTGGCAGCCAGCAAGGGACGCAGCACCTTAAGCGAGCCTTTCATGGCGCGCGCCGCCAGCAGCAACTCAGGCACGTAATACTCCTCGCATTCAAAGCGCCGGCCGACCTCGCTCATGGCTGGAATCATGTAGTTTGTGATCAGCTCCATGGGCTGCACGCCCTCCGAAACCGCCTGCTGTGTCACCGCCAGAGCCGTCTTGTTGTCGCCGCTCAGAATTGCTTCGTACAGTTTTTTCAGTTCCGTCATTTCCGTTTTCCTCAGGCTTTCTGCCAATCAATTCCGGGACGTCCAAGCCCGCCGCCGGATACTTGCCCGCTTCGTCCCGGCATCAGCAAAGCGCGTTTATCTTGTCGCACAAGTACTTGATGCGGTCCAATTCGGCGTCTGCCGTCACCATGTCGCTCACTCCGAGCACCAGCCGTTTCGCGTGGCCATAACGCTCGATCAGGCCGTCGGCATAACGGCGGAACTCCTGCTCATCCGTACTGCTCACGCACAGCTGGGTCGACGGAATGCCGCCCCAAATTGTGATGCGGCCCGCAAATGCGGCGAGTGTCTCTTCCAGCGTCAAGCGGGTCATTGGGTAGGGACAAACCGAGTCGGCGATGTCGAAGCCGGCCTCCAGGTACAGCGGGATCAGCCTGCGATTTTCTCCATCGGTATGCGTGAGCAGATACTTGCCTCGCTGGTGCAGACGTTCGCCAAATCGCTTCAGATCGGGCAGGATGTGCTTCTTGAACACCGGCGGCGGCGTGATCGAATCGTCATAGTTGCCGCCCAGAAAGACTACTTCAGCCGGGGAATCGAGCGCCACTTGCCCGACCGCCTCGTAGAAAAGCTTCATCTGCTCGGCCAGCCGGTGAATCTTTTCCGGATAGTCGGCCATCGCAAAATAGAATTCCTCGGTGAACATCAACTCTTTCATGATGTGATGCATAGGCCCCGCCGTGCCCAGCATGAAGCCCACCGGAACGCCCTGGTCGCCAACTTTATCCCGCAATGCCTGGTAGCCGGCCGGGTTCGGCTTAACCTTGATGTGCTCGAAAATGTAGCCAACGGCCGCGAAGTGCTCGGGCTTGCGGATCGGCACTTCGGAAACCCACGGAATGGATGCGCCGGCGTCCAACATCTCTTCCGTAAACAGAAAGGCCGTTTGCACCGAGCCCACTGGAGTAACGTACTCGACGACAGTTTCAGTCCCGTTCTTTGATTCCCGCTTCGTGATCCGGCGTTCGACGCCTTCCAACTCGAAGTCATAGGGCAACGTCGGTATGTGCCAAAGTCCGAGCCCCCGATCGACTGTGCCGGACACATCCGAGGTGTAGTCGGGGTTCAGCGCGTAAAGGCCGGCGCCGAGGCGGCGCGCAATCTCTTCCAGCGTCAAGCCTCGCCATTCTTTGGGCAGGGTTCCTTTTCGCAGCGCGGCCCGGTACCAGAATTCAAGTCGCGGGATCCACGGTATCCGATCCGGAGTGTCGCCCCGAATGGCGGCCAGAGCCCTCTCGCGTTCCGTCATCTCGTTCTCCTTCTTGTCGCGTTTGCCATCATGGAACGAAGCTGCGCGGCGGTCAAGACCTGGTTTTCATTGCCGTTTCGCGTATCAGCAGCTTACGTGGGACGAGGAGAGTTCCGGTTCAACCCTTCGCCGCCAGCCGTTTCACCTCCGCCGCCATGGCGGCAATATGATTCGGGTTCGTCCCGCAGCAACCCCCGATGACATTTGCCCCCGCGGCAATCAGTTCGGCAACGCGGGAAGCCATGTATTCGGGAGTCTCCTTGAACACCGTTTCGCCGTTTTCAACGACCGGCAGGCCGGCGTTGGCGTGGATCAGAATCGGCGCTTGCGGCACAGTAGCGCGCATCTGCCGGGTGATTTCGATCATGTTTGCGATCCCGTTGCCGCAGTTTGCGCCCACCATGTCGGCCCCCGCGTCGAGCGCCGCCCGAACCGCCCTGTCCGGCTTGACGCCCATGGTCGTTCTGAAGCCCTTTACGCCCGGCTCGAAGGTGAACGTGCAGATGACCGGCAACTGCGTGTTCTCCTTGACGGCCCGGATGGCCTGCGTGGCTTCCTGCACCGACCACATCGTCTCGACACAGATCGCGTCGGCGCCACCCTCGGCCAAAGCGATCACTTGCTCTTTGAACGACTCGTAGAGTTGCGCCGCCGTCACATTTCCGCCTTCTTCTTCTACGATCTGCCCGGTGGGTCCGACCGATGCGGCCACGTATCCCTTGCCTGCAACCGCCTCTTTTGCCAGCCTTGCCGCGGCGCGATTAAAGATGGCGGCCTGATCAGCCAAGCCGTATGCCTTAAGCTTGAAGGAAGTGCCGCCGAACGAGTTCGTTTCGACGATATCGGAACCGGCAGCGGCGTAGGACTCCGCGATGTTGCGTACGATATCCGCGTGCGAAACGCACCAGGACTCCGGACACTCACCCGGAGCGAGCCCTCTGGCGTGCAGAAAAGTTCCCATCGCTCCGTCGGAAATCAAGATCTCGCCTTGGGCAACACGTTCAAAAAGTGTCTTCATGCAATCGCTCCTATGGTCTTGCCGCATCTGGAAATCCCATGCAGTCCACGAACGTATCCTGAAAGCCCGCGTCGGCGGCGAGACTCACATGTTCAATCTTTGGCATGAGTCCGTTTTCGGAAAGCAACATCAACTTGGCGCCGCGTAGCGCCGTATTGCCGGCGGAAACAACGCGCTCGCGCGCCATCTCCAGCAAGCCAATCCTGGCGGCGCTCTCGACCCGAACGTAGTTTCCAAAGGCTCCCGCCAGGTACACGGCTCGCACATCTTGCATGCTTGCGCCCCAGTGGCCCAGCAGGATGCGAACTCCGGCGGCGATTGCTCCCTTTGCCAGTTGCAGCTCACGGATGTCGGCTTGCGACACGATCACGGACTCCATCACCGGAAACTCGCGCGCCCCATTCGCCAGCCGGCCGCTGGGCAGAATTGCGCCGCTCTCCAGTCCCGCCGCTACCGCATCCACCAGCCCGCTGCCGCAGATGCCGCGCGGCGCAACATCGCCAATGACGGCGCACTCCAGTTTGCCGTTGCGATTCGATACCTGAGCGATAGCGCCCGTGGCGGCGCGCATTCCCATGCGGATCGAGCCGGCTTCAAAGGCCGGACCCGCTGCCGTAGAAGCGCACAGGATTCGATCCTGATTCCCGAGCGCAATCTCACCGTTGGTTCCGAGATCGATTAATGCCGTCAGCTCAGCGCCCGTACTCATGTTCACGGCAACGATACCGGCGAGCACGTCTGAGCCAACGAACCCGCCGATGCAGGAAATAAAACGAATTCGGCAACCCTGGGGCAGCTCCCAATTCAGTTCCCGGGGCGTGAACCGCTGCTCACCCAATTCCGCGGATGCAAACGGCACGTGCGAGAGCGGCTCCAGGTCGATGCCGGCAAACAAGTGATGCATCACCGTGTTGCCCACCAGCACTGCTTCTCCGACTTCGTTCTCACGGCCCGCCGCAAGCTGCCTGACCATATCGCCGATAGCATCGCGAATCAGCGGCGTCAAATCCGGTTTCGTCAGAGCGAATCGCAACCGCGTCATGATGTCGGCTCCGAACGTGGTTTGCGGATTCAGTGCCGTACGAACACCAAGAAGATCGCCTGTCGTGAGATCGACCATCTGCGCCACGAGGGTGGTTGTCCCGACATCGATGGCAATTCCCAGGCCGCTGCGCCCCGAGCCGCGCAGCCGGGTGTGGTCGCTGAGGATGGGAACGGTCCACTGTTCCACGTGCAGTTTGAGCGCCGTCTCAGCACGGGCTTGGCACGCCAGCCGCCATCCGGCGGCAATCTCCTCGTCCGTAAGCGCCAGCTTGTCTTTGGGAGTTGCCGTCAGTGTCCCTTCGAGAATGCGTACGCGGCAGCAGCCGCACAGTTCGGAGCCTCCGCAAGGAAACTCCAGCCCGTGCGCGGCCAGAACGCTGCCGAGAGCCGCCCCCCGCCTGACTTCCAGGGACACCCCGAGCGGAACCAGTTCGACCCTCACCGTCTCGCTCACGCGTCTCCCCCGATGAATGCCGTCGTCACCTCTTATACCCCGCTTCGCTTTGACCTCACTGTTCGTGCGGCATGCGGAGAGTCCACGAGCCGGTCGTACCTTATCGCTCGCCGAAGCTCACTATAACTTCTCCGAGAACACCGAAGCCTGCCCGCACTGTATCGCCGGGGGCGAGTGGCATCGGTTTCAGACAGGTTCCGGTGGTGACCACCTGCCCGGCCTTCAGGCAGATACCAAGCTGCGAAAGCTCGTTGACCAGCCACGTCAAGGCTATTCGCGGATCTCCGAGCACGTTGGCGCCTTTGCCTTCGCATTCGAGCTTGCCCTTAACCGAGCCGCTGACCCGGAGCGCGGCCAGGTCCATCGTGCGCCAATCAGCAAACACGGCCGGACCCAGCACGAATTCGTGACCGCAGGCATTGTCGGCAATCAGTTGCGGCGCACCGGCACTCGCAACAACCTCAAAGCGCGAGTCCGGCATTTCGAGGGCCGTGTGCAGCGACTCGACAGCGCTCAGCACTTCGTCGACCTCGTAGACAGTCTGCCGTGGCGTTAGGTCGCTGGCCATGCGAAACGCAAATTCAGGCTCGGCAAGCCGCATATGATTATTCGTCAACGACAGCTTTGCCCCGTTTTCGTAGACGCGCTCAGCCAGCAATCGTCCGGCCAGAGGTCCATCCACCCCTATGTGCCGCTGCCCATCGAGACTTGTCGCCGCGATCTTCCAGCCATACAGAGGACGAGCGCTGTGTCTCTCCAGGAAAGCTTGTATTGCGTAACCCTCCGCGCGGGTACTGGGCCGCAGCCGCTCCGGGAGTGTTGCCAGACACGAGCCCTCCGTCCAATGCTTAACCAGCAGATCGGAGGCCAGCCTTGCCTGCTCCTCACTCAACGCCATCGTCGCCTCCCAAGGCACGGTGCTTGTGGAGATCGCCGCATGCCGAATCTCCTCGAAGTTTGCGCAACAGGATATCAGCGGTCGAAGCCGCCCTTTGAAATCGGCTACTGTGCAGTGCTGCTGTAATCGTACTCCAACACCCTGCGGCAGCCGAACCGTATATTCAGCAAATCCTTTCCCGAATTCATGACGAGGCTTTCGGCAAACACGCGGCACCAGCACTGCATCTCAGAAGATACTTTCACGGAGAAGACAAGGCGTATGTCGACAGGCAATTCGCTCGGTAGCATCTCCACTCAATCCGGTTTCGCTCTCTTCGGCCGGCATGTGCGATTGAGCCTTCGGGCGCTGATTGCCTCCGTATTCTGCTTGGCCGGCGCAGTTGCCTTGCAGCCCGAGGCATTGGCTGAATTGGCCGATAAAACCGGGTTGAGCGCGTACGAAGCGGCCTTGAAAGAGACCGGCGTTGCACGACAAATCCCCGCCTTGGAACACTTCCTCAACATTGCCGGAAACGGTCCCCTGACGACCTCCGCGATTGAGTTCCTGGTGTGGGATTACCTGCAAACCGGAGCTCCCGTGCAGGCAGCGCGCCCCGCCAAGGCGCTGCTGGCCATTGATTCGGGAAATGCAATCGCGTTGGCGGCACTGGTTGACCCCAGAGTGGGAGGCTCGCCCGGCGATGCCAGGGAACGATTCAGGATGGCGACGCGCGGCTTGGCCGAGTTTGGGCATCTGCAAAAGCCGGTGGGCATGACGAGGGAAGAATTCTTCCGGGTCCAGATGCAAATCTTGAGCACGCTTGAGGGCGAAGCAGGCTTCGGCTATCTCGGCCAGAAAGATTATGCCGCCGCGCAACAATACTTGCAGCAGGCAGTAGCGACGGTACCGAACAACGGGCGCTACGTGTATGGGCTTGCCATTGCGATGCTCAAACAGAAGCCGCCTCAGAACCAGGGCTACTGGTATTTGGCGCGGGCCGTCAATCTCTCGCGCGGAACGCCACAGGGCGCACAGATCGCGGAATTCGCAAGAAAGCAATACGTGGACGCGGGCGGCAGCAATAGCAATTGGGACCGGTTTCTGATTGCGGCAATGGCTCCAACTTCCGCGACCAAGCCTAATATCGCGCGATCAACTGCGCCACTGAGTTCGCGCCCCGATCAAGCGCGGCGAGCGGCAGCTCCGAGACCGCCCGATTCCCATGCGGCCCCGGTTGCCAAGCCGTCTGGTCAAGTGCAAAGCGCCTCCATTGCGGTTGCCACGCCATCGGCGAGCAAAGCTAGAACGGGGCCGACTGCCGTTCCTGTGCTTCCGCCGAGCCAGGAACCGGCGCAAAACACAGCCAAGGCGGGGCTGCAATTTCCGCCGGTTCATAAGCGCGCTTTTGTTCCTCGCGATGGCCCGCTTTCGCTCGGAATCGTGATTCAGAAAGCACGCCTTACGCACGACGACCGCGACGCGATCCTCTTTGCTCTAAGCGATCTGGTCAGGCACCTTCGGCAGGACGATGAGGTGTTCGTCATGGGATTCAGCAATGAGCTGGAGTTCGAGCAGGACTTGACGCGCAACGAAAAGCTGCTGGAAGAGGCGATCGCGGGCATCAAGCCGCAATCAGGCGCGGCTTTGCTGGATGCGGTTGCCTTCGCCGCCGGACACCTGGACCGCATCGCCAAGAACAGGAGCCGCGTACTGCTGGTGATCTCCGACGGACGCGATGCTGCCGCCCATGTCGGTTCTTCCGAGATCAACGCCGTGCTGGGGAGAGTGCGAGTTGACTGTATCGGACTTGACGTGGACGATGTCGCCGGCATGAATTTGCTGCAGTCGCTGGCATCGTACTCAGGCGGTCAGACTTCGTTTGCCGCCGGCCCCAAGCAGTTCAGGGCTGCCACCTGGGAGTTCGCCAAGAGCATGGGGATCGAGTTCCCGTATTAGAGCAGTTTTCTTGTTTGATGTATTTCTCGGGAGCATCCGAGCAGACTTGTCGCGCGCCGCGCCGCAAAGCCTGACTTCTGGCTTTCTGGAGACCCCGCTCAGACTCCGCCCTCAACTTCTCCCGCATTATTGGTTTTATGCCGCGCCAATGGCAGAGTAGAATGACTAGAAAGTTAACACTATGTGGAGAGTGGGTATGGGATTAGACCCTTTGGCGATCCTAACGGAGCTGTTGGCAGGCGATTCAAAAACCGGCTTTGACGACGGGCTCGGAGAAGCCATGTTCGACGGGCCAACGGTGGCTGTTGCGGCAGCCGATGATGCATGGTTTGCTCGATTCAAAGAGGTCATCGGCCCATTCTATTGGAGTCCGCAAGAAGCATTGTCATTGGTCGCTCCGCAGGCAACCGCCCGTAGCGTCGTTTGCTGGAGTTTGCCGGTCAGCTCCCCCGCTCGCTCGACCAACCGGCGCGAGACGCAGGTCCCTTCCCGCGCCTGGGCTTATGTTCGTACCTTCGGAGAGGAGCTCAACAGCCGGATGAGGCACGGCATGGAATTGCATCTCAGATCTCTGGGCTTTGCCGCGGTTGCGCCCGCCGTGGTGTCTCAGAATACCGTGGCGGAACGGCCGCAAGTCGGGATCAGCAGTTGTTGGTCGGAGCGGCACACGGCATTCGTCGCGGGGCTGGGAACATTCGGCCTTTCCGGTGGACTCATCACACGACATGGCATCGCGCACCGCCTGGGAAGCGTGGTGACCGACGCTGAGCTGCCTCCGACTCCGCGCCCTTACGGCGACGATCCGTTTGCCTGGTGTTTGCGGATTGCCCAAGGAACATGCGGAGTCTGTATTAGCCGTTGCCCGGTCGACTCGATTGGCGAGAATGTGGCAGCCCGCGATAAGCTAGGGAGACTCTGATTAAGTTCTCTGCTTTCCACAGCTACTCGGGTTAAAGTGCAAGCGAGTAGGTGGATTGAGAAGATGAGGCAGAGGACATTGGCGATGATGACTGGCTTTGAGCG
>JBEKBO010000081.1:0-20539 GCA_050015355.1 Candidatus Korobacteraceae bacterium | reverse complement strand
TGGTGGAGGACGCTAACGGCATCAAGCTGGCTGCGCAATTGAAGTCGGTTCGCCCCGAGTTACCTGTTCTTTTGCTCTCCGCAACGGAAGAGCCTGCTGGATTGGAACATGTAGAGGCTTTTGTACACAAGCTAGAGGGCCCGGCAGTTCTACTGGACAAGGTTCAGCAGTTGTTAAAACTACGCCCGTGACCAGCTTGCACGCGTGCTCAGCCGCGCCGGCTTGTCGCCGCTCAGGGATGTCGAAGTGTTCTGTGATGCACAGTTCCGGGCGGGGGAACGTGGCCTTACCAGAATGGGAACTGGCTTACGCAGGAAGGGGACGGTGAACTGATTGCAGGGTCTTCCGTTGGCTCGAAAACAGGCGTCCTGGCGCGATTGCGAGGAGTCTTACCCGCAACGCTGCTCGATACGGTTAGTCTTTCTCTATTTCCGCGGGATAGTCGCAGACTTCCCGTGCCGTTACTTGCGGATCATCGCTTCCGCATACGGCAGCGTTACCCAAAGCTCTAAGGCACTCAGAGCAAACCAAGTGTCCGCCCTTGTCATCGTCCCAGCTATATATTAAGTGCTCTGACATCTTTTAATCCCCCGGAGTCACGGCCAGCCGGCTACACTTCCGGCCAGTCTCCCTTCTGACCGCGCAGTTTACACCCATTCGGATAATGCCGGCGGTGATTTCAGGCCTTAGTTTGGAGGCTTAAGACACAATTCGGTCGTTCCAACGAGCAAGGGCCGCAATTTCTTGCGGCCCTCAACTTACGAAGTTAGACCTTTAATGTGCAGGTTAGTTGAATTCGATTTGCACCTCGATTCTGATCAAGTGATGATCGCAAAACAGGTTGACGTTCACTTGCAAATCCGAGAGCCAAACACTAACCAAATGCCAGAGGTGTTTAGGGTATGTCCCAGCGATTGATTACTTGCAAATCGCAAGACCTCGGGCACCTCTCTTATACACCTTTTCGCTCATCTCGTGAGTTTGAATTGCACTCCGGAGTTGACGTCGGCGGTTCCGAATTGAAACAGCCGGAGGAAGGTCTCTGATTTTGCAAGTCGTTGAATATATTGCTTTTTTTGAAGCAGGACGAACGTAGCTTGCCAAGAGGGCGCCGGGGTTGGCTCGAACGACGAAAAAATGACGCATGCAAATGAGCCATTGAGACCTTGCCGGCATCCTACCAATCAGCTGTTCACAAACTGGAGGGCCGAGATAGCCTGACCCTATGAAGCGTATTGAAAAAGTAACCGTCCTGGGCGCCGGGACTATGGGAGCGCGCATTGCCGCGCTTCTGGCGAACGCCGGTGTGAACTCGTTCCTGCTCGATGTGGCGCCCTCCGGCTCCGTAGGAGATGCCCGTAACCGTATCGCTCAGGCAGGATTGGAAGCGGTACGTAAAGCCAAGCCCGCGGCGTTGACCAATTCTTCGCTTGCAAATCTGATCACGGTTGGCAACTTCGATGACAACCTGGCGTTCGTCGCCGATTCCGACTGGGTGATTGAGGCTATAGTCGAAGACCTTGAAATCAAGCGCGCCCTGCTGAAGAAGGTAGAGGCCATTCGCCGCCCAGGCACCATCGTTACGACAAATACCAGCGGCCTCCCGGTATCACGCATCGCCGAAGGATTCAGCGATGACTTTCGTCGCTACTGGTTTGGCACGCACTTCTTCAATCCGCCGCGTTACATGCGCCTGCTGGAAATCATTCCCACGCCGGAGACGGATGAGGAGGCGCTAAAGGCCATCGCGAACTTCAGCGACGTGCGCCTGGGCAAGGGAACAGTTTTCGCCAAAGACACGCCTAATTTCATCGCTAATCGTATCGGTGCGTTTTCCGTGTTGAACATCTTCCGCCTCATGCAGCAGATCGATATGAGCATCGAGGAAGTGGACGCGCTCACTGGCACGGCGGTTGGCTGGCCGAAGTCCGCCACATTCCGCACCATCGACATGGTCGGTCTCGATGTGCTCGGGCATGTGGTGCGCAACCTGCTCAACGGTGCTGCTGGTCCAAGCGCTTCTGGTGCTTCGCCGTGTGGTGCTTGCGATGAGCGCAGCGAGCTGCGGCTGCCCGAGTTTTTCAACCAGATGCTGGAGCGCCGATGGCTGGGCGACAAGACCGGAGGGGGCTTTTACAAGAAAGTCAAATCCACCGAAGGCGAGCAGATACTTGGCATTGACTGGAAGACGATAGAGTACCGTCCGCGGCAGAAAGCGAAATTCCCAGTCCTGGAAATGGCGAGCCAGATCGAGGACGCCGGGCAACGGCTGCCGATGCTGCTCGGGTCGAATGGCTCGAAACCGGATCGCGCCGGTCAATTTCTGTGGTCGGCTCTGAGCGACCTCTGGACCTACGCCGCAAATCGTATCGGCGAGATCTCGGATTCCATCGTCGAGATCGATCGGGCGATGCGTCTCGGATTCAACTGGGAAATGGGGCCATTCGAACTTTGGGATGCTGCGGGCGTGGAAGCTACCGTGGCACGCATGAGGAAATCCGGGCAGGCTATTGCGCCGAACGTCGAGCGGCTATTGGCGTCGGGCCGGCGCTCCTGGTACGTTGACGAGCCGCGTGCCGCGTCGGCGAGCGCGTACTTCGACCTCAGAACCGGCGGCTATGAGAGCGTGCCGGTGCCGCGAGGCACTGGCTCGGTGCAGGTTGCGAAGAAGGTCAATGGAGTTGTGAAGAAGAATCCAGGGGCTTCGCTGGTTGACTTGGGTGATGGTATCGGCTGCCTGGAGTTCCACTCCAAGATGAACGTCATCGGCGGCGACATTATCACGCTGGTTACCGAGACGTTAAAAAATGGCACGGGAGAAAAGTTCGACGGATTCGTCATTACGAATGATGCCCCGCATTTTTGCGCCGGCGCCAACCTTATGTTGCTGCTCCTGGCAATCCAGGAGGAAGAATGGGATGACATCGACCTGATGGTGCGCAGCTTTCAGCGCATGGCGCAGTCGATCAAGTTTTCGCCAAAGCCGGTTGTGGTGGCGCCGTTCGGGATGACGCTGGGCGGCGGTTGCGAAATCGCTCTACACGGCGCAGCTCGCCAGCCGCATGCTGAGTTGTATATGGGACTGGTGGAAGCCGGCGTGGGCTTGCTTCCCGCGGGCGGCGGACTGAAAGAGATGCTGCTGCGTGCGATGGACCGCGCTGAAGCCGTAAACCCAGGCGGACGCGGCCAATCGGTAGAGGTTGTCGAGGCGCTCAAGCGGGTATTTGAAGCCGTCGGAATGGCAAAGGTGTCTACGTCGGCGGAAGAGGCGCGCGGTTATGGGTTTTTGTCCCCGGCCGACCAGGTCACCATGAACCGCGAACGCGTCGTGGCCGACGCGAAGGCGCGTGCTCTCGATTTGATTCGGGCGGGATATTGTCCACCGCGCGTGCGCAACGATATTTCCGCGCCGGGGGAAAGCGTCCTGGCGCTGCTCAAGCTTGGCGTACATATTCTGCGGCAGGGCGCGTACATCAGCGACCACGATCAGAAGATCGGCATCAAGATTGCCGAGGTGCTCTGCGGCGGCAACGTCACGCCAAACATGCAAATCAGCGAGCAGCACATGCTGGATTTGGAGCGTGAAGCATTCAAGTCGCTGTGCGGCGAACCAAAAACGCGGGAGCGTATTGCGCACATGCTAAAAACGGGGAAGCCGCTAAGGAACTGAATGCGTCACCCCATAGGTGTTTGCGTTCAGATGGATGAGCTGATCCACCGAAACCGGTTCACTAACACTAAGACTTCAGGTAACTCACAGTGGCAAGTATGAATGAGGCCGTAATTGTTTCAGCAGTCCGCACCCCCGTTGGCAGAGCCTTCAAAGGCACGTTGCGGGCAACGCGCCCCGATGAACTCGCGGCAGTGGCGATCAAGGGCGCGCTCGCTCGCGTGCCGCAACTGCCGACCCATGAGATCGAGGATGTGATTCTCGGCTGCGCGATGCCTGAGGCTGAGCAGGGCATGAACGTGGCCCGCATAGCCTCCTTGCGCGCCGAATTGCCGCTGGAAGTATCGGCGATGACGGTCAATCGCTTCTGCTCCTCGGGGCTGCAGGCGATCTCCATGGCGGCCGAACGCATTATGGTTGGCGCGGCGGAGGTGATCCTCGCCGGCGGCACTGAGTCAATGACCATGATTCCCATGGGAGGGCACAAGATTTCGCCCAACCCATGGTTGGTGACAAATTATCCGGATGCGTATCTATCAATGGGCCTGACCGCCGAGCGGCTGGCCAAGCGATACGGCATCACTCGCGAGCAGGCGGACGAATTCTCTTACCAGTCGCACCAGAAGGCTCTGGCGGCGATCGCGGAAGGCAAGTTCGAGGACGAAGTGGTACAAGTGCCCGTCAGTTTCACCACGCCGAACGGCTCCAAGCCGAAGCGAGTCGAGAGCGTGTTCAAGGCGGATGAGTGCCCGCGGGCCGAGACCACAATGGAAACGCTTGCCTCGCTCAGGCCCGCATTTCACGCTCGCGGCGTGACTACAGCAGGGAATTCATCGCAGATGTCAGATGGCGCGGCGGCGGCCGTGGTTATGTCCGCGGCAAAGGCGCAAGCCCTGGGTATCAAGCCGCTAGCGCGTTATCTGGCATTTGCGACGGCCGGCTACAAACCGGAGGAAATGGGACTGGGGCCCGTCTTTGCCATTCCGAAAGCGCTGAAGATGGCCGGTCTGACGTTGAGTGATATCGATGTTATCGAACTGAATGAGGCGTTTGCCGTGCAATCGCTGGCGGTCATCAGGGAAGGCGGCCTGGACCCGGCTCGCATCAATCCCAATGGCGGCGCGATCGCATTGGGGCATCCGCTTGGGTGCACCGGCGCCAAACTCACCGCCACCATTATTCGCGAATTGAAGCGTCGCCAGGCGCGTTACGGGATCGTTACCATGTGTGTCGGCGGCGGGATGGGCGCGGCCGGCGTTTTCGAGAACTTGCAGTAAGAACTATCACGTCAAGAAACAGCATACTGGCAGGCGATGCCGCCCGATTCAGCGGGATGCAGGTTCGCCCGTTACCCTGCTCTGAGAACTTCGGTCTCGCTGTTGTAAAGCTCGTCTAGTTCCTTGCTGTAGCGCTGCTCAATGTATCGCCGCTTTAGTTTCATGGTGGGTGTGAGTGCCCCGTTCGCCATTGAGAACTCGTCGGACACGATAATGAATTTCTTGATCTTTTCGAATTGCGCCAGGTCCTCGTTCACGCCGGACACGATGCTTTCGTAAAGAGCGAATACCTCTGGAGTGGCAATCAACTCCTCGCGCGAGGCGAACGGCACGCGATTTACCGCGGCCCAGTCTTCCAGCGCTGGAAAGCTCGGCACAATAATCGCCGACGCGAACTTCCTGCGGTCGGCCATGATTGCGGCCTCTTCCACCAGCAGGCTGGCCTTCAGCTTGCATTCAATCGGTTGCGGCGCAATGAACTTGCCGCCGGAGGTCTTGATAAGGTCCTTCTTGCGGTCCGTGATGTAGAGAAATCCCTCGGCATCCAGATGGCCCACATCCCCTGTATGAAACCACTCGCCCTCAAAGGCGGACGCCGTCTCTTCGGGCATGTTCCAGTACCCCTTGAATATCGATGGGCCCTTAACCAGGATTTCACCGTCGACAGCTATCCGGATCTCAACGTTCTCGATTACCGGCCCCACGCTGCCGAAGCGGCAAGCCTTGAAATTGTTTACGGCGATAATGGGCGAAGTCTCAGTTAGGCCATAGCCTTCGTAAATCGGGATTCCAATGCTCGCATACCAGTCGAGCACATCGCGGCTCAGAGGCGCGCCGCCGGAAGCAAAAAGCCTGACGCGCCCGCCCAGAACGGCTCTCACTTTCGAGAAAAATACCTTGTCGGCCAATCGCCATTGAATTGCGGCAGGCGTTTTGCCCGCCAGCACTTCGTGTTTGTGCTCTCGGCCTACGCGCATCGCCCAGTCATAAAGTTTTAGCTTCACTCCACCGTTGAACTTGCTCCGCACCTTGCTGTACAGCTTTTCGTATATACGAGGCACAGCCACGAAAACGTCGGGCTTGACCTCACCGACTGTGGACAACAGTTCGTCGTGGAAAGGGCAGTACGCGACGGTCAACCCGCGCCATAACATGACGTAGTCCACATGCCGGGCGAAGACGTGGGACAGAGGCATGAAAGAGATGCTCACCTGTCCGCACTCGAACGGGAACAGATAGAGCGAATGCAGAAGGTTGGACGCCAGATTCCCATGCGTTAACATCGCGCCCTTTGGCGTACCCGTTGTGCCGGAAGTGTAGATGATGGTCGCAAGTTCATCGGGTCCGACCGCAAGCGCCCGCGAATCAAACGCCTCATCGCGCGTTTCGGGGCCGCTCCGCATCAGGCGTTCCATGGGGACGATGTTGGAAGCGTTGACATCGTCCATGACCACGATCTTCTCGATCGAGCAGCGGTCCGTGATGCCCATTACCTTGCGGAGTTGATCGGCGGTAGAGATGAAGATAACTCGCGCCCCGGCATCACGCAGGAGGTGCAACGTTTGCTCGGGCGTGAGGGTGGCGTAAATGGGTACAGTCGCCGCACCCAACAGCATCGTGGCGAAATCAGCCACAGCCCACTCGGGACGGTTCTCACTCAGGATAGCGACACGATCGCCTTCCCCAATGCCCCAGCTTCGCAGCGCGCGTGCGACTCCCACGACGTCGCGGTAGAGCTCGCGAGACGAGATCGAGCTCCATTTTCCATGGCGCTTGATCGTCAGGACGCGATCGAGGTTTCGCTCAACCACGCTATAGAACACTTCATTGATAGTGCGGATAGTCATGGCCTTTCCCGAGCGAAAGTCGTGGGACCTGAAGCCTACTAGATTTTAAGATGCATTTGTGAGCAGAAATGCCGCTGGCTGGCAAGACAAAACAGAATTAATTCGGAAATGGGAAGTGCGTGGTCGAATGCCTGCACGAGCGGGTGATGCCCGTCACTGCAAGTTACAATCGCATGGAGTAAGTGATGTGAGCAGCGGGCGGGGAAAGGGATTGTGTGCCTTGGCGGCCCGGCCGCTACCTTTCCGGGATTGCAGTCGAGCGTGAGGCTTTCGCATGTCGAATCTGTCTTTCATAGAGGGGCTCTTGGGCCGTTCTTCACCGGAACAGGTGTACACCTTCATGGCGCGCTTGGCGCCGGAAAATGCCACGACCGCCGAGAAGATCAGCGCGATCGAGGCCGCACTGCGGAGCCCTGCCGGTCGATTGCTGCGTGCTGAAGTCGGGAAATTGATCGTCGAGAAGTTTGTGCCGGCGGAGGCATTGGTTCCGGCGGAGTATGAGAGCTGGCGTCCACCCGTCCGCGATGCGATGCTGTTTGTGGTTGCGCAATTGTCCGATGCGCGGCTCGCTCCCAAGCTGTTGGAGCAATTCGAGCTTCCACCGAATACTTCGCCCGAGACCCGATTGCTGCGGCTAATCGCAAAAGTCCCCGGCCTCCAGAAGCTAGGCCAGGTGATTGCGCGAAACCG
Source organism: Candidatus Korobacteraceae bacterium (assembly GCA_050015355.1). Classification (GTDB taxonomy): domain Bacteria; phylum Acidobacteriota; class Terriglobia; order Terriglobales; family Acidobacteriaceae; genus CAWBRT01. Next base: position 13,055 of record JBEKBO010000081.1, on the reverse strand, counting down.
CTATCTTCGTCCTGCCTTGCGGGAGGCTCTCTCTCAACTGGAGAACGGAATCCGCGACGTGAACGCAGAGGAAATCTGCGCCATTGTTCAACAGGAATTGGGGACGCGGATTGAGAGCTTTGCGGTTCGCGTCGAACCATTCATATTGTCCGAGGCGAGTGTCAGCGCGGTCGTGCGCTTTACATGGCGCAACCCCGACACTGGTGAGCGTCAAGCCGGAGTCTTCAAGGTCCTGAAACCTCACATCCCCGCGTACTTCGCCGAAGATATGGAGTTGTTGCGAGGCCTGGCCGACTTTTTCGGATCGAAGCATCGCGAATATGGTCTCGCGAAGAACGTACTCACCGATACGTTCACTAAGGTTCGTCGACTGCTGCGGCACGAGACCCATTTTGTTGGTGAGCAGAAGACGCTAGTCGAGGCATTCGCCCTTTACGATTCCATGTCCAGGGTTCGAGTGCCACGGGTTTATCCGGCGCTGTGTACCTCCAGGGTTACGGCAATGAGCGAGGAGCATGGGGAGAAAGTGACCGAAGCGGTTGCTCGAATGCCTGCGTGGCGTCGTGGGCAGGTGTCTGAGCGGCTGATCGAAGCGCTGATTGCCGTACCTCTTTTCGCGCCGCAGGAAAGTGCGCTGTTCCACGCCGATCCCCATGCAGGCAATCTGTTTTATGACAATCAAACTGGAGAACTGATTATTCTCGATTGGGCTCTGACGGAACGTTTGAGCCGCCAGCAACGGCGGCACTTGGCGCTTCTCGTTCTTATGGTTGGCTTACGCGACCCGGTAGGTGCTGCCAGTGAGATTCAAGCCCTGAGCCAAGGCGGCACAGCGAGGCATGATTCAAAGCAGGCGCGGATAATTCGTCAGACCGTCGCGGGATTCTTCGAGAGGCTGCCCTTGAGGCGGGTGCCGGGCGCCGTGGACGCCATGCGGTTGTTGCAACAAACCGCCGCCAAAGGCATTCGCTTCACCTCATCCCTGATTATGCTATCGAAGGTGCTGTTCACGCTGGACGGGGTTGTCGCCGACATCCGAGGGTCTGGTGTGTCTATGGCCTATACCTTCGCCCGCCATGGTCTGCAAAACTGGTTGACGAGCGGCTCGAAAGCAGGCTTGCCACTCACTTTCAAGGATTTGATGAAGGTGCAGTGTAGCGCCATGCTATACAGTGGCCGCCTGTCCATTAAGTTGGAACAGACAGTGTTGGACCGGCTGCTGCCTCGCGTTTCAGCTCAGTAAAAAAACGGCGGTTAGGCTCGCCTGCTGCAGTTGAACACGTTAACCACATCGCGATGACGACGGTCTTCTTGGTTGCAGTTGGTTCGCGATTGGACCTGAGCCAGGCGATTGGCTATGACGGTGTAAACAGCGGCGTTGAATACCAGTCCAACGTGCGTTCCGGTAACCTCGACATCCACATCAGAATCGCCCGTCCTGCAAGATTGCCAGTCAACGATCCCGTCATCTCGCGTGTAGAGTGCGGTCACCATTACAGATGGGGGTACGTTGCAGCGCAGATAATTCAAGAAATCGCAGGTGCAACGGTGCGTGTAGCAGGCGGGCCGCACCTCAGAACCGTGCTCCTTTAGAATGTACTTGCGAACAACCTCGGCCGCGCGATGGACGGTATGGTGGTACGTGTTTCCACGGAACGGTGATGCGAGGGTAATAATCGAGGCGATGTCGTCCGGCCTCTGACTCGCCAAAGAGCGGGCCATAATACCGCCGAGACTGTGGCCGATGAGATCTACCTTCCGACCCGTCTCGGTGACAGCCCTGTCGATGATCGCATTCAGGTGGTTTTGAATGAGCAGGTTCGGACACTCTGCATTGGGCGCGATACCAGAACGATATGGCCGATACCCGATGCGTTCGAGCCACGAATTCAGTTGAATCAGATAGCGGTCTGACCCGAGAAACCCCGGGATTACAACAACAGCGGATCCTTCACCATGCGGTATACCCAAGCCGTAGCAAACGGGAGAGGCATGGAGCAACACGAGGTCGATAGCACACAGCGCCTCGTTCCAGATTGGGATTTCAGTTTTCGTTTGCTTCTTCCGAAGGAGTTCTCTCGAAGCCATGGTAAATGTCAGCGCCGCCAAGCCCGCGGTAAGAAACGGGCTTCCTAGCCCTAACTAAGATGGCAGCCGGACATCTTTCGTTGCTTTACGGCGCGAGCGACCCTTCGAACCGTGCAGAGCTGGCGAACGGCACTGCTATATCGGGCTGGTGATCGATGACGCCGGAGTCGGCGCTGCGTCACAACGTCTGGACTAAAAACCACGCGCACCTTCGTGCAGGAGCGGCAAGATTCGTGCCGCCGGGCGAAGCCAACGGCACGAACCGCAATTCCATCATGGTGCTGCATCAAGCAGGAGACAAAGCGCCTCACTTAAGATAACGTTCGCGCGTTAGGCTCCTGCTGCTTTTGCCTTGGTCGCGCGACGGCGGCCAGTCTGCCGCTTTGCAGCGCGCTCCGCTTTAGGCGCGCTCTTCGCGCCGTTGCCGGGCTTCATGATTGAGTCGAGCACGGCTTTCTCGGCCTCTACAAAACTCTTCACGCTGTCCCCAGTAATAGTTGGCAGGGGACTCAGCCGAAGCAGATTCGCCATTTCCCCCAGACGCCCCGCTACCTGCAGATTGACGTTGACCTGCTGTCCGGCGAGGTCCAATAGATTCTTTTGAGCATCAATGAACGAACTTGCCGCTTCGCGCGCAATGCCGGATAGCGCGATCTTTTTCTTGCTCTCCTCGGCTTTGCCGCCCTTTGGTTTGGCTCCGTCTGCAACAATCACATCCAGGAGCTTCTTCTGTGCGCGAACGAAGTTCTCCATTGCATCGCGGGCGGCATCGACCAGACACGCGGCATCCGGGACTTCGCCGGCTTTGGTTTTCTCCAGCCGCCCCTGCACATGTTTGCTCGCAATTGTCAGGAACTCCTGCTGCATCTGGACCAGCGTGTCGATCCCACGGCGCAAACGGTTCGCCATGGACGCGGCAGGGCCGTAGCCCTCGACGCGTTCCGCCACGGCGTCCATTACGATCCCATTTTCCTGCTCCAACAGATTCAGCAGGACTCTCTGCGCTTCGGTAAGACTTGCAGTTCCCTCGACGGCGAGTTCGGTCAGAATCGCGGTGGGAGAGTTCTCGGGGCCGGACATCCCTTCCCGCAGACTCTTTATCGCGCCGGCGCTCTTGCGCGTTGCAAAGTCGGCGAGGATTCGCTGCGTGGCCAGGAAACTATCGATACCTTGCTGCGTCCATCCCAGCAGCAGGGAGGCAAAGGATGATAACTGGTTCTCGGGTTCGGCTGGCTTCTTCGTATTTCGTGGCATAACGTCCTCCATGTTGCATTGCAACAATCGACCCTAAGCTAGTATATTTAGTCACGGATGTCAATAGTCGGGGGGTAAAAATGTTGCGGGGCAACAGCAACGACGGTTCAACGCAATCGACCAAGGTAATCTTCAAGAAGTACGGCAAAAACAGAAGGTTATACGACACGTCGTCCAGCCGGTACGTCAATTTAGACGAAGTGGCCGCTTTGATCCGAAATGGAACTGAGGTCCAGGTTATCGATTCCCAAACCGGCGAAGATCTGACCCGCGTGTCTCTGATGCAGATCGTCATGGAAGATGCCAGAGAGAAGCCAACGGGGCTCCCGCTGGAGCTGCTTCGCCAACTGATCGTCGCCTCGGACCATGTCGGGCGCGAGTTCATTATGTGGTATTTGAATTCGGCATTCGATGCCTATCACAAAGTGCAGAACACGGTTGAAAACGGGTTAAGCGAGGTGCAGTCCGCAGCCGGCTCTCCTCTGCAACTGGTGAAGAATTTTATCCAGAGCACTGTGTCGGAAAAACAAGCTGAAGGGCGCGAATTGCAGGAACTCCGCAAGCGCATAGCAGAACTGGAAAAGCGGACCGGCAATACTAAGCGGACTGGCAATACCAATCGGAAGCGCCGGCGCGGCAAACCCACGACCTAGCCGAACGGCTAGACCAGATTCGCGGAAGGTATACCTTGCGAAGGAGCCGGGCGTACGGTTGGCGGCGAATGGCCTGTCTGCGCCAGGCCCTTCCGTACGTCCTCGGCCGCAATAAAGCTGCAAAAAAACTGGTTGCGATCGCCTTGTCGGGGTCCCCGGCGAGCACCGCTCGCTGGGGTGATGTTACGCCCCCACTCTTAGCGGAATCGCCTCTTCGCCTGCCGCTGCTTTGGCCTCCGGTTCTCTCGCGGATTCGGCCGGAGAGGCGGTCGTTACTGGCGCTACCACGACTTTGGGAGCGGCCGGCGTTGCGGCGGGAACGGGCGCGGCATGTGGCCTGGACCGTACCGTGTTCCGTCGTGGCCGATGCAAGCCGACTGCCTTCAGCAGCTCCGCAAAACTCGCTTCGAGCAGCTTGTCCAGGAGCTTAAGGTCGGGAATTGCATGAGCATCCCCGGTAAACCCGAAGAATGCGGTGCCGTCATAAGTCAGAACGGCGCAGTTCATTCCCATCTCACCGCCGATCGGCACATACGGATGACAGGAGAGCAGTCGATGACCAAGGAAGTAAAGAGGAACCTGGGGGCCGGGCACGTTTGTACAGATGAGATTGCATAGGCTGAGAGGCAACTGACTCACCAGCGGCCCTACGAGCGCCTGCAAAGCATTCGGAATCGTTGCCAGCCAGGTTCCGAGCAGGCCCACCAACTCGGCCATATGTGCGCTCCGGGCACGGGCCACGGCCGCACGCACCGCATCGATCAGCTTACGGGGATCAACGATATCCAGCGGGATGTCGACGGGAAGAAACGTGATCCGATTTCCCAGGTCGCTTGCCTGCGCGTTGCCACGGATATTTACTGGAACGATGATTCTCACTCGCTGTTTCTTAAGCTGAACACCGTGTAATTCCGCATAGCGCCGTACGGTCGAAGTCACGACCGCGAGTACGACATCGTTAACCGTGGCGCCGCAGGCTTGCTTTACGGCCTTTATTTCCGCCAGCGGAATTTCGGCCCAGTTGAACTTCTGAGGTCCGCGGCAGACCACGTTGAATGGCAGGCGGTTGGGGGCCGCAGCGAGTTCCGGCAGCACACGTTTCAATTCGTCCATGAGCAGAATTCGCGCGTCAGGGTTAGGAGCAGGCTCGGCTTGGGTCGCTGCCGTTTCAGTCTGTTTTTCTACACCTGCGATCACTTGCTTGGCGAGGGTCAGCAACTCTGATTCGGCGGCAAGAATTCGTTGCACGGCGGTCATCGACGAGCTGATCAAGCCGTTCAGCAACGACTTCTCGCCAGTCTGTCGCGGCGGTATTTGGAAGTGTTCCTTATCCTTGGGCAATCGCGGGGGAGTGGGGCTCGGATCCATGAGGGCGTTTAGCAGTCCGACTCCCGCAATTCCGTCGGCAAGGCAATGGTGCATCCGAATAACCGCGCCGGTGCGATTGCCTTTCAGCCCCTGCACCAGAGTAAAGTCCCACAGCGGCCGGTTCCGATCCAAAGTGGTGCTCAGGATGCGGCCGGCTACGTCCTTAAACTCTGCCTCCGTTCCTCGCTTCAACACGACCTCGCGAACGTGGTTGCGCACGTCGAACTCGGGATCGTATTCCCAGGTCGGAAGGTCGATATTGTACAGCGGCGCGACCACACGCTGCATATAGCGGGGGATGAGGGGAACCTTCGATTCGATGAACTCTATGCAACGGTCAAGCGGGACCACCCCCTCAAGCACGCTGACCGACGCGACGTTAATCGGTTGGCCCTCGCGTTCGAAATACAGGAAAAGAGCGTCTCCGGAGGAGAGTAAACTTTGGTTGCGATTATCTGCCATGAAGGTGCCCTTCTGTATCTTGGGAGCGATTACGCCCCCATCTTTTCACGGGGCGGTCACCCAGTCACCGTGTAACTCCCGTAACTGCTGGCTCTCATCTCAGGCGAGGAACGAGAATCGTGGCGTCAGATTCACCAGCTTCAGCACTTTGTAAACATCGACGTTGACTCCGCGCAGCACGACCTTGACGGCTTTATCGTCAGCAACGCCGGCTAGTTTTTCCATCGCCCTGAGCGCGCCCGGATCGATTCGGCGCACGAAAGAAAAATCCAAAGCCACTTCACGCTCGGCACTGTTCAGGTTCTCACAAGCCTGATGCAAGGCATGGACCAAGCGTTCCGCGTCAATCTTGAGCCAAACGGCATTCGTTGTCATACGCACACCCTTCCATGACGCTGTTTATTGCTAAGACGCACTGGCCACTTTCGCCAAGCCACGTCCTTGATAAGCACTCCAAAACAGCTCGACCATTTCGCTCATCAGCGTCATGCGAGGGTTCGTCCGCCCGGAGGGATCTTCAAAGGCACTCCTGACCAAGTCGGGCATCGCCCGCTCAAATTCTTCTTTCGAGATCCCCAACTCGGCAATCGAACGTGGAATCGCGACTTGGTCGAGCAACTGTTCTGTCGCCGCCACAAGGTTCTTCACCTTTTCCTCGACCGTGTCGCCACCCAGACCAAGCATGTCGGCTATGGCGGCATATTTCTTGTGTGCGCCGTATCCGCGCTGATTCGGGGACGGCATGAACTTGCTTGGCACCGACGCATTATACGCAATTACGTGCGGCAACATGAGCCCGTTGGCCCGACCGTGCGGGACGCCGAAGCGTGCACCGAAGGCATGCGCCAGCGCGTGATTGACGCCTACCGACACGTTGGCAAACGCAATCGCCGCAATGCAGGCGGCATTGTGCATCATGCAGCGCGCCTCTTCATTCTGGGGGTGCTCATAAGCAATGGGCAGGTACTTGAACACCAGTTGAATCGCCTGCATGGCGTTGGGGTCCGAGTAGGGCGAAGCGTAAAGCGAAACGGCAGCTTCCATTGCGTGGGTCAAACAGTCGATGCCGGTATCGGCGGTGAGGCCCTTCGGCATTGACATGACGAACTGCGGATCGATGATCGCCACATCTGGAGTCAGCGAGTAATCGGCGAGCGTCACCTTGCGCCCACGCTCTTTGTCGGAGAGGACGGCAAACGGCGTCACCTCGCTCCCCGTTCCGCTGGTAGTCGAGATGGCAATCAACCGCGCCGGGTTGATCTTTTCGGTCGGGAACTGGACCACGCGCTTGCGGATATCGAGGAACGGAGCGGCCAGCTCCTGTAAGTCAGCCTCCGGCGATTCGTACTTGAGCTTCATGATCTTCGCCGCATCGAGCACGGCCCCGCCGCCCAGCGCAATGATTTGGTCCGCCTTGTAGAGTTTGAGCGCCTCCACGCCTTGCATGACGACCTTGACCTCGGGCTCCGCATCAGGGATGACCTCGACATGGACGCGAGTCTGCTGTGGAAGGTAGCGCCGGACAATATCTACGTGGCCGATTTGCTCCAAAAGTGAACTGGTAACGATCACAGTCGAGCGCGATGCGAACTGGCGCAGGTTTTCCACGGCGTTCAAGTTGAAGTAAATGTGATTGGGGATGCGGAGCCACATATGCGCTGGTGTCCTTCGAGACATGCGTTTGATATTCAAATAGTGATATACGTTTACGTTATCAGTCGTGCTGTTGCCGCCGCCGGTGCCGCATCCGAATGAGAAGGTGGGCACCATGTCGTTGTAAATGCCGCCCAGCGCCCCGACGGAGCCCGGCGAATTCACAATGATCCGCCCTGCGTTCATCATCTCGCCGAATTTCCGGATGATCTCATCGTTGTTCGAGAAAATGACCGCCGTGTGTCCAAGCCCGCCGGCATGGTTCACGTCGACGCACACTTTGAGCGCCTCATCGACGGATTTAGCACGGTAAACCGAGAGCACCGGGAACAGTTTCTCGACCGACAGGGGATGTTCGCGGCCTACACCGCGAATCGGCGCAATTAAGAGTTTGGTGTTCGGCTTCACGGAAAGACCGATCATGCGGGCGATATCGGTGGCCTTCTGGCCGACTGCCATTGGCTGCATGAATCCGGTTTCGGGATCGATCACCGTGCGGCCCAGCAGCTTTGTCTCTTTCTCATTGCAGATGTGCGCACCCAGGTCCGCAAAGTTCTTCAGCACGAGATCATAAATCTCATCGTCGATCACCACCGTCTGTTCTGAGGCGCAAATTGTTCCGTTATCGAAAGTTTTGGAGGTGATGATGTCCACCACGGCCGTGTCCAGATCAGCCGTTTTTTCCAGATAGACTGGCGTATTGCCCGGTCCCACGCCTAAGGCCGGTTTGCCGGAGCTATAGGCGGCTTTCACCGCGCTCGGCCCGCCGGTGGCATCAATCAGGCCGACGTCCTTGTGATGCATAAGGTAGGCATTGTCCTGCAGGGTGTGCGACTCAAGGCAAGCAAAAACACCTTCGGGCGCGCCGTGCTTCAGCGCTGCCTCATACATGATCCGTACGGCCTCGTGACAACAGTGCCAGGCATTCGGGTGCGGACTGAAAATGACTGCGTTCCTGGTCTTGATGGCCATGATGCATTTGAAGAGGACCGTCGAAGTGGGGTTCGTAATCGGGGTGAGCGAGAAGATAACTCCGATCGGTTCAGCCACCTCCACCAGACCGCGTTCCGGAAACTCACGGATGACGCCAACCGTACGCTTATCTTTGACATAGTTGTAGATGAACTCCGTGGCCACCATGTTCTTAAGGGCCTTGTCTTCCAGAACCCCGAGCCTGGTTTCCTTGATCGCCAACTCGGCCAAGTATTGAGCCTGTTCCAGTCCGGCCAAGACCATCGCTTTGACGATGCGGTCGACATCCTCTTGAGTGTATTGCGTAAAGGCAGCGGCGGCGATTCTGGCTTGACCGACTAGTCCTTCCAGGTAGGCAATCCGTTCTTCACTGGGGCCTGAAAAATTCTCTGACATACTTTTATTTTCCTCCAACTTCGCCAAAACCGTCATCGGGAAACCTCGCTTCAGCTCACGCACGCAAATTCAAACTGCCTCGCTCAAGTCCTCATGACCGGCCTACACGCCGGCTTGAAAATCTCGGACCTATTCCAGTAGCACAATAGTTTAATGAAATCCAGCATTTATTGCAGAAGGCACTCTCAGGTGGAAACTGATTTCTGATCGGTGTGAATTCCGATCACTCTGCCAAGATACGCCATGCCATACCATGGCCATACAGCTAGACGTGGGCGCCGGGTGAATTTATGGAACCGTCCTGGTACTTGCTATTTCGTCTCCGGTGGTATGGTATTCATCAGTTGTCGCATCGCGTGCCAACTTTTTCGTCGATCTGATTCCATCAGTGCAAACGAAGCAAGTAAATGTCTTCGGAACCTTGAAGTTATGCCGGCCACCGAGGGAGACCGGTTCCCCATTCTCGCGGGTAATCTAACAGTGCGAAGAGAACGCTTCACTCAGTCGGCGTTTCCACTCAGTCTGGATGAGGAAAGCATGAGGCCACAAGACGGACAACTTGATTTTGACTTTATAGTGATTGGCTCCGGTTTCGGGGGCAGTGTCACTGCGCACCGGCTTACCGAGAAGGGCTATAGAGTTGCCGTTATCGAGATGGGCCGGCGCTGGACGCCCGAGAACCTGCCGTCCACCAATTGGCTTATCCATCGCTGGTTTTGGTGTCCGAAATTGGCGCTGCGCGGTTTCTTCAACATGCGGTTTTTCAGGCACGTCACCATTCTCCACGGCTGTGCGGTGGGTGGCGGATCGATCACCTACGCTGCTACCTTGCTGCGGCCTCCGGACAAAGTATGGGAAATGGGTTCCTGGGCTGGCTTGGCTGATTGGAAAAAAGAAATGCCGCGAAGCTATGCGACGGCTTCCCGGATGCTCGGTGTTATCGAGAACAAGATTCTTGGACCTGCCGATCATCTGCTGAAAAAAGTGGCCGACGCAGTTGGAGCCGGACATACTTTTTACCCTACACACGTTGCCATTTTGCAATCCCCCGACGCAGAGCCGGGCGGCAAAACCTTGCATGATCCGTTTTTCGGCGGAGAGGGACCGGACCGGACCACATGCATCGCGTGCGGCGGCTGCATGATGGGTTGCCGTCACGGTGCGAAAAACACTCTGGACCTGAACTACCTGTATCTGGCCGAAAAGCACGGCGCCAGGGTTTTTCCGGAAACGAAGGTCGTGGATGTCAATCCGCTGCATCGCATGGAAGATGGCAGCGACGGATATGAAGTGCGTACCGTAAAGTCCACTGCCTGGTTCGATCGAAACCCAAAGCGGCTCACTTGCCGTGCGGTTGTTTTCGCCGCATCCTCGCTCGGCACGATGGAACTGCTCTTTCATCTTCGTGAGAAAGGTTCGTTGCCGGCTGTCAGCGCTCAGCTCGGCAAACGCGTCCGCACCAATTCCGAATCGCTGATCGGGGTGCGCATACCAGGTTCCCAGGAGGATTTGTCCAAAGGTATTGCCATCGGCTCCGGAGTCTACATCGACGAGCATACCCATATTGAAGCAGTTCGGTATCCCAGTGGCTCGGATACGATGAGCATGTTGACCACGATTATGACCGGCGGTCGTCCTGGCACGAGCCGGGTGACACTGTGGCTCAGGAATCTCGCGACCTCCTTGCTACGCCACCCCTGGAAGACTCTGCGCATTCTCCAGCCTTGGAAGTGGGCCAGAGAAACCGTAATTCTACTTTGCATGCAGGCGCTCGAAGGCCACATTGACATGGGCTGGGAACGATGTTTGTTTTGGCCCTTCCGGAAATTTCTTGTGAGCCGCGGAGAGAGAGTTCCTACCTACATTCCCAAAGCGAACGAGTTCGCCGAGAAGTTTGCCCGTCTCAGCGGAGGCACTGCGGTGAGCATGCTTCCGGAGATCCTGTTTGATGTCCCCGGAACGGCGCACTGTCTCGGAGGCTGCGTAATTGCCGATTCCGCTGAAAACGGCGTGGTCGATTCTCGCCACCGCGTTTTCGGCTACAAGAATATGTACATCTGCGACGGATCGGTCGTAGCGGCGAATCTCGGCGTGAATCCCAGTTTGACGATTGCCGCGCTTGCTGAACGGGCCATGAGCTTCATTCCACCGGCAGAGCAGGCGGCTTGGAACGACGCCGCGGAGGGAGCAGTGAGCGCCAAGCAGTGATGCGTTCGTCCAATCTCTCTCATTTCTGGAGCCAGTCCCTGTTGAGCTGGACTACTTGGGGCGCTGTGAGCTATTGTCCATATTTTTGGGAGGAAGACTTCGAACCATGAGAAAGCTTGCTGAAGTCGACGAAGCGAAGGCGCTGATGACAGAGGGGTTGAACTGGTCCGTCATGAAGTGGCTGAGAGAGAAAAAGAGAGTACGGAGAACGGCCGATAAGGCCAACGACGCTCTCTGGGCAATGCAAAAAGCGGTGAAGGACTCCTGGAGCGACGATCTCAGATTGGCCTACGAAGACTTGGCCGTGCGAGCCGATGGTGGTGGACGCGTACGTCGGCCGGCCATTGATCCCGAAACCAAGCTGTTTGTGAAGAGCGTGAAAGAGGCCGATGACGAAGCCTACCAGGCCCACTTGGACGCCGAGGAAACCTTCGACCAAGCCGATAAGAAGTTGAGTACCAGCCTGGCCCGAGAGGGAGCCAGAAAAGCAATCCTTTCCTGGGTGCTGTACGAGAAGGCCATTGTTAAAGCCGAGTCGGGCCTCTCCTCAAGCAAGGCTTCGAAATAGGGACCACGCCGCAAGGATGTGCTGCTTCACGAGCACTGCCACGCGAACGTTTTCCGCAACTTGGAAGTGCGGGTCCGGGCTTGAGGGTCTGGATCAAGCGTCCAGCACTGGGCTCAGTCCTCAAACGTGTCGGTTGATCACTTCACCGAGACGCCGGAGCGCTTCGGCGCTTTGGGGCACCTGGTATCCGAACATCTGGAAATCATGGTTCATGTCGGCCCAGGAATCCAGAACCACGTCGGCTCCTTGACTCTTGGCGCGAGAGGCAAACGCCGCGATGCTGTCGTGGAGAATCTCGGCGCGACCGGCCTGAATGTAAATGGGAGGAATACCCCACAAATCAGCATACGCCGGCGACACATATGGGTCTCGGCGCTGCGTGGGCTGACAGAACCAATCGGCCCATTTAAACAGCATTCTCCGGTCAATCCAGTCGAATGCTTCATTCCTTACGAGACTTGTGCTGCTCCCTTCGAATTCAATCGCCGCTTCCAAATCGGTTGGCGGAGAAAGGGCGAACGCCAACTTCGGAAGAGGAAGTTTCAAGTCGCGTGCCGATAAGAGCAAAGCCAGCGCCAGATTGCCCCCGGCCGAGTCGCCCCCAATGACCAACTCGTTGGGATCGGTACCGTTGTCGAGTAACCATCGGTACGCGCCGACTGCATCCTCAAGCTGTGCAGGGAACCGGTACTCCGGTGACAAGCGGTAGTCGAGAGCCAATGTCCTGGACTGCGCCGCCAGTGTAATCAACGCGATTAGGTTGGCGTAGGCCTTGGGGTAGAACGAGTACCCGCCGCCGTGAAGGTACAACACAGTCGCCCGTGGCTCTGCTTTCTTCGGGATGAACCAACTTCCTCTGATGGTCTCATTGGTTACAGGTGTGATGCTCACATCCGACAGTGCTGGGGAATCGACGACGATCGAATCCAAGTAGCGCCGCGATTCATTCACGCTAGGCATTGCGAAGGCAGTTGCCAAATTTGCTCTCAGAATCTCGGTGCCGATTTCAATCGCCCAGTTCCACCCTGGCAGCCGTGCCCCCTTCAGTGCTCGACGCAGACACGCATTAATTACGGATATGCATACCAGCCATGCAGCCCGCATTCCGTACCGTGCCGGGCAATTGAAGTGTACCTTTAGCATGCGGAATCATAACCTCGTGCGCCTCGTGCATGAGGTCAGCACCGCGACGCCGGCCTCAAACGCGACTTTTCCAGCAGCTTCTTAGCGTTTCATCAACAGCTTCAGTATCCATTCCGTAAGCCGGCCGAAGGGCGGGCGCAACAGGACTGTGCTGTTGATTCGGCTCTGCACGAATACACCCTTACGGTGCGAAAAAGCCTGGAAGCCGAATTCTCCATGATATGCACCAATGCCAGACGCACCAACTCCCCCAAACGGGAGGTCGTTGACCAGGATGTGCATCAGCGTGT
>JBEKBO010000080.1:0-22194 GCA_050015355.1 Candidatus Korobacteraceae bacterium | reverse complement strand
CGAGAAGCGGCAGATCGAGCCCGGAGACTCGTCCCAAAGCGCGGTCGAGCTTTGCCATTGTCCGGCCTCCGCCGGCAGCAGGTTGCCGACCATGCGCCCGGCTCTGCGCGCCTGGTCCTCGACCGCGTTCTCGATGCCTTCGAAGCGGACATCGAGTGTGCACAGTGACGGACCCGACGAGCGCAGTTGCAAGCCGGTAAAGGTGAGCACGGAATCGAGCAGCGCCAATGCCGCCTGATTCGCCGCCGCGATAGTCTCAAACTGGAAGGTGAGCGTCCGCTCCGTCTGCGGCAGCGGATGCAGCCGGAAGATGGCCTGGGTGATAATGCCCAGCGTCCCCAGGGAGCCTGTCGCCAGCTTTGGCAGATCGTATCCGGCAACATTCTTAACAACTTTTCCGCCGCTGCGCGCCAGAGTTCCGTCGGGAAGGGCAAGGGTTACGCCGATAATGAGGTCGCGCAACGAGCCGAAGCGCACGCGCGAAGGGCCGTTGTCGTTGGCGGCTACGATTCCTCCGATGGTGGCATGTCCGCCGAAGAGCGGCTCGACCGCAAGCCGCTGTCCATGCTCCGCCAATGTGCGTTGCAGATCGGCCACGGTGCAGCCAGGCTCAACCGTGGTCGTCATGTCGCCCCAGGCATGCTCGATAACGCGATTCATCTTGCGCATCGAAACCACAACATCGAGCTCGCGGGGCGCTGCGCCCCAGCCAGGCTTGGTGCCGTTGCCGCGCGCTGCCAGCGCCACCGAGTTCTCGTTGGCCCAGCGCAGAACAGCGGCCACCTGCTCGGCCGTCGAAGGCTCGACGATGAACTTTGGCACGCGCCCGCAGATAGCGTCCGCCTCCGCGGCCTCGGCGGTAGAGGCGATTCTCTCCAGTTCATTCCACGGAATTGGCCGCGAACGAGTTGAAATTCCTGCCATCAGAAGAACTCCGCCACTCCGGCCAACTCCAACGGATGAGGTGTATACGGGCCGGTTTTTTCAGCACACAGGCGCAGCCGCGGAAACACCTTGCCGGGGTTGGCGAGGTGCTCGGGATCGAAGGCGCAACGAACCAGTTGCATGGTGTCGAGGTCGGGTTCGGCGAACATCTCCCCCATGAACATCTTTTTTTCTTCGCCGACGCCGTGCTCGCCGGTGATCGAGCCGCCCGCCTTGATGCAGAGCCGCAGGATATCGCCGGCCACCTGCTCGGCGAGGTGTTCCTGGCCCGTGATGCGGCGATCGTAGAGCACCAGGGGATGCAGATTTCCGTCGCCCGCGTGGAAGACGTTGGCGACCCGCAGCCCCGATTCCCGGCTGAGCCGCGCGATCTCATTCATAATTTGCGGCAGCGCGGTTCGGGGAACAACTCCGTCCTGCACGATATAATTTGGCGAAATGCGTCCCATGGCGGCGAACGCGGCTTTGCGGCCTTTCCACACCACGATGCGCTCGGCCTCCGAATGCGCCAGCCGTATCTCCCAGGCGCCGCGGCGCGTGCAGATGTCGTTCACCTGGTGCATCAGGGTCTCGACCTCGGTCGCCGTGCCGTCAAGCTCCACCAGCAGCAGTCCGCCGCAGTTGGGATACCCCGCATGAACGCTGGCCTCGGCGGCCTGAATGGCGAGGTTGTCCATCATCTCGATGGCCGCCGGCAAAACGCCTGAGGCGATGACGTCGCTCACCGCTTCGCCGGCTTCGTTGGTCGAGTTGAAGGCGGCCAGCAGAGTGGTAATGACCTCCGGGCGCTTGACGATCCGCAAAATAATCCGCGTCGCTACGCCCAGCGTGCCCTCCGAGCCGACAAACACACCGGCCAGATCGTAGCCAGGCGAATCCAGGGTCGAGCTGCCCAGATGCACCAGTTCGCCATCGGGCAGCACAACATCCATTCCCAGCACGTGCGTCGTGGTGAACCCGTACTTCAGACAGTGCGCGCCGCCGGAATTCTCCGCCACGTTGCCGCCGATGGAGCACACCTGCTGCGAAGAGGGATCGGGCGCGTAGAAGTAGCCATAGGGAGCGACCTGCTGCGTAATGAAGGCGTTGATGGCTCCCGGTTCAACCGTGACGCGCTGGTTGGGGATGTCAACCTCAAGAGTCCGGCTCATGCGTGCCAGACTGAGCACTACGCCATTGGCCACCGGCAGCGCTCCGCCGCTTAAGCCGGTTCCGGAGCCGCGGGCGACAAAAGGAATCTTGTGCTGATGGCAGATGCGAACCACCGCCTGCACCTGCTCGCTGCTTTCAGGCAACAGAACGGCCGCGGGCACCACGCGGAAATTGGTCAGGCCATCGCACTCGTAGGTTTTAAGCTCGCTGGCTTCGGTAATCAGGCCGCTCGAGCTGAGCACGGCGCGAAATGCATCCAGTATCCGTCGGTCCATAATGCTGTTTCCAGTGAGTTGCCCTTCGCCGGACTGCCCTCAAGGTTCAACCCGGGCGGCGGCCTGCCGGCTCGTCCGCCGGAACTAAGGAAGAATTATTCATGCCTATAGATGCAGATGCAGATAGCCGTGTGGCCACAGCAAGGTCTCTGAATAGCGGCTCGTCTTTAGTCTGAAGTCTGACACGCACGCAGCAGAGTACCCGCCCGAGGAAAGGGCAAACTCTTAATGTGCGTTAACGTGGAATGAGGCGAAATGCGGAAGCGAGGTAAGTGCAAGAAAATATGGAGCGGGAGACGGGATTTGAACCCGCGACTTCGACCTTGGCAAGGTCGCACTCTACCACTGAGTTACTCCCGCTCGACGTGCTTGATTATAGCGGGCCGTCCAACCGAGCGTCAAACCTCCGGCGGCGCTAAAGACAGCTCTAATGAACGACTGGAGCCCACTGCGGATCCTGGGTGGCGTCCACCATCTCGCCGTCGCGCATGTGCAGAATGCGGTCGCCGTGGGCGGCCGCCTCGGGATTGTGAGTAATCATCAGCACGGTTTGCCCGAGGTCCTTGTTGGAGCGGCGCAGCATCGCGAGCACGATTTCAGAGTTCTTGGTATCGAGGTTGCCGGTGGGCTCGTCGGCGAGCACGATAGCCGGCTTATTGATGAGGGCGCGGGCGAGCGCCACCCGCTGTTGTTCACCGCCGCTCAACTCCGAAGGCCGGTGGTTAAGGCGCTTGTCGATCCCGAGCAGAGAGGTGACGTGCTCGAAATAGGCCGCGTCGCCGGCGAGGCCGCTGATTTCGCGCGCGATGTCGATGTTGCCGCGGGCGTCGAGCGTGGGCAGCAGGTTGAACTTCTGGAAGACGAAGCCGATTTTGCTCTTGCGCATGCGCGTTCGCTCAGCGTCGGAGAGTTTCGAGAAATTCACGCCGTCGATCATCACCCGCCCGGAATCGACTTGCGTGAGCCCGCCCAGGATATAGAACAACGTCGACTTCCCACTGCCCGAGGGACCCACCAGGGAGACGAACTCCCCGCGCTCGATTGTCAGTGAGACGCCGCGCACGGCCGGCACTTCGACTTTGCCCACGCGGAAGGTTTTGTATACGTTATCTACTTCAATGATGGCAGGCATGAATCTCTGATTCTACACTTGATCGCCCCCAACAAACGCCAAAGCGCTCGCCGGGCCCGTGCCACACCATTCTTGGAAGATGTTCTAGCTGCCGCTGGCGCGCTTCAACCCGGTCGGTTCCAAGGCAGTGGCGCGCTTGGGCCCGCGCTTGCGAACCAGGAGCAGGCGGATTCGCTCCAGCAGTTCAGCCGGGGAATACATTCCCTTCGGCAAAAAGATATCGGCTAGCGTGTCCTGGTCGTAGATCTTGACTTGGCCGGAGAAAAGAATGACCGGTGTGGCCGGGGAGAGCTGCTTGATCCGTCCCACCAGCTCGTTGCCGCTCATGCCGGGCATGATCAGGTCGGTAAGCACCAGATCCACCCCGCCGCCGGTAAATGCCGCGAGCGCCTGCTCCCCGCTGATGCAGGCAATCACCCGGTACCCCCTGGTTTCCAGGATCAGCTTCCGAATCGAGAGCGATTGTTCGTGGTCATCAACGCAGAGAATTGTCTTCTTAACTTTCATGATTTATCGACCACGCACACTCTGCGCCGCTTTCAAAAAAACGGCAGCCAGCGACTTTGTTAAAACGATGTTACAGCAGAGAAGAACCAAATCCTACGTGCGATTTGCGGCAATGTAAAGTATCTCCTAAGTGAATAAAACGTGAGACGCCGCGGCCGGCCTTTTGGCCCGGTGCCCCAAGCGCAAATGAGTCTGCATCACCTTGATCTCCAACAGAATCAGTCTGAGGTTGATTCGATGGAGGAACTTCTTTGTGCGGGTGGTGTACCAGAAGCAAACATCTTGCACTGCCGGGCCTGTACGTTTGCGTCATGCGAGTAACTAGAGCGGCGTCCTGGAAATACGTCGCATTCATAAAAAAAGCCACCCTTGACAGCCAGCGCTCTGCTGCATAACATGGCGGCCATCTTTGAGGCGGTGCTTTGGGCGTCCTTCGGGGTACTCCGGAGCGGCGGTTTGCGTGGCGAACACCTTGGAGCAAAGCCGGGATGTATTGATCAACAACTCCAGAACATTTTTGAAAGCGTGGCACCGGTATCGTTTAGACGTTGAAAGTGCGCGGCGGAGGCTCCCGGGTCCCCACTATGCGCTGCTTTCGCGCGTAGTGGGTTGAACGGTGCGGTTGCGGCGGTTGAACCATCGCCGTTCTCGCGTATCCGCAGACTCAATGACATTCCATAAGGACTAATGAGCGTAGAAGAAATCAGACCTGTTGTTGAAATGCGCGGGATCGTCAAGCATTTTCCCGGCGTCCTTGCGCTCAAGGGCGTGGACCTCGATGCGCGGCCCGCCGAAGTGCATGTGCTGCTGGGCGAGAATGGGGCGGGCAAATCCACCCTCATCAAAGTCCTTTCCGGCGTTTATCCCCCCGACTCGGGCGAGATTCTGTTCGAGGGCAAACCGGTGCATGTCCGCAGTCCCCACGATGCGCAGCAGTTGGGGGTCAGCACCATTTACCAGGAATTCAATCTCGTGCCCGAGATGAGCGTCGCGGAGAACATCTTCCTGGGACGCGAACCGCTGCTCAATCGCCGGCTCGGCATCGTCGACCGCAAGCAACTGTTCCAGCAGGCGCGCGAGGTCTTGTCCACGTTCGACATCCAGGTTGCTCCTGAAACCATCGTCAAGCGCTTGGGCATAGCGCAGCAGCAGATGGTGGAAATCGCCAAGGCTCTGTCGTTGAATGCCAGAGTCATCGTCATGGACGAGCCGACGGCGGTGCTGACGGCCCACGAAATCAATCATCTTTTCAAGATGATCCAGGATTTCAAGCAGCGCGGCATTGCCATTATTTACATCTCGCATCGCCTGGAAGAAGTCAAAAGAATCGGCGATCGCGCCACCATTCTGCGCGATGGCGCCGCGGTCGGCACCGTGCTCGTTGCCTCCACGCCGGTCGATGAACTCATTCGCATGATGGTCGGGCGCGATTTGAAGGACAAGTTTCCCAAACTCAGCGTCGAGCCGGGAGAGGAAGTCTTGCGGGTGGAGAATCTGCGGCGTAAAGGCGTGTTGCACGGCGTCAGCTTCCACCTGCGCCGGGGTGAAATCCTGGGGGTCGCCGGGCTGGTCGGCTCCAGACGCACGGAGATGGCGCGCGCCATTTTCGGCGTCGACAAGATCGATAGCGGGCACATCCTGGTGCGTGGTCAGCGGGCGGAGATCAAGTCGCCCTCCCAGGCCATCCGCGCGCGGCTGGCGCTGGTGCCGGAAGACCGCAAGCGGCATGGAATTCTGCCGACCATCTCCGTGAAACACAACATTACCCTGAGCATGATCAAACGCTTCGCGCGCATCGGCATTCTCGACTTGGGAAGTGAGAAAAAAGCGGCGCAGGGATATGCCGACTCGTTGCGCATCGCCACCCCGAACCTGGACCGCTGGGCGATGTACCTGAGCGGCGGCAACCAGCAGAAGGCGGTGATCGCCAAGTGGCTTGGAGTGGAAGCCGATATCTTCCTGTTTGACGAGCCGACGCGCGGCATCGACGTTGGCGCCAAGGTCGAGGTCTACCAGTTGATGGGTGAACTGGTGAAGCGCGGCGCGGCCATCCTGATGATCTCATCGGAGCTGCCCGAAATTCTTGGCATGAGCGATCGCGTCATTGTCATGCGCGAGGGACGCATCGCCGGTGAGTTCACGCGTGCAGAGGCCAACCAGGAGAAGATTCTGAGCTGCGCACTGGGTGGCACGTTTAACCAACAAACTGGCACGGGAGCAGAGGCATGAGCGAGGTCGGGCTAAAGGAAATCGAAAGGCAAGTTTCGGTCGGGTCTGATCCCCATTCGAGGGCAGGATTCTTGCACCGGATTCCCTGGGGCCGCATCGGCATGCCCGCCGTGCTGATCATTCTTTGTATCTTGTTCGGCGCCATCAATCCAAACTTCTGGAGCGTCATGAATCTGACCAACGTCTCGCGCCAGATTTCGATTCTGGCGTTGATTTCGATCGGTCAGACCTTCGCGATTCTGAGCGCCGGCATCGACCTCTCGGTTGGTTCCCTGCTGGCTTTGGTCAGTGTCGTCGCCGCCCAGCAGATGCTCAACTTCGGACTCTGGGGCGGCATCGCGGCCGGCATTCTTGCCGGCGCATTGGCCGGGCTGGTCAACGGGATACTGATCGCCAAAGCCAAGCTGCCGGCCTTTATCGCGACCCTCGGCATGTTGATCGCGGCGCGCGGCATTGCCCTGACCTTGAGCGGCGGGCTGCCGGTTGTCGGCTTGCCTCACGCCTTCCTGTTTCTTGGCGCGGGCAAGATCGGCCCAATCCCGGTTCCGGCGGTGATTGCGGCCGTGGCCTTCGTTTTCGCCCACCTCGTCATGACGCGCACGCGCTTCGGACGCTACGTCTACGCCATGGGCAGCAACGAAGAAGCTGCCATGCTGTCCGGCATCAACGTCGTCAAATACAAAACTCTGGTTTACGTTCTCAGCGGCATGTTCGCGGGAATTGCGGGCGTGGTGCTGACCTCGCGCGTCATCTCCGGCCAGCCGACGCTGGGAGAGGTGCAGGAGTTGTACTCGATCGCGGCGGTTGTCATCGGCGGCGGCAAGATCACCGGCGGCGTCGGCGGAATGTGGCAGACCCTGATGGGCGTGCTCATCCTCGGCGTTCTGGCCAACGGATTGAATCTCATCCAGGTTTCGTCGTACGTGCAGAATATCGTCATCGGCGTCATTATCGTGCTGGCGGTTTACGTTGACCTGGCGCGCGAACGCCGCCGCTAGACCCGGAGCCCGCGCCATTAAGTTGTTTTTTAATTCGGTTTTGAAGGGCTTCAGCCGCGCCGTTTCCTGACCGCATATTCTCCGGCTTTAGCCGCTGAGGGACTGCGGTTGACTCCAGCCAGAAATGAGTTATGAAACAGCTTGTAACCTGTTTCGCGAAGAAAACGTATCCTGTTGATGATTTTTTTTGCACAAGGGAGAGAAGGATGAACAAGCATCTTCGATCAATCACTTTCGCGTCCGCCCTGCTGCTGGTTCTGTGCCTGGGCGTGGCACAGGCAGCACCGGAACCGGCTCAGGCGACGCCGTCAAGGGTACCCGCCACGTCCGGGTCGGCCGCCAAGACACCGGCAGCGCCGAAACCCGCCACCCCCGCCGAGCCGGGCGACGAGTATCCGCGTCCTCCCAAGCCCGCCAAGCAGTACACCATCGGGGTGCTGCTGCCGCAGATGTCCAACCCGCACTTCATCGGACAGGCCTACGGTTACACCGATGAAGCAGCCAAACTCGGAGTCAAGATTATCCTTTACGATGCGGGCGGCTATCAGTACATCGAGAAGCAAGTCTCGCAGATGGAAGATCTGATCGCCAGCAAAGTGGACGCCATTGACTTGGTCGCCATCAATGGCGCCGGCACAATCAGCTCCGTGGAAAGCGCTGTCGCACGTGGCATTCCGGTGATCAACTGCAACGTCATGACCGACAGCGACAAAGTCGTCACTCGCGTTCGTTCGGACGACCAGGTGATCGGACGGATGCAGGCGGACTACATGGCGCAAGCTCTGCATGGCAAGGGAAACGTCGTCATGATGCGCGGTCCGGCGGGAACTTCCTGGGCGCAGATTCGCGGCGATTCCTTCCGAAAGCGCCTTGGCGAGATAGCCCCGGGCATCAAGATTGTCGGCGAACAGTATTCGCAGTCCACGCCGCAGGACGGGATGCGGGTGATGGAGGATTTCCTGCAAACCTTTCCGCAGATTGACGGCGTTTACAATGGCGCGGACATGACTGCCGTCGGCGCCGCCCAAGTAATCCGCGCGGCCGGCAAAGCGGGAAAAATTGTGATCACCGCTACGGACTTCCAGAAGGACAGCGAGAATTTCATGCGCGAGGGGGTAATGAGCGCGAACGTTGTCCAGCAAAGCGTTACGATCGGCCGGTGGTGCATACGCGCGACGGTCAATTATTTGGAAAAGCGCCCGGTTCCAAAAGAGCTCTGGACCCCGCTGCTCCTGATCACGAATCCGACCCTGGACAAAACTGACTTCCGAGGCGTACGCGCTCCTGCTGGTTGGAAGCCACCGACGAGGTAACTTCGGAGACGTCATCCCGCTGGTGCCCCACATCTGCTGCGGTTAGCAGATGTGGGAGTTCTCCAGCGAACGCTGGTATCAGCGTTTGTGGGGGCGGCAAGAAGAATATGGCCAACCAATTCAACCAGCCAAGAGTCGCGCTCATTACGGGCGCAAACAAGGGCATCAGGTTTGAAACGGCGCGTCAGCTTGGCAGGCTGGGCATTACCGTCCTACTGGGTGCCCGCGACGGAAAACGCGGTCAGCGCGCGGCGGAAACCTTGCGCGGCGAAGGCCTTGAAGCGCGCCCCATCGTCCTCGACGTAACTGACCAGAGCACGATTGACGCCGCCGCCGTCCACATCGAGCGGGAGTTCGGGAGATTAGACATTCTGGTGAACAACGCCGGGATTTTTATTGAAAAGCAGCCGGCAAGCCGGTGCCAGCTCGAGAATCTTCGCCGAACTTTCGAAACGAATTTCTTCGGCGCCTTCGCGGTCACCAAGGCATTGTTGCCGTTGCTCCGCAAGGCCGAGGCTGGACGGATCGTCAATCTCGCCAGCGATCTGGCTTCGCTCGGCAACACCAGCGATCCGCAGTGGGCGCTCTACGAACACGTTTACTTCGCCTACGCTTCGTCGAAGGTGGCCATCAACGCCATGACCGTGGCCTTGGCCAAGGATCTACGGAACACGCCCATCAAGGTGAACTCAGCCGACCCGGGCTTCACCGCAACCGACATGAACGGCCACACCGGCCCCAAGAAACCGGAGCAGGCGGCGCTTGTCCCGGTGCAACTGGCGACGCTCCCGCCCGATGGACCGAGCGGAGGCTACTTCGACGAGAACGGCCCAGTGCCTTGGTGAGTGCCTGCGGCCGGAGCAGCTAAGCTGCGTACCCGACATTGCAACTCGGTTCGACGGTGCCCCACGTTCGCCGGTTGTTGGCTAACGTGGGGTAGTTTCTTGGGCGGCCCTACTTCTTAGTAGCTGGCGATAACGCCATGCGTTCCAGAATCTCGTAGACGGCTGCCGTATCATGCTCGGCGTGCCCCGAGGCCGTGGCGGCGATATAGATCGGTATGGTCGATGTAAACACCGGCGCCGGACAGCCCGTGGTCTGCAGGGCTTCGCCGATCAGCTTCATATCTTTCTGCCAAACCGAATTCTTCATCGTGGCCTCGTCCCAAGTCCGATTCACCATCGCCGGCCCCCGGACTTGAAACATGCGCGAACCGCCGGCCCCGTCGGCGACCACCTTCACCACCATCGCCGGATCAAGCCCGGAACGAGCCCCGAGCAAAATCGCTTCGGCGGCCGCGACATTGTGAATCGCCACCAGTAGGTTGGCCACCAGCTTCATCTTCATTCCGTTGCCGAATTCGCCGAGCTCATAACAGATCCGGGCAAAGCCGTCGAAGACCGGAGCCACCTCCCTGATCGCAGCGGCATCGCCGCTGGCGTAGACGGCGACATCGCGGTTTTTCGCCTGCGCGCCGGTGCCCGAGAGAGTGCAGTCGAGCAGCACGATGCCTTTTTCCGCGAGCTGGTCGCGCACCTTCAGCTTGGCCGCCAGCGGCAGCGTGCCGGTTTCGATGACGATGGTTCCCCGGGCGCAACTGCCGGCGAGGTCGGCGCAAACTGCATAGAGCGCGGCCTCGGAAGCCAGCGCCAGGATGATGTGACGGCAGCGTTTCCCCACTTCGCGCGCATCGGCCGTAGCGGTTCCCCCGGCCTTGGTCAACTCGTCGCGGCCGTGCGCCAGGATGTCCGTCCCAATCACTTCGAAGCCTGATTTCACCAGGTTGGCCGCCATGGCCGACCCCATGATCCCCAACCCGATTACACCTACCGTACCTTTCTTTTTCTTTTCAGCGCTCATCTCTTTTCCCCCGTCACACCGGCTGGCTGAGCCGCCAATCGTGCCGCGCTCTGCCCGCCGCCAGTAATATTTTCCATCATCTTCACCAACTCGCCGGAGGTCACCACCTGCCCGATGATCCGCTTCATGATCTTGATGGCGGCGTCGTGGAAATCGCGGCCGTCCATGCTGTCCATGCAGTCTTCCACCATGATGACGCCGTAGTCGCGGTTGGTGGCCTCGAAGCTGGTGCTCAAACAGCAGCTTGAAGTGTTGATGCCGGTAATGATTACCGTATCGACGCCCAGGTTCTTCAAGACGAACTCAAGATCCGTCATGTGGAAACAGTTGTAACGCTTCTTGTTGTGGACAATATAGTCTCCGTCGCGGTAGAGAGCCGGGATGATCTCTGTCCCCACCGATCCCTGCATGTTATGCCGTCGCGCCGCCTTTCTGACGGATTTGGGATCTTCGTCGTTTGCCCGCCAGTGCGGGTTCGACAAAGCCTCCTGCGGATTCCGGAAACCGGCAACGACGTGAATGATCGGAATTTGCAATTCGCGCAATCGATGAAAGAGGCTGGCAGTGTTCTCGATCACCACCTTGCATCGCTCGGCGGGCAGCGGCATGGTAGCCACCTCGGGGTCCAAATGGCCGCGATGCATATCCACGGAAATAACCGCGTATTTGTTCATCTTGGTATCTTCCCTAGTGTGGTACTTCACAAGTCGAGTAACTCCGCTTACAGACCTACCAGTGCCAGCATCTCCCGGCTATAGAGATCGTGGGCCTCGCCATACAAAGGCTTTACGGCTGCGACAAACGCGTCGTGCTCTGGCGGCGTGAGCTCGATAATTTCGCCGCCTTCCTTCCGGATCGTCGCTGCCGCGTCCTCTTCCTCCTTGACGTGAAGTTCGCGCTGGAAGGCGACCGCATCGCGAACCGCCGCTGTCATCTCGGTCTGCAGTTCCTTCGGCCATGCGTCAAACGACGTGCGATGAATGAAGATCGGCCGGGAGAGATAGAAGTGGTTGGTCACGGTGTGGAAGCGATGGTACTTGTGAACCCCATAGGTGACTGTGTTGAAAAACGGATTCTCCTGCGCATCCAGGGTTCCGGCCTTGACCCCCTGGATCGCCTCCGTCAAGTCCATGATGAGCGGAGTGGCGCCCAGCAGCTCGAACGTACGCGCCTGAATCTTACTGGGCAAAACCCGAATGCGCATGCCCTTCATGTCTGCGGGGACGCGCACTGGCCGCAGGCGATTGGAGACTTGCCTGAAGCCGTTCTCAAAATAGCCGGCAATGCGATAGTTCATCCGCTCTTCGAGCTTGCCGGCGAGAACCTTGCCGAGTTTGCCGTCCATGGCGGCGCGCGCTTTTTCATTACTGTCGAAGATGAAGGGAAGATCGGCCATCCCCACTTCGGGAACGCGATCGGTAAAGTAACTGCTCGATTGATAGCCGAGCGTCAGCACCCCGTCCTCGACCAGCCACAGGATGTCTTCGGCGCGATAACCGAGGTCCATGATGTTGTAGACGTACTTAACGTCCACGTCGCCGCCGAACTTTGCTTTCAGCCGGTCGCCAATCCTCTTCAGCGCCAGACTGAAGCCGGTTGTCGGCGGTCCATAACCGCCCATACGAATCTGGATCGGCCTGCCTTTGGCGCTCTTGGGCACTTGCTCCCCGGCTGACGCCTTGCCTTCGTTTTTCATAGCTCTCTGTTCCGAGGCGGAAACAGCGCGCGAATCGAGCAGTCCGCTCGCCAGCGCGCCGGCTCCCAAAATACCTGAACCTCTTAGAAAATTTCGCCTGAGCATGGGCCCTCCGAGAACGGCAACATCACCAAACAAATGCGGCCCCGAAACCGGCCTAGTTTTCCACCGTGACGATGGCTCCGCTCTCGGCGGACTTGGCGATGGCTTCAAAGGCGGCGATGTTGGCGACCATCTCGGCGAACGTTACCGGGTAAGGCGCGCGGCCCGCGGCGGCATCGGCGAAGGCCTCCACATTGGCGCGAACCATCGACATCGCGGGATATTCGACCGTCTGCTGCGGGCCACCATGTGCGGCCTTGGTCAGCAGCCAGCCTTCCGGCGCTTGCGGGTGTGCCTTGTCGCGTATCTCCACCCACCCCTTGCTGCCAAACACCGCGAAGCGGATGGAAAAAGGCGGCCCCAATACCGAGGAGATCACCCCGTTGGCGCCGTTTTTAAAATTGAGAAGAATTGCGAGCGTGTTCCGCGTGGGGCTGGCAACCGAGCGCAGACTGGCCAGCACGTTTTCAGCCGGACCGTTCACGGCGATGCAGAGGTCCAGCCCGTGGATACCCAGCGCCACCATCGTCGTTCCGCCGGGCGACTCCGCCTTTTGCAGCCGCCAGTTGTCAGCCGCCAGCGGGCGAAGTTCAAAGGTCAGGGTCGCTTCCGTCGTCTGGATGGCGCCGAGTTCGCCGGATTTCACCATCCGCAGCACATCCTGCAGGACTGGTTTGAAACGGTGTTCATGCCCTACGGCAAGAACCACCCCGTTGGCTTTGCAAGCCTCAACTTCGGTGAGCGCGTCGCGCCGCGTAAGCGCCAGCGGCTTCTCGCAAAAAACGTGCTTCTTCGCCGCGGCTGCCATTACCACTTGCGCGAGATGCTGCGTGTGAGGCGTGCACAAAATCACGCCTCCGACGTTAGGATCGGCCAGGGCAGCGGCATAATCGGTCGTAAACTCGATGCCTTGCGACCGCGCCCATTCCCCGGCGGCGGGAACCGTGTCCACGGCCTTTACCACGCGGACCTTCTGGCTATCCTTCAACATTCCGATGATGGCTTTTCCCCACCAGCCCAAGCCGGCCACTGCGACATTGAGTTGAGCGTTCTCCGAAGCTGCGTTCTTCATTGCGAAATATTTCTCCTGGCTACTGTTTCCCGTAGGGATGTTTTACGGCGATAGCTTCTTGCGGATTGACCACACCAATGATCCTGCCAGGTTCGCTGACTTGACAGGAGCATTCCACTGAAATCAAAAGTGCTTTGCGTTACGCCTTTTTCGGCACGATCAGTTGGCTCGAGTTCACCATCAGCATGGCAATGATGCCGATAATCGGCAGCAGTGTCAGCTCGACCACTGCGGCTCCGCCCCAGCTCAAATGAACCACCAGCCAGCCCATCAGGTAACCGGCGACGGAGGCGGCTCCGAACAAAGAGGTCAGGAAGATGCCGGAAGCTCTGCCCACCATCTGCGGCCGCACGCTGCGCTGTAGCATGGAAAGAATATTGACGAACAGGAAGCCGCTGGCGAAGGCGCCCGTCAGGAAGCACAACACGGCCTGCGCATTGAAGCTCACAGCCACGTTGTACATCGAGTAACCGACCGCCGCCATGGCGCCGAAGGCGACGGCAATCACCCCGCGCTGCGGGAAACGGTCGCCGCACCAACCTCCGATAAATGAGCAGAACCCGCCCAGGCCAAAGAAGCTGAAGGCCGCAGCCGCATCCATCTGCGTATACTTCAAGACGCCTTGAAGATACAACATGTACACGCTGAGGAAGCCGTAGAGCGAAAAGCCGGTGACGACGGCTGCAATGAAGCCCAGGATAACGTTGCGGTTCCACAGCGCTTCCGGAACGTGGGCAACGGCTGCTTGGTCGACTGCGGCGGCCGACACGCCAGGTCCCTTGCTCTCGCTGAATGCCTTGGGAATGAAGATAGAAACCACGGCACACAGGATGAAGCCGGTGATGGCGAACCAAACGAACGGCACATGCCAGTTACCCGCCGCTGCCGCCAGTTTGGCGCCGACCCGTGGCCCCAGGAACCCGCCTACGCCGTAAGCCAGAATCATCCAGCCAATAAAAAACGATCTTCTCCGATGGAAATAACTGCCAATGGCGGCAAACAAGGCGGCCATCTGCATCCCTTCGCCCACGCCGGTGATCGCGCGGTACAGCAGCATGTCCCAGAAGCCCGTGGCGTAGATCGTCGCCAGCGTAAACAGCGAATAGATCAACATCCCCAGCACGATGATCGACTTGCGGGAGGTGCGGTCCAGCAGGTAACCGGTTGGAATGCCGGAGAGCGCCAGTCCCAGGGTAAACACAGTGGACATTAGTCCGGCCACTGGCAGGGAATACCCGAACGCTTTTCGAATTGCCGGAATCAGGGTTGGGAAAATCTGCCGGTCGGCGGCATTGATCGCGTAGGAAAGGCACAAAATAATAAGGAAGACAATGGACAAAGCCATCGTGTACGGCAAAGCCGTAGACTGCGTTTCCTTTGCGGAAGGGAGCGGTTTTTCCGTCGTACCCATCTGGCGGCCTCCTGGGTTTTTTGGCGTAAGGCCCTAGTATTTATCGGCCCGTACCAGAGTTACAAGCAGAATCGTTCTTCCGCCAAAACTCTGACGGCGGCATCGGGCGCAGCTTCCGCGAATCCGGTCTAACTGTACCTCTTGTCAGAAGCGGTTCCATCGAACCAGTCGAATCCGTCCGGACTTGTTTTCACAATGACGTTCTTGATTCGGGTGTAGTCCTTGTAGCAATCGATGCCGTTTTCCCGCCCGATTCCGCTGTTCTTGTAGCCTCCCCATGGAGATGCGGGACCGATTCTGTGGTGATCGTTGATCCAGATCATGCCGGCTTCGAGCTGCTCCGCCACGCGATGCGCCCGGCGAATATCGTTGGTCCATATCCCCATGCCCAAGCCAAACTGGGTGCCGTTGGCGAGGTCAATTGCCTCCTGTTCGGAGTGGTAGCGCAGGAGGCAAACCACCGGGCCAAAGATCTCCTCCTGGGCCACGGTCATATCATTGGTGACGTTGGTGAAAACCGTGGGAGCGACATACCAGCCCGGACCAGGGATTGCCTTTCCTCCGCATGCCAGCGTCGCTCCCTCGCGAATGCCAACCTCGATCCAGCTCAAAACCTGCTCACGCTGCCGTTGAGAGATCAGCGGTCCGATATCGGTCCGGTTGTCCATGGGCGGGCCGCCGCGCAGCTTGCTGACCTTCTCGACGAAGGCGGCCGCAAAGCGGTCGTAAAGCTTGTCCGATACCAGCACCCGCGCCCCTTGTACGCAGGTTTGGCCGGCAGCGATGTAACCGGCGAACACCGTTCCATTGACGGCCGCGGTGAAATCCGCATCGTCGTAGACAATCACCGAAGCCTTGCCTCCCAACTCGGCCGCAACCTTGGCAAGGTTATGTCCGGCGGCGGCGGCGACGCTCCGCCCGGTCGAGGTTCCACCCGTCAAATCGACCTTCGCCAGGGTCTTATTCTCGGCCAAGGCCTTGCCTGCCACCGCTCCGAAGCCATGCACCACGTTCACGATGCCCTCCGGTATGCCGCTCTGAGCCATGCGTTCGGCGAGCATGTTGATGGTCAGAGGAGCCAGCTCCGAAGGTTTGATCACCACCGCATTACCCGCCGCCAGGGCCGGAGCCAGCTTCTTGGTAAGGATCAGCAGGGGATGATTCCACGGCGTCAACAGCCCGACCACGCCGAGCGCTTCCCGCCTGGTGTAGTTCAGATATCCGCGCCCAAACGGCGGCACCGTGTCTTCCAGGGTTTCGGCAATGCTGGCAAAGTAGTCATACCACTCCGGCAGCCGCCCCAGTTGCGCGCGCATTTCACGGATCGGACGCCCGGTCACGCGGCACTCGGCTTCGACAAAGGTCGGCATATCCTGCCGAAGCTTTGCGGCCAGGGTGCGCAGGGCGGAGACGCGAAACTCCGTATGGGTGCGCCAGCAGGAATGCCTCGCGGCATCGCTTGCCACCCCGACGGCGACCTCGACGTCCCGGGGCGTGCTGCGGGCGATCTCCGCCGCAATCTCGCCGTTCTCGGGATTGATCAACGGGAAGTATTCTCCCGATTCACTGGGGACAAACTTGCCGGCAATAAACTGCTCACAGCGTTGGGTGCTCATCGTCATTCTCCAAAGCGTTTATCGCGCGCCGCGAGCCGGAGGGCGATTCGTCGCCCGTACCCGGTCGGTGCGCAAGCAGTCGGAACGGGGTTTTCGTAAGTGAGTCTACACCGGGCTGCTGCCAGCGGATATGACATCCGGAAACCGGCAGGTGCCCCACATTCGCCCGCGTCGGGGTCCCCAGCGAGGCTCGGCTCGCTGGGGTGACTGGGCTAACCTGGGGTAGTTTCTTGGCCGTCGCATATACGGTAAGCAAGCGGCGCTTACGAGCGCCCGGCAGCGCCGACTGCCGAGCCCACGCCGAACAGTTCGCGGGCATTGTCGCCCAGCACCGCTTTGAGTTGCGCCGGGGGCAATCCCGCGCCGCTCACGAAGTCCACGGGCGAGAATTCAGCCATATCGAAAGCGTAGTCGGTTCCCAGCATGACGTGATCGGCCCCGGCCATCTCCACCAGGAAACGGAGCTGCTTATCCATGAACACGATGGTGTCGAAGTACAACTGGTGAAGGTATTTCTCGGGAGAGTGGACGCCGTTCACCTTCGGTTCGTTGCGCACCTCGTAGCCGTGCTTCAGGCGTCCGATTTGGTAAGGGAAGAAGCCGCCGCCATGGGTGAAACCTACCTTCAGCTTCGGGCATTTCTCGAGCACGCCGCCGAAGATCAGGCTGGCAACGCACATCGCCGTATCCAGCGGATTACCGTACAGATTCGTCAGGTAATACTTGGTGAACATCTCCTTGGTGCCGACGTAATAGGGATGGAAAAAGACAAAAACCCCTAGCGCTTCGCACTCTTTGAAGAATGGCAGAAACCCGGGGTCGTCGAACTGCACGCCCTGCACGTTGGACCCTATCTGAATCGACTTGAATCCCAAATCCCTGACGCAGCGGCGCAGTTCCTTCGTCGCCAGCTCAACGCTTTGCATGGGCAGCGTGCCCATCCCCACGAATTTTTCGGGATGCTGCTTGCTCAAAGCGAAGAGCGCGTCGTTGGTTATGGTGGCCACATCCAGCGCCAGCTTCGGCGAGGCCCAGTAGTAAAACAGGGTAGGAGACACGGATACCGCAGCCATATCCAGCTTCTTGCCGGCCATATCGGCCAGCCGCGCCGCCGTGTTATGAAATCCGGGAGTGAGCGGATAGCTGTAGCCCTGATCATGCTCGATCCAGGGTTCGTCGCCCTTCTTGATCAGCTTGGCCTGCCACGGGGAACCCGGCTTGCGAATGGCCTCCACAAACTCCGGCGCGATGAAGTGAGTATGCATATCAAAATTCATATGGTTGGTCTCCCGAACTCCTGAGTAGCTGAGCCGCTTCAGGCAATCTGTATAGACACTTTAGCATTTGCCTGTGAAGCCAGACCAGCTCACTTCCGACTCGGTAGGGTGCTTGATCGCACCCATCTTGAAAGGGTGTCTCCTGAAGGCAACCGGTTGCAAAAAGCCCTTTAATTTGCTACCGTATTTTCTGTATCGCTACGGCACAGCAATACCGGCGGAAGTCGGAGTGCCACCGCGAAGACCCCGCGTCTGATATGGCGGGAAATTCAAGCTCGTAACGCTTTGGAGGTGAATTATGCCGGCCAGCGAGATCCCTCTCGCCGAGAGAATTCAATCATCTTTCAGGACACTATCTGCCACCGCTTCAGAACTTAACTTAGTCTCAGACGAACTTGGGAAATGTGTGGCCGATTTGGATACGGCTTTCAAGAAGCTGAATCTCGGAATTTCCGTGTGGGTTCACATATATTCCGGCGATGACGACCGAGATATGTCGTTTTGGAGCCAGGATTTAGGCTATGCGAAGATTGGCGGAAAGTGGGGCATCGCTCTTCGCACGGTGGCTGGAGACTACCAAAACCCCGACGAGGCCAGCGTGGAGGAATGGCTTTTCAACGAATCTCCGCGTCACTTGCGACTATCCGCCATCGGGAAAATTCCAGAACTACTCGAAAAGCTAAGCAAGGAGGCAGCCGAAACCGCCGAGAAAATCAAGGGAAAACTCGCTGAGGCGCAGGAAGTTGCAGCAGCGGTTAAGGTTGCTTCCGAAGTGCCAAAGCGTGTGTCTATTCCGCGCGTTCATTTGAAACCAGCCGAGGAGCAGAAGAAATGAACATCTCTGCGCTAATCTCGGTTGCGCTGGATTCGTTTAATTCTCTCAGCCAGATTCACTCGTACGCCGCAGAAGCGCTTTTTCTGGTCCTCGCGCTCTTGAGTGCTGCCAGGCTTGTGCTTACGGACTGGAGCGCATTGTCGGAGCAGTGGCGTCGGGCAGCACGCCAAAGGCAAAAGCGGGGCGGCTCCTAAGTGCGGGCCGCCCGCGCGCCGTGGCATAATTCCGAAGCTACACATCTGACCATTGCGGAGCATTCATTTATGAGTTCCCCCGATAGTGGAGTCAAAATCCCCCGGGAACGTCTGCCCTATTCAGCCATCGTGGACCGCCCCAAGCGCAAGTTGCCTGGCGGGGCTCGCGTAGTGGTTTGGCCCATCGTCAACGTCGAAGATTGGGACATTAACCGGCCGATGCCGCGTGTCGTGATTCCGGCTCCCACCGGCATCGCCGTGCTTCCCGACATTGCCAACTGGGGATGGCATGAATATGGCATGCGCGTCGGCTTCTGGCGTATGAAGCAGGCGCTCGACAGCCGCGGCATACGCGCCTCGCTGTCAATCAATGGACGCGTCTGCGAGTCCTATCCTCGCGTGGCACAGGCCGCCCTCGATGCCAAGTGGGAGTTCGTGGGACACAACTACATACAGGTTCCTCTGCCCCGTGTGGAAGATCAGCCGGAGGCGATTCGCCAGACCATCGAGGCCATCGAACGTTTTGCCGGCTACCGTCCCAAGGGCTGGATGAGCCCCGGCTTCGCCCAGACCATGTCGACCGTCGATTACCTGACAGCCGCCGGCATACGCTACATCTGCGATTGGGCGGTTGACGATCAGCCCTGCGACATCGCCACCACGCACGGCCCCCTAGTGGCAATGCCTTATCCCATCGAGGTGAACGACGTTGTCCTGATGGCCGTCCAGCACCAACGCTCCGAGGTGTTGCTCGAGCGCATGCGCGACACCTTCGACCGGCTCTATGCCGAGGGCGCCGAGCAGCCGCGCGTCATGGGTATCGCCCTTCACCCTTACCTCAGCGGCGTGCCCCATCGCATCAAGTATCTCGAACAGGGACTCGATTACATTCGCGGACACAAGGACGTTCTGTTCTGGACCGGCGAGCAACTGCTCGAGTGGCACACGGCGAGCGCCGCTGCCGCGAAGTAGAGCAATGTCCCGGAAGTTCGCGCAATGAAATATTCAGGGGTGTCATTCTGAGCGACCAAAGGGAGCGAAGTTGAGGCGTTGAGGCGGCGTCTGAGCCGCCTGCCGAAATCCTGAGCGAAGCGAAGGAACTCGGAATCCCATCACGGTATGGAGCTGAAACGCAGCCGAAGGATTTCAATAGAAAGCCCAGAGCGGCTCTGGGTGGGACAGTTCCCTGGGATGCTTCGCTCAGCATGACACTCCCGAGGTGTATTTAGCTATGCTAGTTATTTCTGGGATACCACACTGAGCGCTTCCATCATGTCCTCCAGTGCAACGCCTCTCAAAGCGGACCTGCCTCGCGAACCTCGCGTTCCGCGCTCGATTTACGTGCAGTTGGGCGGCGCTGTCCTCATCTGGGCGGCCAACTGGGCCATGACGAAAAGCGTACTGCACGACATCTCTACCGTGAGCTTTGTCGCCTATCGCTTCCTGACCGCGGCTCCGTTCATGGCCGCGCTTACCATTCCCATGCGGCAATCGCTGCTGCCTCTCCGCGGGGAGCGTCTGCCGCTGGCGCTCATCGGCATTGTGCAGATCGCCGGCAGTCAATTCTTCAGCACCGTGGGACTGCAATATGTGGCGGCGGGCCGTACCGTGGTCCTGCTGTACACTATGCAGCTTTGGGCCTTGCCGCTGGGATGGCTGATCAATCGCGACCGCATCAGCTTGCCGGCGCTGTGGGGAGGAGTAGTGGGCTTTGCCGGCCTGTTCCTTTTCTTCAACACCCCGCCGGTGAACTGGCGCGATCCCCAGGTCGTGCTCGGCAACTGCCTCTGCCTCAGCGCCGGTTTGTTCTGGGCGCTGGGTGCCTGCCTCTACCGCCGCCGCAAGTGGCAGACGCCATTCTGGACGCAAACTTTCTGGCAGGTGCTGTGGACCGCCGTCGTGGTTGCGCCCCTGTTGCTGGGACCGCAGCGCGCCACGGTCTGGACCGGACCCGTCATAGGCATGATCGCCTACAACGGCATCGCCTGCACGGCGCTCGCCTGGTGGTGGTGGGGCAAAGCGCTGTCGGTCATGCCGGCATCGCGCGCCGGACAAATCGTCACCCTGGTCCCGGTGTTTGCCGTCATCATCGGCGCCGTTTGGGCAGGCGAGCCGATGACGCCCGGCACCGCGGTCAGTGTTGTTCTCATCTGTCTGGGGATCGTTTTGGCGCTGCGCGCGAGGCAATCCGCGCTCTTGCCCCACAACCAACAGCCCCGCTGAGCAGTACCAGAGATACTGTATCCTTCGCGGCGGGTGTCATCGTGAGGAGGCTGGTGGCCCATTCAAGCCTTCTGTTGGCTTGAGTGGGGCAGTTCTAATCAGTTCGCGTGATCCAGGATGATCTTCATCCGTTCGTCCGCGTCCGAATCGAGCATGTGGATCGCCGATTCCAACTCCGATAGCCCAACCACGTGTGTCACCAGTGCTTGAAGGTTCAACATGCCTCGGGCGACCAACTCGATGGTTGCCGGAAAGTCTTCACTCTTGGCGGCGCGCGCGTTCATGATCGTGAGTTCCTTGAAGTAGAGCTGATAGAAAGGCAGCTTGCCTTCCGTCACCGTGATAATGCCGAACGGCAGCAGCATTCCTCCCCGGCGGGCCATGGAAATTCCACTGGCAAGCGATGGCAATATGCCGGTCGATTCGATAACCACGTCGGCGCCCCGTCCGCCGGTGGCTTCCATCACCACGCGCTCCGCCTCCGGTCCACTGGCGGCTGTGATATCGGCTCCGAGTTTTTCAGCCAGGCTGCGTTTCCAGGCGCTGCGCGTCACGCCGATCACCGGGTAAGCGCCGCGCGCTTTGGCTAACTGCACGTGGATTTGCCCGCTCACGCCCAGTCCCAGGACCACCACCGACTGCCCCGGAAAGATGTTGAGCATGCGCTGACCGTGCAAGCAGGTGGTGGCAACCTGAATCGAAGGGGCCTGCCGGCTGTCCACCGCCTGCGGCAGGGCAAAAATCTGCCGTCGCGGCACCGCCAGATACTCCGCGAAGCCGCCGTCGCGGTCGCGCCCCAGCAGAACGCCATTGGGGCATATGCTGGTCCGGCCCGCATGGCAACAGAAACAGGTTCCGCAATAAACGCTGGGATCGATCATCACCCGCTCGCCGCGGCGGATGCGGCTGTCTTCTCCTTCGACCACTTCGCCGCACATCTCGTGGCCCATGATGAGCGGATGGCGAACCGGAATGTCGCCTTTGTAGATTTTCAGGTCCGTGCCGCAGATAGCGCTGTGGGTGACTCGAACCCGAACATGGTCCTCGGCAAGCGGCGGCAGAGCCAGCTCCGTGAATTGCAGTTCCCGCGGAGCTTTCAATATCATCGCTCTCATATCAGCTTCGTTCCTCGGACACCGTTGTCATAAAGCCGCCTTGGCCTTGCGGAACGCGCACGGCTCACGCGAAACGGCGCCGGCCACGGATGGCCGGCGCCTACTCTAACCCGATCGACTAACCCGATCGGCTACCGCATCGCTTCTTCCATGTGCTCCATCAGGGTGAACACCACCGGGCCGTCGGCGGTCACCAGCACGTTTTCTTCCAGCCGGGTCGTCTGCTGCAATCCCGGATGGCC
>JBEKBO010000079.1:0-22269 GCA_050015355.1 Candidatus Korobacteraceae bacterium | reverse complement strand
TTCCCATTGCCGATCGGTCAACTCCCAGCGGCCATGCATGCGGCAGAACGGAGCATTCCAGAGCACACCCAGAATGCCACGTCCGACCGACCGAAACGTTTATGAGACTGGTTCTAGGCTCCGATTTTGACGGCGTCGCCTGCCTGCCGGAGGGAATCGATTCGGTTGCGGACCTGCCAAAAATCACGCAGGCACTGCTGAAGCGCGGGTATTCGGCGGATGATGTACAAAAGATACTTGGCGGCAACCGCTGCGCGTCTTCGCCGAGGTGGAAAAGGTCAGCCGCCAAGAGCAACAATAATAAAGAGGTTTCAGAACTTATTTCGGACCGGAGTCAACGGCGTTCCCTCGGCGGCTAAAGCCGGAGAAATGCGGTCAGGAAACGGCGCGGCTGAAGCCCGCGCCCCTTCAAATCCGAATTGGGAAACAGCTAGTAAGCTGCAAGTAAAGGAGACACTAATGCGAAAGACGCTGTTCGTGGCAATACTGTTGTGCTTTGCGCTTTCCTGCTTCGCCCAGAGCAAGGGCAATCAACCGCAGGCGATCATTGAAACCAGCATGGGCAGTATCCATTGCACGCTATTTCCCGACAAGGCGCCGCTGGGCGTGGCAAACTTCATCGGACTGGCCACCGGAAAGAAGGACTGGACCGATCCGAGAACCGGCGCCAAGAAGCAAGGCGTGCCTCTCTACGACGGCACCGTCTTCCACCGCGTGATTCCGAACTTCATGATCCAGGGCGGCGATCCCACGGGAACAGGGATGGGAGATCCTGGATATAAATTCAAAAACGAGACCAGCGCTGATCTCGGCTTCGACCGCCCCGGACGCCTGGCATACGCCAATGCTGGACCGGACACCAATGGCTCGCAGTTTTTTGTGACCGAGGTTCCCTACCCCAGCCTGAATGGCGGGTACACGATCTTCGGGCAGTGCGAAGACGTGGCGGTGGTGAAGGCGATTGCGCGCGTTCCTCGTGGAGTAAACGACAAACCCAGCAAGCCGGTCACCATCAAATACATCCAGATCGTGGAAGCCGGCAGCGGCCCAGCCAAAGCTGGGACCACCTCGAAGTAGACCGTTTTCGCAACCGGGACGAACTCAATCGGGGTCTGACTGTCTCGACTCCAGTTGGTCTTCTCTGGTCGAAAGTTGATAGGCTTGTTCACGGCGCTTCCCACCCCACTACGCGTAAATGCCGCGTAGCGGGGACCCCGGCGGCGCCCACTCTGCCCACAGAGACTGCGGTCTCAGGCACATGGAGCTTCAAGAATGGCACGAGAATCGGGAGTATATGCCACGCTGCAAACCAGCGAGGGCACGGTTGTTTGCCGCTTATTCGAAAGCGAGGCGCCCAAAACGGTCGCCAATTTCATCGAGCTGGCCGAAGGCAAGCGCGAGTGGATTCACCCTGCAACCAAGAGAAAATCGAGCGACAGGCTCTATGACGGCACCATCTTTCATCGCGTCATTCCAAACTTCATGATCCAGGCTGGCGATCCCACGGGGACCGGCTACGGCGGCCCGGGGTACAAGTTTGAGGATGAAACCAAGGGCTCGCCCCACAAGTTCGACAAGCCAGGAAAACTGGCAATGGCAAACTCGGGCCCGAACACCAATGGTTCGCAGTTCTTCATCACGGTCGCGGCGACTCCGTGGCTCACCGGCAACCACACGATCTTTGGAGAAGTGGTGGAAGGCCAGGAGATTGCCGATAAAATCGCCAACGTGGCGCGAGGTCCGCAGGACAAACCCAGAAAAGAAATTGTGCTGGAGCTGGTGAAAATCGAGCGCGTATGAGGGGGCCCGGCACGCGCCATCGAGGGGGCCATTGGCTGAAGCAGTGGAGTCCGCCATCAAGTGTGCTCCACATCTCAGAAGAGCCTCATGGGTAGCGCGTGTCGGGGTAGACTGCGCATGTGGTTTGCAGTCCAAATGCTGAAGGCGTCGCCCTCGTGGCTGATGGACGAGAGCGGCGCCAAGTTGCTGGTAATCCTGGCGGCGATGATCTCGCTGTTCATGGTGGGCCGTTGGATTTCAGCGCACTCGGAAAGCAGCGCGCATGATCCCACGCTGATCCAGGACGAGACGCCATCGGTGCGTCCAACTATTCTTAAGGGCGCGGATGATGCCACCCCGGACCCGAATGCTCCCATTCATCCGGAGATGGACTTTGGCCCCGTAGTCTTGAGAAAGCTGTATTTCAACGGCTTCGACGCCGCCGGCGGTCCAGCCGATCCCCTGAGTTTTGTCGATGACGTCACGCTGGAGGTCTACTTTAAACACACCGGGGCCCTGTTTGAGAACACGTATACGGTGGCAACGCCGGCCGG
Source organism: Candidatus Korobacteraceae bacterium (assembly GCA_050015355.1). Classification (GTDB taxonomy): domain Bacteria; phylum Acidobacteriota; class Terriglobia; order Terriglobales; family Acidobacteriaceae; genus CAWBRT01. The sequence continues at coordinate 19,936 of JBEKBO010000079.1, read as the reverse complement.
CCTCGGCCAACTACTGCGCGACAAAGAATGGGACATCCTCTACAGCCCGGAAATATTTATCGTGAACCGATATGATCTGAAGTTGATTCGCGAGACGATCCTGGAGCGTATCGTGGATGACTCAGAGCTGCGGCAAGCGCCGGCGGCAGGCGATGGCGTCGAGCGTTTTATGGGGTGAGTCGACAGGGTCCGCCCGCTGTTTAGTATCGAAAAAGAAACTACCCCACGTTAACCAAAGGAGGGCGAACGTGGGGCACCCGGCGCTATCCCCCGCTCGTCTTAGGGTGTCATGCTGAACGCAGTGAAGCATCCCGGTGCGGCATGGAGCCAAACTGCAGTGGAAGGATTTTATCGAAAAGTCTCACGCGGCGCGGTGAGGGACAGGTTCATGGGATGCTTCACTGCGTTCAGCATGACAGCGGAATCTGTTTTGCTATGTTCAGCATGACAGCCGCACTCGTTCTGCTGCGCTAGCATTGACCGGTACGCTGAGCACTGACCGCAGGAATGACAAGCAGGGCTGCCTTGCGGCAGCCCTGCTTGCAGTCGGAATGCGGGAAAATCAGGCTCCGATGACGGCCACCAGCTCCTTGACGGCGGCAGCGCTCTTCTTCAACGCCGCGCTTTCCTCATCGGTCAGTTTGATTTCGATCACCTGCTCGATGCCGTTGGCTCCCAGCTTTGCCGGAACGCCGACGAACAGTCCTGTGATGCCATACTCGCCTTCCAGGTAAACGGCGCAAGGCAGGATTTTCCTCTTGTCCTTGAGGATAGCCTCGCACATCTCCAGCACCGCGCGTCCCGGAGCATAGAAGGCGCTGCCGGTCTTGAGGTACTTGACGATCTCGGCGCCGCCATCGCGTGTGCGCTGGACGATACGCTCCAGTTTTGTTTTCTCGATCAGTTCGGTAACCGGGATGCCGGCGACCGTCGAGTAGCGGGTGAGCGGAACCATGGTGTCGCCGTGGCCGCCAAGCACGAATGCAGTCACGTTTTCGACGCTGACATTGAGTTCCTGCGCGATAAAGGTGCAGAAGCGCGCGCTATCGAGCACACCGGCCATGCCGATGACGCGGTTGCGCGAGAAGCCGCTGAGCTTATAGGCAGCCTGCGCCATGGCGTCCAGCGGGTTGGAAACGACGATGATGATCGAATTGGGTGAGTACTTGACGACGTTGCCGACCACATCCTGCATGATTTTGTAGTTGGTATTCAGCAGGTCGTCGCGGCTCATGCCTGGTTTGCGCGGGATACCGGCCGTAATGACGACGATATCCGAGTTCGCGGTTTCCGCGTAGCTATTGGTGCCTACGATGAAGGAGTCGCTTCCTTCCACGGGCATCGCCTCGAGCAGGTCCAAACCCTTGCCCTGCGGGATGCCTTCGACGACATCGATCAAGACCACATCGGCCAGCTCTGCGGCTGCAATCCAATGAGCAGAAGTGGCCCCCACGTTGCCAGCGCCTACGATAGTCACTTTCTTGCGCATGCGGCTTCCTTTCCACTTTCGCCCTGAGGCGAGATATAAAGCATTGACAAATTGAACTCAAAAGTTTACGAGACACTGCACTGGATTCCGGCTTCCCCCGGCGAATATGATATCGCCGTTCGCCGGGGAGAACCTCCGCGAATCCGGTCTACCTGCTCGCCGACGAGGCGCGAACCTTCATGTTTTCGATCATGCAGGTCGCAAACCCGCTGGTCGATACCTTGGTTGCGCCTTCCATCAAGCGGGCAAAGTCATAGGTGACCTTCTTCTGCTGGATGGTGCGCTCCATGCTTTCCTCGATGAGCCGGGCCGCTTCACTCCAGCCCATGTGATCGAGCATCATGACGCCGGAGAGAATTACCGAGCCGGGGTTGATGACATCTTTGTCCGCATACTTCGGAGCGGTGCCGTGCGTGGCTTCGAAGATGGCGTATTCGTCGCTGATGTTGGCGCCCGGAGCGATGCCGAGTCCGCCGACCTGGGCGGCGCAGGCGTCGGAGATGTAGTCGCCATTCAGGTTCGGGCACGCGAGCACGGAGTATTCGTTGGCGCGAGTGACCACCTGTTGGAAGATCGAGTCGGCGATGCGATCATTGACAAGGATCTTCGACTTCCAGGCTCCCTTGCCGTGCGTAGCGTAGATCGCATCCAGCACTCCTTTGACTTCGGCGTAGAGGGCGCGCCGGAAATCCTCGGACGCGAATTCGAGGCCGGGCTCGACCATTGCCGCATTCTGCTCGACGCTGAGCGCGGGGTTCTTGTCTTTGTTGTCCAGAATCCAGCTCTCGCGCTCGGTGATGGTCTGGGCGCGGAACTCCTGCGTCGCCAGCTCGTAGCCCCACTCGCGGAAAGCGCCCTCGGTGAACTTCTGGATGTTGCCCTTGTGCACCAGGGTGACGGTCTTAAGCTTCTTGGCGATGGCATACTCGATGGCTTTGCGCACCAGACGCTTGGTGCCGGTGACCGAGATAGGCTTGATGCCAATGCCGGAGTCTTCGCGAATCCGCTTCTTGGTGCCGGCGAGCATTACCGTATTCAGGTAATCGATCAGTTTCTTGCACTCCGGAGTGCCCTCTTTCCACTCGATGCCGGCATATACGTCTTCCGTGTTCTCGCGGTAGATGACAACATTCATTCGCTCTGGATTCTTCACGGGCGAGGGAATCCCCTGGTAATACTTCACCGGGCGAACGCAGGCGTAGAGGTCGAGTAACTGGCGCAGTGCGACGTTCAGGGAACGAAAGCCGCCGCCGATTGGGGTTGTCAACGGGCCCTTGATGCCGACGCGCAGGTCGCGGAAAGCCTCGACCGTATCGTCCGGCAGCCAGGTTTTGAATTTTTCCATGGCTTTTTCGCCGGCAAAAACCTCGTACCAGGAAATCTTGCGCTTGCCCTGGTAGGCGGTTTGGACAGCCGCGTCAAAGACGCGCACGGAAGCCTTCCAGATGTCGCGGCCGGTTCCGTCCCCTTCAATGTAGGGGATGATAGGCTGGTTGGGAATTACGAGCTTGCCATTGCGATAAGTAATCGGTTCACCCGTCGACGGTAAGTTGACACCGTTGTACGACGATTTGGACATTTGCCACCCTCCGAAATTACGTGAACAACCTGAGTTAAACGGATATCGGCCGAACCGCTGCCGCCCAGGACAGCGAACGCATGCCACAGTTTCCAGTCAAAATGCCGAAGCGTATAAGTAGTTGACGAGAAGACCCCGTTACGACCAGATGATGAAACTTTATCACCTGAGCGCGCAACCTACACCACTAAAATATGGTCAAATATCGACCGCACCGCAATGCAGGTCCTTTCCAGCGCTTGCGGCAACGGCTCTGCCAGTTCCCGGCCAAGGCTGGCGCGCATTAGTTTGCCCACGGACTCCAGATCCGGCTCAAAGCCGGGAAGCGTATTACGTGCCGAGCCGTAGACCATGCGGAGGCAATGTTCCAGTGTTCGCAGGAACTCCGCGGCATGGCGAAGGGCGAAAGCTTCGGAAGCCGGGAGTATCCCTGCGCGCTTCAAAGCCTCCAGACGCGCGATAATGTCCGCCGCCGGAACGGCTGCCGCCCGCTCCACCGTCAGGCTCGACGCGATGAAATCGATGTCGTAGAAGCCGCCCCGGCCCTTTTTGAAATCATGCTCCTTGCCCACGCTCGTTTCCAGCCGAGACCGCATCTCCCGCACTTCCCGGCGAAACGATGGAGTGGCTGCAAAGCGCCGGTGCAAATGCCGGGTGGCCTCAAAGACCTCGGCCGCAATCGGGGCGGAACCGGCGACGTGGCGCAATTTGGTATAGGAAAGCGCTTCCCAGGCCTGAGATTCGTTGAGGAAATACTGCATGAGGCGCGATGGGCTGGTCGTCACTTCTCCTTGCCTGCCGTGCGGGCGCAAGCGCAAGTCAACGGTGAAAACGATGCCGTCGCTGGTGTAGGAACTGAGCAGCGTCACGATCGCGGCAGCCGCGCTGGCGGCTTGTTCGGGGGGTACCTCGTCGCCGCGCACAAGCAGCAGATCGGCGTCTGAGAAAACGTCAAATTCAGAGGTGCCGAGCCGTCCCAGCGCGAACACGGCGAAATCCTCCGGCGCGCCGGAGGCCGCCAAGGCAATGCGTATGGCCGCTTCGGCGGCCGTGGTCAGCTCTTGCAGCGATTGCCATACCGGTTGCGGACACAGAAAGTCACGCACGCAGCTCCGTAGTATCTGGCGCCGGTACTGCGAACGAAGTTTGGCCATCACCGCCGACTCCGTGACGGCCTCCGCAACTCCGGACGAAGCCGCGCTGTCGACGCGGCTTTCGGTCGTCGAATCCGGCTCACCTCCCACGTGCGCTACTTCGGCGATGTCTTCAGGATGACGAATCAGCGAATCGGTTACGAGCCTGCTGGCGGCAAGAACGGGCACAGCCCGCTCCAGCAGCGATGCATGCCTCATTAATGCCGCGTAGCGGCCGTCTTCGCTGATTGCCGCGCTTATGACACGAAAGAAGTTGCGCCCCGCCCGCGAACCAACGGGCAAACTGGCGGCGGTCGCGAACAGACCAGGCGAATCGACGGCAAGGCGCGTCAGTATTTGTGCGTCACTCTGCTCCGCCCAGTGGCGGGCAGCTACAGAATGCTCTTCCGCGGGCGAAGCCGCCGCCGTCCGCTGTACCGTCTGCTGCTGATGGATTATGCGCTCGTAGATTGTGGCGACGCTTTCCATGTGCTCGCGCACCAGTTCGGCCAGCGGCCGCGGTTCGCGGTCCGGGGTCTCGGCAACCAGCGAGCGCTGAATTGCCTGCAATTGCCGCTCATCGGCGGGAAGCGTATGCGTCTGCTGCCCCAGCCAGATCTGAAGCCGGTGTTCCACCTGCCGGAGAAAAGTGTAACTGGCGCTCAAGATGTGGAAATCGTTGCCGCTGAGGTGTTCCTTGTCATGCAGCTTTTGCAGCGAGAACAAGGTGCCGCCCGAGTGCAGCCACGGCTCGGCGCCGCCGTAGACGCGCTGCAGGCACTGCACCAGGAACTCGATGTCGCGTAGGCCGCCGCGGCCAAGCTTGACGTCGATGGCGGAGTCCAGTCGCCGGCCAGCCATGCCGCGCCGGGAGCGCTTTTTGATCTTATCAAGCGACTCCAGGGCGGTTTCGATGGCGCGAAAATTGATTTCTCCCCGGTAGACAAACGGTTGCACCTTGCGGATGAATCGGCGCGCTAGTTGCTGGTCTCCCGCCGAGTGCCGAATCTTGATGAGCGCCTGCAACTCCCAATCATGCGCCACTTCGCCGTAATACTGGAGGGCGCGGCTGAGCTGAATCGCAAGCTCTCCTTCGTTTCCGCGCGGGCGCAGCCGCAAATCGATGCGGAACGCCGGACCTTCGCGGGTGATCTGCCCCAGCACGTCGGTAAGTTCCTGGGCCAGCCGGATAAAGAACTCGCGGCCGGGGATGGAAGTGGTTTCGGCATCGCGCCCGTCCTCGAAGATGTAGAGCAGATCGATGTCGGAGCTGTAGTTCAGCTCGTTGCCGCCCAGCTTGCCGAGCGAGAGTACGCTAAAGCGAGTTTCAACCAGGCGGTTCTCCGAATCGTAGTGCTGCGGCGTGCCATAGCGCTTGTGCAGGCGAGACTCGCAGATGCGCAGCGCTTCTTCGATGAGCACATCGGTAAGGGCCGATATTTCAGCGGTTATCTCGGCCAGCGTGGCAATGCCGAGAATGTCGCGCAACACGATGCGCACGTATTCACGACGCTTGAAGCGGGCGAGCAGCAGAGATGTGTCGGTCTCGAAAGAACGCGAACGGAAGCGGGCGAAGGCGCCGGCAAAGTCTTCGGCCGATTGCACGCGGCCAAGCGAATCTTCGCGCAGGAATCCCGGCAAAAGGTCCGGATTCTGAATAAGGGTCTCGCCAAGGTACTGACTGTTGGCAAACAGCGCCAGTGCATAGTGCAGCAACTGCGGATGCCGCTCCAGGGCGCGAATCACATCCAACGACTCCGGATACACCAAACGCTCAAAAAGGTTCAGCGCGGCGTCCGGATTCGGGGATTCGGCCAGCAACAACGTCAGGGGCGGAAGCAACGAGGCAGGCACCCGCCGGGCAATGCGCCTGAAATTGGCTTGCGCCTCCCGCGGCGAATGGAAACGTACCGCCGCCATGCCCGCCGGGTACTCCGGCTCGCCGGCGATTTCTGCTTGTGATTGGTCTGCCAAGCCCTTCCCCGCTCACTTCCAGCCAGCGCACATCCAGCTCCCGACCGCTGACTCAAACGCTTTCTTTAGCTGAGGATAGCACGCTGGGGCATAACTAGAGTGGTTTCACCGCAGGCGCTTCCGGAGTGATCGCCGGGCTGACGGTCACCCCCAGGAAAGACGGCGGTTGCTGAATAAACTCCCCATACTCCCACATCTGCTTACTGCGGCAGATGTGGGGCACCTAGCATCTGCCTGCACAGCAAAAAAAAGGCCTGGCTGAATGCCAGGCCCGGAGCACTGCTTCGGAGGTCAATGAAAAGGCTGCTTAGATGTCGTAGTACAGGCTGAACTCGTAGGGATGCGGACGCAGACGGATGGCATCCACTTCCTTGGCGCGCTTGTAGTCGATATACGTCGTCAGCAGGTCTTCGGTGAAGACGTCGCCCTTGAGCAGGAACTGATGATCTGCTTCGAGCGCATCGAGAGCGTTTTCGAGCGAACCCGGCATGGAAGGAACCTGCTTCAGTTCCTCCGGTCCGAGATCGTAGATATCCTTATCCAGCGGCTGGCCCGGATCGATTTTGTTTTCAATTCCGTCAAGTCCGGCCATCAGCATGGCGGAAAACGCCAGGTAGGGGTTGCAACTTGGGTCGGGCGGGCGGAATTCAACGCGTTTGGTCTTCGGAGAAGCCGAGTACATCGGGATACGGCAAGCGGCCGAGCGGTTGCGGCGCGAATACGCAAGGTTGACCGGGGCTTCAAAGCCCGGAACCAGGCGTTTGTAAGAGTTCGTCGTAGGAGCGATGATCGCCGACAGCGCCGAACCGTGCTTGATCAGTCCGCCGATGTACCACAGGCCCAATTGCGAGAAGCCGGCATAGCCGTCGCCGGCGAACAGCGGCTTGCCGCCCTTCCACAGCGACTGGTGACAGTGCATGCCGCTGCCGTTGTCCTGGAACAGCGGTTTCGGCATGAAGGTCACGGTCTTGCCATATTGATTGGCAACATTGCGGACGACATACTTGAAAAGCATGGTGTTGTCCGCCATCTTTACCATCGGACAGAACCTCATATCAATTTCGGTCTGGCCGCCGGTCGCCACTTCGTGGTGGTGACACTCGACTTCGATGCCGCACTTCTGCATTGTCAGCATCATCTCGGAGCGCAGATCCTGGTAGTGATCGGTCGGCGGCACCGGGAAGTAGCCTTCCTTGTAGCGTGGACGGTAGCCGAGGTTGTTTTCCTTACGGCCCGAATTCCAACGTCCCTCTTCCGAATCAATAAAGTAGTAGCCCTGGTTTTCGCGCTGATCGAAACGGACATTATCGAAAATAAAGAACTCGAGCTCGGGGCCGAAGTTACAAGTGTCGGCGATGCCCGTCGAGTTCAGGTACATCTGCGCTTTCTTGGCGATGTAACGCGGATCGCGGTCGTAGCGCTGCTTGGTGACCGGATCCTGGACGTCGGCAATCATGACAAGCGTTGGGACTTCGGTGAAAGGATCGAGTTGGTAGGTGGTCGGATCCGGAATCAGCAGCATGTCGCTTTCGTGGATGGCCGCCCATCCGCGGATCGAGGATCCATCCATACCGAAGCCGTCTTCGAATACGGCCTCATCAAGCTCACCGATCGAGTAGGAAACGTGGTGCCAAAGTCCGGGAAGGTCGGTGAATCGCAGGTCCAGAATCTGAACGTTGTTTTTCTTTGCAAAGTCCAGAACGGCTTTCGGATCACCCTTAGTATCTGCCATCGATGCTCCTTTTGAGCGGCTTACCGCGTCAGATGGTAAGGATTTCTGCCCGCTGCAGACCTGGAACACACTGCAACACTGGGCTTAACCCTGTAGATTGAAATGTTTATCGGCGTCGTAGCCAAACTGAAGCTGTCTACCTGCTGGGAGGATAAAGCCCAGCATTCCGCGCTGGAAATCGATACTTTTTATGGTGCCTATAACTTCGCTTTATGGCGTTGCTGCCGTAAAACCACTACACTGGCATTGGGTTTAGGAATCAGGCACTTCCGTGAAATCCTGAATTGCCTTCCTCGGTTGATCCTGCTAGTAGTTGAGTCACGGTTTTAGCGGGCAGCGGCTGGTTTGCCGAGGACCCTGGCTTACCCTCGGCACCTTAGGCAGACGATGGACTTCGATCAACTGGAAACGTTTGTAGAGGTCGCGCGCCACCTTAGTTTCTCCAGGGCGGCCGAGAAGCGCTTCCGTACGCAACCGGCCATTTCCGCGCAAATACGGGCACTTGAAGAGGAGATTGGAGCCAGGATTCTCGACCGCAGTGGGGGGAAGGTCTCGCTGACAGCCCCGGGAAAGGCGTTCTTGAGGTACGTGGAGGAGGCGCTGGAAGCCCGCCGCAACATCCTTGCCGAGATGGCGGAGATGGAGCGCGTGCCGCGTGGTGAATTAGTGGTGGCCGCCAACGAAGGCACCTGCCTGCACATTCTCCCCGAGGTTTTCGCCGAATTCAAAAAACTCTATCCGGACGTTTCCGTCAATGTAAAGCGCTCGGAAAGCCCCAAGATTCTGGAAGCGATTATCGATAACACCATCGACTTTGGGGTGGTCTCAATGCCGGTCAACGACAAACGCCTGACGACGGTTGTGATTCATCGCGACGAAATGGTGGTGATCGCTCCTCCCCGGCACCCGTTGTCCAAGCAGAAGACGGTTACGCTGGAGCAGGTGGCAAAATATCCGCTGCTGGTTCCGAAAATCGGCCGCACGCGCGACATGATTGAGACGCTGTTCGACGAACGCCGCCTGAAACCCGACTTCTCGATGGAATTGGACTCCAGCGAACTCACCAAGCGCTTTGTGGGCGCAAACGTGGGCATAGCCTTCATTGCCAACTCGCATGTGGAAAACGACGTCCGGGCAGGACTGTTGAGTTCTTTGCGGCTGGCCGATGTGCGCATTGCCCGCGACCTGGCGCTGGTATTCCGCAAGGACAAGGCGCTGAGCCGGGCGGCCTTGGCCTTCATCGAGATTGCGGTGAAACAAAAAACGCCGCAGATGGCCGGCGCGCCTAAGTAGTTCGTCTCATATTTCTTCCCTTTTTTCGCACCGGGACGGGACGGCCCTTGGCACTGACAACCACAAAAGCCGATTGCGTCCACCCGTATTTTCAATTATTTTTCAAAGATCGTCGAAACATCGTGTGATACCGTTGGCTGACGCCGGAGGACATAGAAGAATTGGCTAAAGACATGGTTCCTAAGCGGATATTCCTCACCAAGGGAGTGGGAAAACACAAGGAGCGGCTCACCTCGTTCGAGCTGGCCTTGCGCGACGCCGGAATTGCAGCCCAGAACCTGGTTCGCGTTTCGTCCATTTTCCCGCCAAACTGCAAGCTGATTCCCCGCAAAGACGGATTGAAGTACTTGAGTCCGGGCGAGGTGGTCTTCGCCGTAGTTGCCGAAAACTCGACGCGCGAACCGCATCGGTTGGTCGCCTCCAGCATAGGACTGGCAATGCCGGCCGACCGCAGCACCTATGGATATCTCAGCGAGCACCACTCGTTTGGAGAAACCGACCAGGTCGCAGGCGACTATGCCGAGGAACTGGCCGCGGAGATGCTTGCTACCACGCTGGACGTGGAATTCGATCCGGACAAGTCCTGGGACGAAAAGAAAGAAGTCTACAGGATGTCAAATAAGATCGTGCGCACCGCAAACAGTACGCAGTCGGCCGTCGGCGACAAAAAGGGCTTGTGGACCACTGTGATCGCCTCGGCCATCCTGATCTTCGAGTAGCGTTTATTGATTCGAGCCTGCTTTAAGCTGCCGGTTATACCCGGCAGCTTTTTGCTGCGCGATATTCGCACATGATTCGGAACCCACATCAGCCAACTGCTGGCAAATGTGAGCCACCAATCGAACACCACTTCGAGCGCTATTCGGGCTGGTGGCCGACATCTCTACTTTTTCTTTTGACGGTGCCCCATATCTGCTGCCGTTAGCAGATGTGGGTGAGCAATCCAGGAAACTACCCCACGTTAGCCAAAATCGGGCGAACGTGGGGCACCATTTGGGAAGTTCTGAGTATTGGAATTATAGGAACACTATTCGCGTCCTCCGTTCGGATCTTTTCGCAGCCGTTCAAGCACGGCAGCCACGATTAAAGGAAGCCCGACCGTCGCATCGAGGAATACTTCGCCGAACTTGCCGCCCTCGGCGGGAGGCACAAACTTTCCCCACGAGATCGCTTCGCTGTAGGGCGAGCCGGAGAGTCCGCCCCAGAACACGGGCTCCGGGCAGATGCGCAGGCCGTAGTGGTAGCGCTTCAAGGGCAGGTCTTCCCCGCCCCGGCGATGCCGCAGTTCGATATAGGGCCCGAACTGCTGCGACCAGTTGCGCGGCACTCCGCCGCCGATGGTGAAAATGCCGAGGCGCTTTTGCGCCAGCAAGGTTTCGGCAAAGTGGTTGAGATCAAGAAATGGGTCAAAACGGATGAGCGGACGGCTCTGCTTCGCACGCTTGCGGTTGTGCAGAGCGATGTCGAGGCCAAGTTCGGAATCGGTAAAGGCCGGCACGAATACGGGCACGTTCTTTTCGTAGGCAGACTTCAGAATGCCGCGTCCCTGCACGTTCTCGTGCAGGTATTTGCCGATTTCACGGTTGAGTTTGTAAGAGCACATGACATCGGCGGCGTCCCAGCGGTCGAGAATGCCGGCGACAATGGACTCCACAAAGTTCAGGTTGGTTTCCGGCTCAAGCGTGTCATAGACGCGGTTGTAACCGGCTTCGTAGAGTTCCACGTCGTTCAGCTTGGCGTCGTAAACGAAGTGCGACTTGCCGGCGGCTTCCACCAGGCCGTGCGCCATCAGCGCGCCGGTCGAAACCAAAGCGTTCACGATTCCCTGCTCGATGAGTTCGGCGACAATCAAGCCCTGCTTGGCGACCGTCATGGCGCCGGCGAGCGTCATCACGACGAAGCAATCCTTGTCGCGTGCCATGGCCTCCAGCACATTGGCCGCTTCTCCGACCTGGCGGCCGGTGAACGCCGTTTTCGCCATGGCGCGCACCAGGTCGTCGACCGTGCTGACCTGGGAAAGGTCGAGCGGTTCCAGCGGGACCAGTTGATCGCTGATCGGGTCATGCAGTTCGCGTTCGATTCCCGAGCCTTCCGTATTATGTTCATGATTGCCGTGCTTCACGTGCTCACCTCTTTGCGCTTGCCGCTTCAACCTCGCGGCGGGAGCAATCTCGTTTCTACTTCCGTATGTAGAAACGTAAGCCTAAATTGCTTCCAGCAGTGAGGGCAAGGTGAAATGCAAGCATGCGCCCGTCAAAGCCTCCCGCTTGTCTCCACCAGCCAGAGACCCGTTTGTTATGCTAGAGGCGAAGACTCGCTGGCAGCGGAGGCCATGCCCGTGGCACAAGACAAGTTTCAGGCCGGATTGGTGCAGATGGAGTGCGGTCCTGAACCGGAAGAAAATCTCGAGCGTGCTGTTGCGCACGTGCGCGAGGCCGCCAAGCGTGGCGCGCAGGTCATCTGCCTGCCGGAGCTCTTCCAGACGCAATACTTTTGCCAGCGCCAGGATGCGGCGCTGTTCGATCTTGCCGAACCGATCCCGGGGCCGACGACGGCGCGCTTTAGCGATCTTTGCCGTGAACTGCGCGTGACGGCCGTGGTCTCGCTCTTCGAGCGGCGCGCCCCCGGACTCTACCACAACACGGCCGCCGTGATTGGTCCGGATGGCACTTTGCGCGGCATCTATCGCAAGATGCACATTCCCGATGATCCGCTTTACTTCGAAAAGTATTACTTCGCTCCCGGCGATCTCGGTTTCAAGGTGTTTGACGCGGACGTGGGCCGCATCGGCACGCTGATTTGCTGGGACCAGTGGTATCCGGAAGCAGCTCGCTTAACTGCCATGCAGGGAGCGCAAGTGCTGTTTTACCCCACGGCCATCGGCTGGCATCCAGCCGAGAAGGCGGAGTTCGGCGAGACGCAGTACGACGCGTGGCGAACCATCCAGCGCGGGCATGCGATCGCCAACGGCGTCTACGTTGCCGCGGTGAACCGCGTGGGTCATGAGCATGGCGACATCCGCGGAAATCGAGCAACGGGAGCGGGCCTGGAGTTCTGGGGCGGCTCTTTTCTGTGCGATCCCTTCGGACGCGTGCTGGCCCAGGCGTCGCACGGCGGCGAAGAAATTTTGATTGGGGAGATCGATGCCGCGAAGATGGAAGATGTGCGCCGGAATTGGCCCTTTCTGCGCGACCGGCGCATCGACAGCTACGGGCCGATTACGCAACGAATGATCGACTAGGATTCGAATTTTCACGAGGCACGAACGCAGAATTGTCCGCACACGCAGATCGCGACTATCGCATGCCGGCCGAATGGGAGCCGATGGCAGCCACGTGGCTGGCCTGGCCACACAACCGCAGCGACTGGCCCGGCAGGTTCGACCCGATTCCATTTGTCTACGCGGAGATCGTGCGGCATCTTGCACGAGTTGGCCGCGTTGAAATCATCGTCAACGACGAGCAGGCCGAAGCCAAGGCGCGGGCGGCTCTCGAATTCGTCCACGTGGTTGAGCCCGGCGCCAAGCTGCCGGCCAATCTGCGCTTCCATCGCTGGCCGACCAATCGCGGCTGGACGCGCGACTCGGGTCCGATCTTCGTGCGCGACGGAAGCGGCACTGTGGCGATTACAAATTGGCGCTTCAATGCCTGGGCAAAATATCGCAACTGGCAATTGGATGACCAGCTTCCTGGCCGAATCGCACGGCTGCTGCGACTGACTATGTTGGAACCGGAGTTTGTGGCCGCAGGCAACAAGCGTCACGTGGTGCTTGAGGGCGGCAGCATCGACGTCAATGGACGCGGGCTGCTGCTTACGACCGAGGAGTGCCTGCTCAGCCAGACACAGCAACGCAACCCCGGAATGAGCCGCGAAGAAATCGAGCGGGTGCTGGGCCGCTTCCTGGGAGCAAAGAAGGTCCTGTGGCTGGAGCGCGGAATCGCCGGCGACGATACTCACGGCCACGTGGACGATATTGCGCGCTTCGTCGCCCCCAACACCGTAGTAGCCGCGGTTGAGCCCGACCCGGCCGACCCGAACCACAAGCCACTCCGCGAAAATCTCAAGCGGCTTCGCAAGACAATCGGCGCGCGAGGCCAGCCGCTGCGGGTTATTACGCTGCCCATGCCTACACCTGTCGTGATCCGTGGACAACGCGTGCCGGCCAGCTATGCCAATTTTTACATCTTCAACGGAATCGTCCTGGTTCCCACTTTCAATCAGCCGAACGACCGCCTTGCGCTCAACACCATTGCGGACGCGATGCCGAAGCACACGGTCATACCGATCTACTGCGGCGATCTGATCTGGGGTCTGGGCGCCATTCACTGCATGACGCAGCAGCAGCCGCGCTAGGATCTGTTAACACTGCCACGAGCCCTGCTACACTCACCTGGGATGGACGCCAAAGCCGATGAACTGTGGATGGAGGAAGCGCTGCGACTGGCACGGCGCTCCGCGGCGGCAGAGGAAGTGCCGGTCGGCGCCGTGATCGTCCGCGATGGCGTCATTGTTGGACGCGGATGGAACCAGACGATCGCCGCCTGCGATCCGACGGCACACGCCGAGATGATTGCCCTCCGCGAAGCCGCTGCCCTCGCCGGAAACTATCGCCTCCCCGATTGCGATCTTTACGCCACGCTGGAGCCGTGCGCCATGTGCGCCGGAGCGCTGGTGCACGCGCGCATTCGCCGGCTTGTTTACGGGGCTCCAGACCCGAAGGCGGGGGCGGCCGGATCGGCGCTCTCGGTCGTCAACCATCCGGCGCTGAACCATCAAATGCAAGTGACTGCGGGAGTGCTTGCGGGCCGCTGCATGGAAATGTTGCAGGCATTCTTTCGCGAGCGCCGGGCGGAGAATGCGTCACGCCCAAAACCCGCGCGCGATTCTTAGCGCCACCCAGGTGAGAAGACTGCCCGGGACCCGCACGCCTTATTGCCTTTAGTCTTCACTGGTAAGAAGGCCCGCGATCAACGCGGCGCGCGGCGCCATGGCTGCCAACACCACGTGTTCGTGCAGAGCATGCCCGCCATCGCCTACGGCTCCGACTCCGTCCAAAGTGGGAACACCCAAGGCGGAGGTAAGATTACCGTCGCTGACGCCGCCAACATGCACACCCGGCAGATCGTAGCCGAGTTTCCCGGCCAGTTTTTTGGCCTTCTCATAAAGAGCGCAATTGCCAGGAGTAGCCTCCAGCGGCCCCCGGTTGAGATCGCCAGTCACGGTGACGGTTGCGCCTTGCAGAAAAGGCGTCAAGCCCAGAATCTTCGCCCGCGCCGACAACAATTCCGCCTGCGTGCCTGCACGCAAGTCGACCTTAAGGCTGGCTTTGTCCGGGACAACGTTATAGCCCATTCCGCCGCGAACTTCGCCGACGCTGACAGTGGTTCCAGTGCCATAGTCGGTGATGGCCTGCAACTTGAGGATCTGGTGCGCCATTTCTTCGACGGCGTTGATGCCCTTGGCGTGGTCAGTTCCGGCGTGTGCCGAGCGGCCGATCACGTTTACGTCAAACATGCCCCAGCCCTTGCGCGTGAGCTTGACTGCGCCCTGGAGCCCCGATGCGGGTTCGATAACCAACGCGTAGGCACTCTTTCTTGCTTCCTCTTCGATGAGTTCGCGTGATGCGGCACTGCCGATCTCCTCGTCGGTGGTGCAAAGAAAGACGGCCTTCCGCGGCATCTTCGCCTTAGCAGCCGTAATCGCCTTTAACGCGAAGATGGCTTGCACAATGCCGCCCTTCATGTCGTAAGCGCCGGGGCCGTACGCTTTTCCGTTCTCGATACGGAACGGCCGCCGCTGGATTTCTCCCAGAGGCCAGACCGTGTCAAGGTGACAAAGAATCAGAACCTGCTCGGAGCCGCTTCCGAAGCTGGCGCGGACAATGTTTCCCGCATGAGCGCGCTCGAACATCGTCACCTCACTGCCGAGCTGACCAAACAGGCTTGCGAGGTAGGTGCCGAATCGGTCGACAGCAGCCTTGTCCCGCGAGGGGGTTTCATACTCGACAAACGTGCGCAACAGGCCAAGCATGTCTTCTTGGCGTTCCGTTAGAAATTCAAGGAATGACATTATTTTTCCCTTTCTCCCTCAGCGGAGGTAGCGTGAGAATTGCCATCAACTGAGATTGCGTTAGCCGTTTACCCGCCTGAGACCGGGGTCACGAGAATCAATTCGTCGCCGGGATTGATGAGCGAGTCCAAGCCCTCGGTTTGGCCGTTGCGCAAGATGAGCAGATTTTCATCAATGTCCTTCATGTCGCGAACATAATTGCAAAACGAAGGATGGGCGCTCCCCAATCGCTCAAGGATCGCGCTGACCGCCAATTGGCTGTCGCAGTCAAGAAAGACCGCACTCGCTCCCAGCAAAGAGGAAATATGTCCGAACGCCTTGATGGTTATGCCGGTCGAGATAACGTGGCCCTTTCTCATGACCGCCTGCTGCTTCTCTGCAAAATCCGCGGGGGATGCAGCCTGGAAGCAGCATCCCCCACGATGATACGCCGGTTAAGTAAGCACACTAGCGCGCCAGCGCCTTTTCGTCTTCACCGAAGGCCAGCGGCCGCCTGGTCATCGTCAAAGAGGTCGCCGCGCCCAGGAACAACAGCCCGCCGGCCAGGAAGAACGCGCTGTTGAAGCTGCCGGTTGATTTGACGATGTAGCCCGTCAGAATCGGCGCGAAGATGCCAAACGTGTTACCGCCCAGAATCTGGAAGCCGAGCGCCGTGGCGGCCATGCTGGGATCCCATACCAGGTCGTTGCACATCGCGATATTCAGGGTCAGCGCGCTGGAGATGCTGGTGAGCGCCAGCGAGATCAACGCCACCACCACCCACTGGTTGTTGACCACATTGGTCAGCAACACCACGCTGGAGAGCAGAATGAAAACGACCAGCAACGTGCGGCGCTTGCCCTGCTTCACGGCTTCCGGCGTCAGAATGCTGTCGCTCAGCTTGCCGATCAGAATTCCCAGCACCACCGAAATGAGGTAAGGCAAGGCGGTGAACCAGCTTGCCTTCATCAGGTCCATGTGGCGCTCTCTTACCAGATAGGAGGGCAGCCAGGCTAGATACAGGTACATGGTGTAGGCACAGCAACCCTGAGTGATGAACTGTCCCCACATGGTTTTGCGGCTGAGCAGAAGGCCGAGCGCGCCCTTGGTCGGGGTCTGCGGAGCGGCGGCTTTAGGCGGCGCCCCGGTTTGCGAAAGCAGATAATTGCGCTCGTCTTCCGGCAGCCAACTGCACTCCGCCGGAGACCGGAACAACGTAAACCAGAGGATTGCCCAGATTATACCGACCGCTCCGGTGATCACGAATGACCAGCGCCAGCCTGCCTGCAGTACCAGCCAGGCGACGATGGGCGCGGAAATAGCGGGACCGGCAAAGGTGCCCGCATTGAAGATGGCCGTTGCCAGGCCGCGTTCGCCGCCTGGGAACCACTGCCGCACTGTCTTGCCACAGATGGGGAACGATGCCGCCTCACCCACGCCGAGCGCCAGCCTCGAGGCCATCATGCTTCCGAAGCCCATGGTAGCCCCGGTGGCCATTCCGGCTAGCGACCAAACTGTCATCGAGATCGCGCCCACCCTGCGGCTCCCGTAGCGGTCGGTAGCCCAGCCCCAGGGGATCAGGCACACCATGTAGGTCCAAAGGAACCCTGAAAAAATCCATCCCATCAGTGCCGGGTCCCACTTGTACTGCTTGGAAATGATCGGCATGGCAACCGACAGATTGATGCGGTCCATGTAGTTGATGAACATATTGAAGAACAGGAACGCGGCAATGATGAAGCGCTTGCCGGTCCACAGTGAATGCGTATAAGGGGCCGACACTTGCTTCGGCATCGTGGTTGGGGTATTGGTGGCCATAAATGAATCCTTTCGTTTAACCCGATTCGCGGAAGGTACACCCCGCGAAAGAAGCCCTGCTCTCGCTGACGCGCGGCGATGTGCGCTGCATCACGCGTCGCGGAATAACCGTCCCGCTCCCGGCAGACAGCGGCGATGGCCCAGGACGCGCAGCATTTTCCAAAGCGAGCACATGTTGCTGGTCAGCACAGGTTTGCCGAGTTTGTTTTCGAGCAACTCAATAATTTCCAGCGTGCGGAAATTCGAACAACTGATGAAGATAGCCTGCGAGTCAGGCCGATCGACTTCGCTAGCCAACTCGGCATTCTGCTCCGGAGTGAAGCTGGCATGCGCCGAAGTGCCGAGCCCCTTGAGCGCGAGCACCTCAATGCCGAACGCCTTCAGGTAATCCGCGAGTTTATCGTTCAACCAAGGCTCGTAGGGCGAGGCAACGCTGACTCGCGTGACACCCATGGCGCGTAGCGCGTCGACCACCGCGGCAGCCGCGGCCACGCCCGGAACTCCGGCGGCGGCTTCGATGTCGCGGATGATCTCCTGATCGTGCCCCGGCCCCTTGATGAAGCCACCGGCCAGGCATCCGTAGCAGATCGCATGCACTTTAGCCTGGGCCAGCAACTTAGAGGCAGCGGGAACCTGCGTGGCCATCCAAGTGAAGTTCTCTTCATCATCGGCGGTGATCTTGATCCGCATCGAGTGCACCGACATGGCCGGAATTAAAACACGCTGAAACTCGTATTCGTTGACCGTGTTCCACGAAGGAACAATCAATCCCAGTTTTCTCTCCCAAGTGCTCATCGCTTATCTCCCGTTCGAGGGTCAACCGGTTCGCCTGCTAGAACTTGAACAGAGCCTGAGGATTGTCGGCGAGAATCCGTGCCCTGATCTTTTCGTCCGGAACCCAATCAAGCAGCAGATCGAATAATTCAGTCGTGTTCGGCATCTTGCCCTTCATCATCACGTGCGGCCAGTCGCTGCCCCAAAGGAGACGATCCGGACGTTCTTTTACCAGCGCCTCCACCAGCGGGATCACCTCGCGATAGGGCGGAGCTTCGGCGGATATTCGATAGCCGCCGGTCAGCTTGACCCAACAGCGCCCGGTGCGGAAAAGCCGCAAAAGCGCCTGGAAAGCAGGCTGCTGCACCCCGCCTTCCGCCGCGCGGATCAGGCCGATGTGGTCGATGACATATTCCGTGGGCAGCTTGGCGATGCGGCTCTCCAACTCGAGAAGATTGGCCGGACGCAACAAGAACTGGATGTGCCAACCCATCGGCTTTACGCGCTCCGCAAAGCGCTCGAGATCGGCAAGCGGCAGTCCGCCGATATGCGCCAGAATGAAACGCACGCCACGCGCCCCGGCATCGTGCAGCCGCTGCAGCTCCTTGTCCGGGGTGTTGAACGGAACCACCACGATCATGCGGGCGGGCACTCCGAGCCGGCGCGCAGACTCCACCATGCAACTGTTGTCTTCGCCGTAGACGCTAGGCTGGATGAGCACGGCGCGCTGAATCCCGAGCGTGTCAAACAAGCGTCGGCAAGCCGAGGGCAGCGCATCCGGTGGCGTATACTCGCGCTCCTCCACGTATGGATAACTCGTCGGCGGACCCAGAATATGGAAGTGCGTGTCGGTCGCTCCCAGCGGGGCCTTGAAACGCGGTGATTGAGGATTCGGATCGGGGGCCTGGCAGAAGAACCCTGGACCTAGAGCGCTGCTGGACATGGAAATCGTTTCCTTTCCTGCTGAAATCTCGCAATCAGAGCAATTCCACAGTCGGTACACCCCTGAACTATCACCGCCGGGCTCGGAAGTCACCCCAGCAAACGCCAAAGCGCTTGCCGGGGACCCCGTACGCCCGGCTCCATCGCGGGGTGCACCTTCCGCTATTCCGGTCCAGAGCGGCGCGGTTTCCCTGCGCAAAGAATGCTCCCACCTCAGCAAAAGAGGGCGAGGCTGGGCTCATGATTTCCACTCTGGATGCTTCTCTCGACCAATTGCGCACTTCTACAGCCTGGTGGTTCACTTCTTGAAAAGATCGGGCCGATAGGATGCGATGTCCGCAAACTCCACGAATTCCACGTAGTTGCCTTCCGGGTCCAGCACGTATTGGGCAAATATGCCCTTGCGGACCTCGACCGGTTCTTCGCTGACTAGCCTCACCTTGTTCGCCTTCAGCCGCGCCAGGATGGGCTTCATGTCGTCGACGATGAAAGTGAAATAGGCCAAGCCGTGCCGTTCATAGACCCATTCGGGAACCGGGTTCTGCACCGGCGGAACCTTAGGCTGCGCCAGCTTGATGCGCTCTCCGTAAGGCGTCTGCATGCGCACGATGCGGTAGCCGTGCGGCGTGGCCCGGAATTTGGTGCTCATCTCGGGCGTCGTCTGAGAGTCGGACACCAGTTTCAGGCCCAGCACCTCGGTATAGAACTTCAACATGCGTTCCATGTCGATGCAGACGATGCCCGGCTCGAGCGGCGCTACCATCTTGAACGACCAGGGCTGCTCGGCCTTCGCAACAGAAGTTGTTTCCATGTACGATCTTCTCCTTGCCCGCACGATCCGGGCCGAAAATCGGCTGCGACTCCCGAATCGTAGTGAAGTGGCTGTCGTATCCGGCTTACCGCGCACGGCACAACGCTGCGGTTTGCGCGGAGATGCCGTTCTCGGTGTGGTCAAGACCAACAGCTCGATCCCGCCGTGCGTAAACTGATCGCGAATATCCTACTCTAGAGTGTGCGGAGTTTATGAATTACCTCAAGTGGGTATTTACTTAACGCCACCGAACGCAACAGGTTGTGGTTTGACCAGGGTTGCAAACGGGACCGGATCTACCTGCACAGCCTGCTGGGCCAAGCGATAGAAGAGTTTGCCGCGC
>JBEKBO010000078.1:0-22319 GCA_050015355.1 Candidatus Korobacteraceae bacterium | reverse complement strand
TCTGCTGGAAGCCCTCGAACAGGCTGCTGCTCTGGCCCTCGCAGCTATCACCCCGGACAACGCCGCAGCTTGGTTCAAACACTGCGGATACGGTATATAGCTTCATGGGAACCGCTCTAAGGGCTGGAACCGGTTGCATAAATACTTTTTGGAAGAACCGGCAATTCCATCAGGAGCTAAGAGACCGCGGAAAAACTCGTGCCGGTGTCATCCCGAGGTCGCGCCAGTTTTGCGCGACCGAGGGACCTGCTTTGCTTTCAACGCGCGCAAAAGCAGATCCCTCGCTGCGCTCGGGATGACACCCTCGGAGAACAGTTTTTCTCTACTCGAAGCGCACTTTATCGCCGACGATCAGCGAGTGTTTCAGGAAGCGCGCGTCGTTGTGGGCAGGACAGTCCAGGCGGTAGTGCGCGCCTCGGCTCTCCTCGCGCGCCAGGGCGGCGCGTGTAATCAGTTGGGCTACGGCAGCCACGTTATGGGCCTCCCATTCGCGACGGCAGCGCGCTTCAGGCAGTTGGTCTTGCAGCTCCTTCAACGCAACGACTGCGCCGCGGAGCCGCTTGCCTTCGCGGACAATTCCGACATCGCGCCACATCAACTCCTGAAGGGCGGAGATTTGGGATTCGAGAGCAGGATTCGAGACGACCTGGCCGCCGTTAACCGCCTTCTTGCTTTTCGCGGCGGAGTCTTTCCCGTGCTTCGCCAGTTGTGCTTCACCGCCCATGTAGCCGGCGGCGCGCGCGCCGTAAACCAGGCCTTCGAGCAGGGAATTGCTGGCCAGGCGGTTGGCGCCGTGGACCCCTGTGCAGGCAGCTTCGCCGGCGGCAAAAAGTCCGGGAAGCGAGGTGCGGCCGCACAGGTCTGTGCGAACGCCCCCCATTGCATAATGCGCCGCGGGACGAATCGGCACCATGTCCGTGGCCAGATCGATGTTGTAGCTCAGGCAGGTGTTGTAAATGCGTGGGAAGCGCTTCTTCAGGCGTTCGCCGTTGAGGTGCGTAAG
The DNA here is from genome assembly GCA_050015355.1 of Candidatus Korobacteraceae bacterium. Lineage (GTDB taxonomy): Bacteria > Acidobacteriota > Terriglobia > Terriglobales > Acidobacteriaceae > CAWBRT01. Next base: position 21,316 of record JBEKBO010000078.1, on the reverse strand, counting down.
GTCAAGATAGACGACCGGCTCGCGCGCCGGAGAAACCTCAAGCTCGTGGGCAATGGCGCGGGCAACAATATCGCGCGGAGCCAGCTCCGCCATTTCGTGATACTTGGGCATGAAGCGGCTGAGATTGGCGTTGCGCAGATAAGCGCCTTCGCCGCGCAGCGCCTCGGAAAGCAGAAAGCGCGGCGCGTTTTTCAAAAAAAGAGCTGTCGGATGGAATTGAATGAATTCCATGTCGCTGACTTCGGCGCCCGCGCGGAAAGCCATGGCGACGCCATCGCCGGTAGCGACTCCCGGGTTGGTAGTGTTGGCATAGACTTGGCCCATGCCGCCGGTGGCCAGCATGACGGCTGCCGCCCTGATCTGTTCCGGTTCACCGTTCTGGTTCAGCAGATGAATGCCGACGACGCGGCCGTCTTCTATCAAGAGGCCGGTCGCAAAGCCGAATTCACGAAATGAAATGTGCTTGAGAGAAGCGGCGCGATGGTAGAGCGCGCGTCCGATTTCGCGTCCGGTGGAGTCGCCATTGGCGTGCAGCACGCGGTCGCGGCTGTGCGCGCCCTCGCGGGTGAACGAGAGCTTGGTCCCTTGCTTATCGAATTGAGTGCCCCACTTGATGAGCTCCTCGATGCGCATGGGGCCTTCCTCGACGAGGATGCGGGCCGCATCGGGGTTGCAGAGGCCGTCGCCGGCGACCAGCGTGTCCTGCAAATGGAGGCAGATCTCGTCCTCATCGCTGAGAGCGACCGCGATGCCGCCCTGGGCATACTGGGTGTTCGATTCGCTGAGTTCGAGCTTGGCCAGACAGAGCACACGCCCGTATGCGCACAGTTCGATTGCAGCCCGCATGCCGGCGATGCCGGCGCCCACGACAATGAAATCCGTTTCCTGCACGAGCCCTCACCAGGTCATCGGCACGATTTGTACGATACAGGATGTTGCGGCGATCAAGCCAACTTCCTGCACGAGCCTATGACACCGATGCAGGCAAATATATCATTGCAGCAGCGCGCAACCGAACAACTTCGTGCTTTCGGCGGGGCTGCGCTAGAATAATTACTTGATACGCGTAAGCATCAATACGATTGCGCGGCCGTATGAAGCCCTGATCGAGCAGGCGGTGCTGCGCTCCGCCGGAACTTATATACGGGAGCTGATGCCGAATGCAGGCAGGTTGTTCACGATGACCGTAGCGCCTGTGCGCAAGCATTACGGCAAGGCTCTGGCGCAATCTTTTCAGGCGGCGAAGCTGGAGAATGTCTTCGTCGAAATGCCCAATGGAGAGCGTTATAAGACGCTTTCGACGATTGAAGAGCTTGGCCGCCGGCTGGTGAAGGCGGGGGCGGATCGCGGTGCCACGCTGGTAACGCTAGGCGGAGGCGTGGTGGGCGACGTGGGAGGGTTCCTCGCTTCGATCTATATGCGGGGGATCGACTTCATTCAGATCCCCACGACATTCCTCGCGCAGATCGACTCCTCTGTCGGCGGCAAAACGGGCGTGAACCTGACGCTCGGGAAAAACCTGCTGGGCACCTTCAAACAGCCTTCCCTGGTGCTGATCGATCCCGAGGTGCTGATAACGTTGCCTGATCGGGAATACAGTTCAGGGTTGTTCGAGGCGCTGAAGACCGGGATTATCCGCAACCCGCGTATTTTCGACTTCATGGAGGAAAACCGGGATCGCATTCTGCGGCGCGACGCGGGGACGATGGAGTGGCTGATCGCCGAGTGCGTGCGGGTGAAGGCGAGCGTGGTGAGCGAGGACGAGGAAGAGCATGGGCTGCGGAAGATTCTGAATTTCGGCCATACCATCGCGCACGCCCTGGAAGTGGAAACGAACTACCGGCACTTCCTGCACGGAGAAGCCGTGGCGTGGGGGATGATCGCGGCAACCATGATTTCCGCCGGTATGCAGAAAACCGATTCGAGGACAGCGCAACGGATTATCGGCGCAATTCTGTCGTATGCGCCGCTGCCCAAGGTCGACGTGAAGCCGCGCAACGTTCTTCGCTGTTTGAAGCGCGACAAGAAAGTCATCAGCGGCAAGATTCAGTGGGTGCTGCCGCTGGAGATCGGCAAGGCGGAGTTTGTGACGGATGCGCCCGAGCGCGCGATTCTGCAAGCCATCGAAGAACTTCGTTACCTGTCGCAAGCGTGATCGAGCCGGTCATGCCAGGGCGACCGGCGTCGCTGGTGGCGTTGGCCTTTTTGGTGTCGCAAGCCTGATCGAGCTAAATCCCTCATGCCGGAGCAAGATAAATCTTTGGGCGCGCGCACGGCCGAGGCGCAGGACGAGCAGGCCGCCGCGCACGCGGTGCGCGACATGTTCAGCGCGATCGCGCCGCGCTACGACCTGCTGAATCACGTTCTCTCGCTGAACACGGACCGCTATTGGTGGTGGCGCGCGGCACGCAGTTTCCGGCATATTTTGCGGCGTCCGGGCGCGGCCGTGCTGGACCTGTGCTGCGGCACCGGCGATATGAGCCTGGTGCTTTATCGGGGGGCCGCTGCGGGAGTGAAAATCGTGGGCGCGGATTTTTCGCCGGCAATGCTGGAGCGCGCGCGGCGGAAGGGCGCGGGCCTGCCGGTGGAGTGGGTCGAGGCCGACGCGCTGCATATGCCGTTCGCCGCCGGCAGCTTCGAGCTTGTCGTCTCCGCGTTCGGCTTTCGCAACCTCGCCAACTACGATCACGGGCTCGAGGAGATTTGCCGCGTGTTGAAGAGCGGCGGCGAAATCGGAATCCTCGATTTCGGCGAGCCGCGCGGCCTGATTGGCAAACTCTACCGCCTTTATTTCCGTCATGTTCTGCCGCGGCTGGGCGCGATCATCTCGGGGGTTCGCGGTGCTTACGCTTATCTGCCGGCGTCGGTCGCGCGCTTTCCCGAGCCGGAAGAAATGCTGGCGCGAATGCGGCAGGCGGGGTTTGAACGCGCGGAATACAGTCCCTACACGTTCGGCATCGCCGGACTCTATCGGGCGGTGAAGCGCTGAGCTACTGCGCTACCACGAACTAATATTCTGAGCGACCGAAGGGAAGCGAAGAACCTGCTTTTACTTGAAGTGCGAAAAAAGCAGATCCTTCGCTCCTCCACCCCAGCAACGGCAAAAGCGGCTGTCGCCGGGGACCCCGGCTTCGCTCAGGATGACACTTATGAGGTTTGTTGCGTACAGGATGGGAGCGTCTGAGGACGAAAGAAACTACCCCACGTTAGCCCGATCACCCCAGCGAGCCGGGCCTCGCCGGGGACCCCGATGCGGGCGAACGTGGGGCACCATCGATTTGCAGGTTCGCCGTCTGCCGTGGCAGAGTAACCTCACGGGCATTTAGGGCGGTTTCCTTGTTGGTGTATCCAAATTCCCAACAGGATGTCATGGCGACCGGAGCGAAGCGGAGTGGAGCCACCCTTTGTTTTTCAGCAGTAGGAACAAAAGGTGGCTCGACTTCGCTCGCCATGACAGTTTGAGTTTATGGGATATACCTATCGGGGAAGCGCTTTAGCCCCTTGTCCAAAGCTGAACCGAATGGCAGAGCAAGCACTCAACGCGGAGACCATGCGCGCGGAAAAGCGCGGAGTTGCGCGCAATTCCGTTTTTGCCGCCCTGCTGATCACGGCATTCAAGTTTGTCGCCGGTTTTTCCACCGGAAGCCTCGGCATTCTTTCGGAAGCGCTGCACTCCAGCCTTGACCTGGTGGCTGCGATCGTCACGCTGCTGTCGGTGCGGGTGAGCGACAAACCCGCCGACGCCGACCACCAGTACGGCCACGGCAAAGTCGAGAGCTTTTCCGCGTTTATCGAGACGGGTTTGCTGCTAGTTACGTGCGCGTGGATCGTCTATGAGGCTTTCCGACGCCTGTTTCTGCGCACGGTTGAGATTGAGCCGAGCATCGTGGCCGTGGCGGTCATGCTGTTCTCCATCGGGGTTGATTTCTGGCGCTCGCGAGCGTTGAAGATTGTCGCCGACAAGTACGACAGTCAGGCGTTGAAGGCCGACGCACTTCATTTCAGAACGGACATCTGGTCGAGCGCCGTCGTCATCCTCGGACTGTTTCTGGTCTGGCTGGGCCGGCTGCGCAACATGAATTGGCTCTTCAAGGCCGATCCGATCGCGGCGCTGTTCGTGGCGGTGATTGTTGTCCACGTGAGCTGGCGACTGGCAAGGCAGACGATCGACGCATTGCTGGACGGGGCGCCGCACGGCGCACGCACGCGGATCATGGATTTGGTCGCCAACCTGCCCGGAGTTCTGGAGGTTGACCGCGTGCGGATCAGGAGCGCGGGGAGCCGCTACTTTGTTGACCTGGCTATCGGACTCGGCAGAAACGTGACTTTCCAGGCATCGGAACAGGTCGCGCACCGGGTCACGGACAAAGTTCGCCAGATCCTGCCGGGGGCCGATGTCGTGGTGAACACCGTCTCCAGGGCTGGGCACTGGGAAAACATCTTCGATCGCATCCGCGCCGCCGCTCTGCGCAACAACCTGATGGTGCACGCCATCAGTGTCCAGGAGCTTGACGGAAAACAACACGTCGAATTGCATGTCGAACTCGACGAAAAGCTCACGCTGGTTGCGGCTCATGAACACGTGACCGTACTGGAAAGCGATATCCGGTCGGCGGTGCCGGAAATCTCGTCGATTCTGACGCATATCGAAAGCGAACCGGCGACGGTTGAAACCAGCAACGAAATCGTGCGCGATACACGGCTCGAGGCGCGCCTGAAAGCGATTGGAGGGCAGTTTGCGGAGGTGGTTGACGTGCACGAGATTGTGCTGAAGCGCGTGCGCGATCACCTGTTCCTCTCCTGTCACGTTACCATGCACGATAAACTGCCGCTCTCTCGCGTACACGAGGTGCAGACGGCACTTGAAATCCGGTTTAAGACGGCGGCGCCGCAATTGTTCAGAGTGCTGATTCATCCCGAGCCGCAGACCGATAACCGCCGCTAGGGGATTCATTGTCAAAGCAAGTAAACCAAGGCAACTGCAACGTGATGGAAGAGGGGACTCCGCGGGCCGCAAATGGCGCGGAGCCGCGAAGCCTTATTAATCGGGCGAAGGGCTATCTGTGCGTTGCCTCGGCAACACTGTTTTGGGGAATCTCAGCGTCGCTGGGCAAAGCGGTTTTCACCGGACGTATGAAGATCGCGGGCCGGACGGTGGGCTACATTCCGCCGATGATGCTGTCACAGAGCCGCACCACCTTTTCATTTTTGATCCTGATCGCGGTGCTGCTGTGCGTGCGCGGGCGGCGAGGCGTGGCCATGCGGCCGCGAGAGCTCCTGCAGTGCATGGCGCTGGGGATTTTTGGAATTGCGGCGTCGAATTTTTTCTATTATTTCGCCATCGAGAAGACCACCGTGGCGACGGCCATCATCGTTCAGTACAGCGCGCCGGTGCTGGTGCTGCTTTACATGCTGGCACGCGGAAGGCAGCGGGCAACCGCCGCTCGCATCTGGGGCGTGGCGCTGGCGGTGACCGGTAGCATGCTCGCGATTGGCATTGTGGGCGGCACGGCAGGTTTCCCCTGGTTCGCCGTTGGCACGCACCGCTTGAAATTTAACGGCCTGGGAGTGCTGGCGGCGCTGCTGGCGGCGGCGGCGTTTGCCTTCTGGAATGTCTACGGCGGAAGCCTCGTCGAATCCGTCGGCCGCTGGCAGGTGGTGTTGTGGGCGATGTTCGGCGCCGCCGTCGGATGGATGCTGATCAATCCGCCGGCGCGGATTATCGCGGGCCATTATGAGCCGCAGCAGTGGCTGTTCCTGTTGATCTTTGCGATATCGTCTTCGCTCGTCCCTTCTTCGCTGTATATGTGGGGACTGGAGCATCTGGACCCGACGCGGGCCATCGTGACCAGTTGCCTGGAGCCGGTATTCGCCATCGTCATCGCCGCCGTAGCGCTGGGCGAAACCGTAAATTCTTTCCAGATTCTGGGGATCGCCGTGGTGCTGACAGCAACGATTCTGGTGCAGATTCCGGAGCGGACGAAACGGGAAACAGTTCTGCCATCCCCGGAGTAAGCTACTTTGCCTTCAAGGTGCGGAGGTACTTCACCATCGCGTCCAGACCCTTGTCGCCGAGCGCGGAGCTATAAGCCGGCATCTTGCCTTTGCCTTTGGCGAGCGCGTCGCGAATCTGGCCATCGCTCTGGCCTTGAACGCCGGACGCAGTGAGATCGGCGGCCTTTAGCGTCTTGCCCGCGGGCGTCTGCGAGCGACCGTCGGCTCCATGGCACAAAATGCAGTTCTTAGCGAAGACCGTCTTGGCATCGGTCACGTCCTGCGCAAAAGAAAGCAGCGAGGCGGCTAGCAGGACAACTGCGCACAACGAAGTTTTCTTTTTCATAGCTTTGGGAACCTCGGGCGGCGGGCCGGTTCCGGGGCGGACGACGACAGGTTTTGCAACCGGTCGTAGCGCTTCCCAAACGGCTCGAAGGCGGGACAGTCTGCTAACTACATACGTTTCGCATTCCAGGAAACTACCGCACGTTAGCCCCGTCACCCCAGCGAGATGCGCTCGCTGGGGACCCCGGACGGGCGAACGTGGGGCACCATCGAACCGCTTATCCGAACCCGGCCCACTGCCGAACTTCGAACAGGCTTGTTTCGATCCGCAAGCTGCCTGATCTACTTGAGCGAGCGGACGAACTTAACAAGATCGCCTGCCTGGGCATCCGTAACCTTCTGCGCCGGCATTTTGCCTTTGCCCTTCAGGATGACGTCCTTCAGTTGGGCGTCAGTCTGTTTCTGAACGTCGGCGGACGCCAGGTCGCTCAGCTTCAGGTTTTTACCCATGGGAGTCTGACCCTTTCCGTCAGGGCCATGACACATGGCGCATTTCTGCTTGAAAAGGTCGGCGCCACTCTGGGCCGACATGGGCTGAACCACCATCAGGCACAACACGGCAAACGCAAGAACATAAACCATGCCACGGGAAAACGTCATGTCTCCTCCTTGAATTAGCTGGACGAAACCGCCTCACCCCAGCGGAATGGGATGATAACAAAAATTGACGGGTGGCGTCACGGCGCGGCGGCTATCCCACATTAGTACCGCCTCGGTGGTGGGCCGTTCTCGGGGGCAGCCGTGCTGAGATGACGAACGAAAGCCCCACCCAAGCTTCGCTTGAATGGGGCACCCGGAAACTACCCCACGTCAGTCCAAAAGCCGGACGGGACGTGGGGCACCGTCGCACCCGCAATGCTCTGTTTCCGGAGATACCGCAGCCTATTCGGAAGCTGGGCCCCTACCGAAAATTCTGAGCAGTTCAAAGTAGCGGCGCGCGTGGTGCACGTCCCGGCTGATCTGGTCGCGCAGGGCGTCCACCGAAGGGAATTTGATTTCATCCCGGAGGCGCTTGAGAAACGTGAGCTCGACGTTGGTTTCGACGGTCAACTCGATCGGGTGGAAATTCAAAATATGAGTTTCTATGGCGAACGACTCGGGGCCAAAGGTCGGACGGTTTCCGATATTGGTCACGGCATTGAAGCATTCGCCGGAGAGCGCGATTTGCGTGACGTAAACGCCGTGCTTGGGAACGAGTTCATCGTAGCGGCTGAGATTGACCGTAGGCACGGTGTATTTGTGCCCGTAGCCGCGTCCGCGTCCGGGATTGGAGTAGATGCGAAATGGGCGTCCCAGCAGATGCCGCGCGGGCGCGAGTTCGCCGGCCGCAATCAGGTCGCGCACCTGGCTGGAGGAAGCGATATAACCTTTCGCCTGTAGCGCATCATAGGCACGCACCGCGAAGCCAAGACGCGTGCCGTATTCGCGCAGCCGGTCGATGTCGCCTTCGGCGCGGTGTCCGAAGCGGAAGTTGAAGCCTTCGTGAACCTCCACGGCGTGCAGCGCGGTGGAGATGATCTGCTCGGCGAACTCGAACGGAGGCATCGTCGAAAGATCGCGCGTGAAGGGCAGAATCACGACGGCGTCGAGGCCGGTTTCCTCGAGCAGCCGCAATTTGTACGGCATGGGGGTAATGAGCGGAGGCGCTTCGCGGGGGCGAAGGATGCGGATCGGATGGGGATCGAAAGTGAGCACGACGGAGCGAGCCTGCAACTGCTTTGCCCGCTCAACCATTTGCTTCAGGATCTGGCGATGGCCGAGGTGCAGCCCGTCATAGTTGCCGACGGTGAGGACGGCCGGCCCAAAATCGCGGGGAATCTGATCAAGTTTGCGAAAAATCTTCATGCGATCGTGATTTCAGCTTTCTCAGCTTTGTGCGCGGTCACAGTTGGAACTCCAGCCGCAGTCCGTCATGGGAGAGCCGCACGTTGGACGGAAGCTGCGCATTGGTCTCCTGGTGAGAAAGATCGTGCGCAATGTGGGTAAAGAAAGCGCTTCCCGGCCGCAGTCGCTCGACCAGGCTGAGCGACTGCGCAACCGTGGAGTGAGTGGGATGCGGCTTGTGGCGCAGGGCGTCGAGAAAAAGAATATCTAGCCCGCCCAGCAGAGGAAACGAGCTTTCGGGAACTTCGCTGAAGTCGGTCAGGTAGGCGGCCGAACCGAAGCGATATCCGTAAATCAGAGCCTCGCCGTGAATCACCGTCACCGGACAAAACACCGCATCGAAAATCTGTACTGGGCCGGTGATCTCGTGCAACTCGACCTGCGCCAGTCCGCCGAACTTATAGTCCTGGTCAAAGACATAGCGGAAGACGGAGCGCAGCACGCGCGCGGTATCGGCGCTAGCGTAGAGCGGGACCTTGGGACCGCCGGTGATGCGCGGAAACGTCAGCGGGCGGAGGTCGTCCAGGCCAAGAATGTGGTCGGCATGTCCGTGGGTGTAGAGCACGGCATCGACGCGGTCGATCTTCTCGCGCAGGGCCTGCTGCCGGAAGTCGGGCGTGGTGTCGATCACCACCCGGTGGCCGCTCCACTCCACCATGACCGACGGGCGCGTGCGGCTGTCATGGGGATCGGTCGAGCGGCAGACATCGCAGGGACACCCGATAGTCGGCACGCCCATGGAGGTGCCGCTTCCCAGCACTGTCAACACGGCCCGCATTATCGACGTCTCGCGCCGGGATCTGGTGGCATTCCGCCGGCCGGCGGACGCGTCAGCGCGTTGGTCACCTCGATATACGCCATGCGAAGCTCATACAAGCAGTTGCTCAGCATGTGATCTTCCGGGGGCGTGAGATTGCCTCGCGTCTTTTCCGCGATGAGCGACAAGGTATCGATCGTCTGCCGCGCCCCGATCAGGTCGGCTGCCGGCTGCCCGCCCTGCTCATGGACCACGCCCAGTTGCACCAAGGCCGTCATGTAAAGCGAAGCGATAAACTTCTCGAACGTAATCGCGAAGTCGGATGCTTTGTGGCCCTGGCCCTGTGAATCGAGTTCGCGTTGAAGCTGCGAGTCGAATTGGTGCGACGATTTCTGATACTGATCCGCCTGCTGCTTTTGCTCCTGCGCGGTGGGCGCGGGTGGGGGCGGCTCCGGTTGCGCGGCAAGCGGCGGAGGCGGCGGCGCCGGTTGAGCGGCCTGCGGTGGCTCAGGCTGCGGGGCTTCCTTGCTGGTTTCTTCCGTGCTGGTTTGAGGCAGCGGCTCACCTTCCATGGTGAACTTGCGCCTATCGGTAACGGTGAATTCTGGCTCTTTTTCTTTTGGCATATCGATCAAATGGAAAACGGCAGGGATTCCACCCTTGCCATCTCCGGGCCGATCTGGACCTCGGTTCCCGGGGTCGCGGCCTCCCGGCGAATATATCCAAGGGCGAGAGTGACATAAGAATCTTTCGATGCAAGCGCCGGAATGGACGCTGTGGAGGTGATCTCGCCCACTTCCTTGTCGCCCCAATGAACTTTTACGCCCGGCTGGGGCGCTGCTCCATGCACCCGGAAGCCGGCAAATACGCGATGGACGCTGCCGCGGGATCGTATGCGCTCCACGATCTCCTGGCCGATGTAGCAGCCTTTGGTGAAGTGCAAGGCGTGCTGCTGGCCGGTTTCCTGCGGCAGGTCGCGCTCTCGAATATCGATGCGGAAGCGCGGCACGCCGAGCGAAAGCAGCAGCCACTCCCAGGCTTGCGTGCCGGCCGGCACGGCGCCGGCCGCGACAAAATGATCCCATAGCAGCGCGGCGTTGTCGGGATGCGTCCAAAACTCAAAGCTGGCCAGCAGCGCCGGGCCGCGCGCGGCGGTCAGCCCGATGCCGTTCCAGACGAAGTCGTGCACCTCGTAAGGCTGCAACTCGGGAAGCATGATTCCGGCGCGGGCGAGAAGCTGGCGCGAGTCGGGGCCGACGATGGCGATGGAGGCAAGTTTCTCGCTGATATCGGTGACTTCGACGTCATCCATGATGATATGGCGGTCGAAGATCTGGCGCATCCCTTCCACCTGTTCGCGGTCCGTTGAAACCAGGAAATAATCGCCGCGATTGTACGCCACCAGATCGCCCTGGATGCGTCCCTGGGGGTTCAAAACGAAGCTGTAATTTCCTTGGTTCAGCGGCAGGTCGCGGGTATTGTTGGTGACCATCCCATTCAGCCAGCGGGTGCGGTCCTCGCCGGTGAGAACCAGCTTGGCGCGCCAGCTCAGGTCCAGAAGCGCGCAGCCGCCGCGCAATGCCCTGAATTCGTCTTGCGGGTTGGCGAAAGCCAAAGGAGCCTCGGCGCCCGCGTAAACCGCGAAGCGCGCTCCGGAACCGGCCAATTTGTCGCTGAATGAGATAGATGACATAACCGAAGCAGCCCCAGCAAGCCAAAGGCAGGCTTGCTGAGGACCCCGAACCATCGATTATATCCAAGCGCCGCATTCTTTTCTGTTATCTTCTCCTGCGACGGACTGCAACGGGTGAAACTTCAGCAGGAAAATCCTGCAACGGGTGAAACATGAGCAGGAAAATTGCCGTTATCCCCGGAGATGGCATCGGACGCGAGGTGATTCCCGCGGCTCTCGAGGTGGTGCGCGCCACCGGGGCGGCGATTGATTTCACGGAATTCGATTGGGGCGCCGAGCGCTACCTGCGCGATGGAACGACGGTGCCGGAAGACGGCTTTGAGACGTTGCAGCGAGCCTTCGACGCGGTCTTTGTGGGCGCGCTAGGCGATCCGCGCGTACCGTCTAACGTGCACGCCAAGCAGATCCTGCTCGGCATGCGCTTCAAAATGGATCTCTATGCCAACGTGCGCCCGGTAAAGCTGCTCGATGAGGCTCTCTGCCCGCTGAAGAATACGCTTCCGGAGCAGGTGAACTTCACCGTCATACGCGAGAACACGGAGGGCGTTTACACGGACATGGGCGGGGTGTTCAAGCCGGGAACACCCGATGAGGTCGCCACTCAGGAAGAAATCAACACCCGCAAGGGAGTGGAGCGCATTATCCGCTACGCCTTTGAATACGGGCACCTGCACGGACGCAAGAAGGTCCTGATGGCCGACAAATCAAACGCCATGAGCCATGCGGGAGGACTATGGCAGCGCGTCTTCAAAGAGGTCAGCCGCGAGTACGCCGGGATCACGGCGGAGCACATGTACGTTGACGCCCTTTGCCTGCAAATGGTGCGCGCGCCGCAGTCGCTGGAGGTGATCGTCACCAACAACATGTTTGGCGACATCATCACCGATCTGGCCGCCGCTCTGCAGGGCGGCCTTGGCATGGCGGCGAGCGCCAACATTCATCCTGGGCGGACCTCGATGTTCGAACCGGTGCATGGTTCGGCTCCGACGCTGGCGGGAAAGAACGTGGCTAATCCGATTGGGGCAATCCTCTCAGCGGTGTTGATGCTGGAGTACTTGGGGCTGTCCGCCGAGGCGGAGAAGATGGAGACGGCGGTGCAGGAAGCGGTGCGGGAGAAGAAGCTGACGCTCGATGTCGGCGGTTCGCTGGGAACGCGCGAATGCGCCGGCTGGATCGCAAACCGGGTTGCCGGCTGAGACAGCGGGAAGGGCAGCAGTTCAAGAAACTACCCCACGTTAGCCAAAAGCGGGCGAACGTGGGGCACCATCGCCGGCAAGTTGAGATTTCAGGAGGCTGTCCGGTAAGCGGAGCGAAGGATCTGTGTATTACAAATCAAATACATGGATTCTTCGCTCGCTATGCTCGCTCAGAATGACACCTCAAAAGCTTATTGTGCTTGGATACCGTTACAATGCAATGAAGGTTCCTGTGGTTCAGCAAGGGTGGAAGGCCTCGGAGAAGGCTGAGCCTACCCTGGTTACAATGAATGCACACGTGGTTGCGGGAAGGCAGGGTACAAACTTCGATGACGCGCACAGGCGGTAGGTCGACAAAGCTGTTCTGGTTATTCGTTCTGCTGGCTGGCTGGCTGCTCTCCTTTGCGCAGATTGCGGCCGCTCAGGACATCCCAGCGAGCCAAATGCAGGCTCTCTGGGGACCCCGCGCTGAACCGCAGGCCCAGCAGCCGACCCAGAGCCAGCAAGCCGAAGCCGCCGATCCCGAGCGCAAAATAAGCCCGAAACAGGCTGAGGAGCTGTTCCGGTCGGTCGATGAGATCCTGGCGTTCGTCAGCAAGGATACGGGGCTGCCAATCAAGGATAAGGTAAAGCGCAAGCTGGCCAATCGCGATGAAGTGGAACAGTACATTGCGCGGCACATGCAGGAGGATAAGGACACCCAGCGGTTGGAGCGTTCCGCCGCATCGCTGAAAAAATTAGGATTGCTGCCGCGCGATTTCGAGTTGCGGCCTTTTCTGCTTGGCTTGCTCAAGGAGCAGGTTGCCGGCTACTACGATGCCAAGACCAAGACCGTTTACCTGCTCGACTGGGTTGATGCCGACTCGCAAAAGCCTGTTCTGGCCCACGAACTGACGCACACTTTGCAGGACCAGAGCTACAACCTCAACCAGTGGACGGAAGATACCAAGCACGCCAAGAGCGATCAGGAGGAGATGGCGCTGGAAGAGGCGCAGTCGGCGCGCGAGGCGGTCATCGAGGGGCAGGCAATGCTGGTGATGCTCGACTATATACTGGCTCCGCTCGGGAAGAGCGTGGCGGATTCTCCGGCTATCATCGATACCATGAAAAGCGCAATGGTGGAGGGCGGCCAGACGCCGCTGTTTTCCAAGACTCCGCTGTTCCTGCGGGAGGCTCTGACGTTTCCTTACACCTACGGATTGGACTTCGAGCGGCAGGTGCTGGCGAAGAAAGGGCGCGACGGCGCTTTCAAGGGCGTCTTTGAAAAGCCTCCGCGAGACACGCGGCAGGTGATGGAACCGCAAACTTACCTGGCGGACGAGAACATTTCCGAATTGTCGGTTCCCAAACTCGACGTGGTTCTGAAGGGCGAGTACAAGCGCTACGACTTCGGAGGCCTGGGGCAGTTTGATGTGACCATGTTGCTCTGGCAATGGTATGGCAAGCAAACGGGCGCCCGGCTTCCACAGGCATGGCGAGGCGGTTATTACTTCACCTACGAAAGAGCCGGTCATGCGGGCGCTCCTTATGTGCTGGTTTTGCTGACGCGTTGGGCAACGGAGGACGCCGCTAAAGAGTTCGCGAGCCTCTACGCCGGTTCGCTCGTCAAACGCTACCAGAGCGTGGGCGAAGTCAAGCCCGCGCGGGAGGGCTCCGGCGAATGGAAGACCGAAGAAGGCCCGGTTGAGATTTCGACTTCCGGTCCGTTTGTGATCGCCATCGAAGGACTTGCGGGCGATGAGCGGACGCAGGTGCGGCAGGCGATAGAGCACACCTTCATCGCGGAACCTCACCCGGCACAGACTGCATCGCGACCCGAGCAGCCATTTCCGTTGGCGCCAGTCATTACCTCTCGGGAGCCATTCCAGGAGCAGCAGGGGCGTTGAGCGCCTACAGGGCGCTCGGTGCGAATAGGTTCGTGCTTCTGAAATGTACTGTCGGGTACGCAGCTTGGCTGCTCAGGCCACAGGCGCGCGGCGCGCCAGTTGTATAATCGCGAGTTCACGTCAAACCAAGGAGAGCGGAGTTTGGCACAGGCAGAGATCGGTATCATCGGCGGCAGTGGTCTGTATTCCATGAAAGGCCTGACGGAAACGCGCGAGGTCGCTCTCGACACTCCGTTCGGCAAACCTTCAGACGCTTATGTTTTGGGAACGCTGGCGGGGCGCAAAGTTGCGTTTCTGGCGCGGCATGGCCGTGGACATCGCCTGCTGCCGACGGAGCTGAATTTCCGCGCCAACATTCATGGCATGAAACAGCTTGGCGTCGAGCGCATCCTCTCGATTTCCGCCGTCGGCTCGCTCAAGCAGGAGCACAAGCCGACCGAATTTCTCATCCCCGACCAGTTTCTTGACCGCACGAAGCAGCGTGTCTCGACATTTTTCGGGGATGGCATTGTGGCGCACATTGCGTTTGGCGACCCGGTTTGCATGGACGTCGCCAGGGTGGTGGCGGAGGGCTGCAAGAAGGCGGGCGTCAGCGGCAAACTCGGCGGAACCTACGTCTGCATGGAAGGGCCGCAGTTCTCGACCAAGGCCGAGAGCAATCTCTACCGCAGTTGGGGCATGGACGTGATCGGCATGACGAACCTGCAGGAGGCCAAGCTGGCGCGCGAAGCCGAGCTCTGCTACGCGACCGTCGCCATGGTGACGGACTACGATTGCTGGCATCCCGAACACGATGCGGTCACCGTCGAAAAGATTATTGCCGTGCTCAACCAAAACGCCGAGAACGCCTGCAACGTGGTGCGTGAAGCCGTGGCGGCAATGCCGCGCGAACGCACTTGCAAGTGCGGTTCGGCGCTGGCGACGGCCATCATCACGGCGCGCGAGGCCATGCCGGAGAAAACGCGCGAGCGCTTGAAGCTGATCATCGGCAAGTATGTCGGCGGAGCGGAGCCCACGGTTGATTACGGCAAGAAGGTGGGCGCATAGCCATGTCGATCCTGGTGGTGGGTTCGGTGGCATTCGATACGCTCAAGACCGCTTACGGCGAGCGGGAGAAGATTCTGGGCGGCTCGGCAACATACTTTTCGCTGGCGGCCAGCTATTTCACCAAGGTTCGCGTGGTCGCCGTCGTCGGCGAGGATTTCACGGGCGAGCACGAAAACGTGATGAAGGCCCGCGGCATCGACACCACGGGCATCGAGCGCGCCAAGGGCAAGACGTTCCACTGGGGCGGCGAGTACGGCGAGAACCTCAACGAAGCCAAAACAAATTTCACCGACCTGAACGTCTTCCAGAACTTTAGCCCGCGCATTCCGCAGCAGTACGCCGACACGACTTTCCTGTTTCTGGCGAACATCGATCCGGCGTTGCAGTTGCAGGTGCGCCGCCAGATGCCCAACGTCAAGATGGTGGGCGGCGACACCATGAATTTGTGGATCAACATCAGCCGTCCGCAGTTGACCGAGACGCTGAAGGAAGTCGACATCCTGCTCATCAACGACGGCGAAGCCAAGCTGCTGGCCGGCGACAGCAGTTTGCCAAGAGCGGCGCGCAAGGTCTTGCAGATGGGACCGCGAGCGCTGGTCATCAAGCACGGTGAGTACGGGGCGACCATCTTCTTTCGCGATGGCGGGCTGCACCCGTTTCGCGCGCCGGCGCTGCCGATCGACGAAGTGCAGGACCCGACGGGCGCGGGCGACTCGTTCGCCGGCGGCTTCATGGGCTACATCGCCTCGCAAGGCAAACTGGACCGTTCGGTGCTGACCAAGGCCATGTTTTACGGCGGCGTGATGGGATCGTTCGCGGTCGAGCGCTTCGGAACCGAGCGGCTGCAGAACCTGACGACCGAGGAAATTAACGCTCGCTTCGAATTGTTCCGCAGCCTCACGCACCTGGAGTAGGGGGCAGGTCGGAGTTGGCGCCTTCTCCGTAGTCTAGGCTAATTGCCAATTTTCTGTGAGGGCACGTCACTATGAACGACAAACCCATCATTTCATTTGGCGAGCTCACGAAGCCAGCCACTGTTTTAATTGAAAAAATTTCGGACGCTGTTGGCGGCCTATTCAAACCGTACCAAATCATTCGTGTTGCGAAAGCTGAAGCCGAGGCAGACCAAATTCGCACGGAATCCCAAATCCAGGTTACCGACCTTCACAAGCGGGCTATGCGTCGTTTCCTGGAAGAAGAAGCTAAGAAGCAGTCGAACATGGAGAGCATAACTGCGAAGGCTCTGCCGCTCCTTGAGGAGAAATCCTCGCCGCAAAACGTAGAGGATGATTGGATCACGAACTTCTTCGATAAATCCAGGATTGTTTCCGACGCAGATATGCAGCAACTCTGGTCCAAAGTCCTCGCTGGCGAGGCGAACGCACCTGGGAAGTTCTCGAAACGAACGGTCAATCTGCTGGCCGATCTGGATAAACGCGATGCTGAGTTGTTTACCGAATTGTGCGGCTTCGACTGGGTGATTGGGAAGGTGCCGGTCCCGCTGGTCTTTGATCATCGCGCCGAGCTTTACAACAGCCACAGAATCTACTTCAGCAACCTTGTGCACCTCGAAGCTCTTGGGCTCATCCGGTTCGACAGCTTGGGTGGCTTGGGTGGACATCAGTGCGAACAACTGCCGAAGACATTTACTGTCTGCTATTACGGCAGGCCGGTGGAACTCACGTTCCCAAAGGATGCGGACAATGCACTAGACGTGGGCTTAGTGCTCCTAACGCATGCCGGGCACGAGCTCAGCTATATTTGCGGCTCGAAGCCAGTTGAAGGTTTCTTTGAATTTGTTTGCCAGAGGTGGGAAAGCCAATCCCTGATACCCAAGAAAGATACCGAATCAGGCACTCCGGCGGTTAGCTAACTGGGTTCGCGCGACGGCTGCGGCTGTTTCGGAATCGCCATACCATCAGCAACCGCCCAGAGTGCGATCCTCAGGCGCGTGGCATGTCACAGACGAACATTGTGCAATTCCCTTGTTGGCGTATCCAGGAATTCCCAAGGGGTGTCATGGCGACCGGAGCGAAGCGGAGTGGAGCCACCCTTTGTTTGGGCAGCAGATACAAAAGGTGGCTCGACTTCGCTCGCCATGACAGTCTGATATGTCAGGATATACGTGCTGGGGGATCGAACTAGATACGGAAAAGCTCACGACAGAATCGAGCGAACCGCATTGGCCGAGCCGCGACTATCGGCTCGTGACCTTGTGTGCCTGCGTGGCGTCGTTAGCGAGTTTTTTCTGGTTCTACCTGCAGGGTGAGCTGCTGCTTTACGGCGATGCGGTGGCACACATCAATATCGCGCGCCGCGTCTTCGATTCGCGCACCCCCGGCCTCGATCAGCTCGGGACGGTGTGGCTTCCGCTGCCGCACGTGCTCAGCCTTCCATTTCTCGTCAACGACTGGATGTGGCGCAGCGGGGTTGGCGGCTCAATCGCGTCGATGATCGCCTATGTTTTCGCCGTTGTCGGCGTCTTCAGGCTGGTGCGGGGCAGGGCATCGCGCTTTGCCGCCTGGCTGGCGGCCGCATTGCTGGGGCTGAATCCGAATCTGCTCTACATGCAGTCGACGGCCATGACGGAGTCGATTTTTCTGGCCGCCATGATCTGGGCAGTCGTTTACCTGGATGAATTTGTTCGCAGCTTTTGCAGGGCGGATTCGCGGAAACTACCCCACTCAAGCAAAGGAAGCTTGAGTGGGCCACCCTCAGGCTTGTTGGCGTCGAAGTCGCTGGAGCGCTGCGGCATGGTGCTGGCCGCCGCCATGCTAACGCGCTACGACGGCTGGATGCTGGCCTTTGTCATCGGCTGCGCGGCGGTGGCGATTGTCGTGCGCGCCGGCGCGGGCGAGGCAATTCGCGGCGTGAGGTGCTCGCTGACGGCCTTTCTTCTGTTGTGTGTGCTTACCCCCACGCTCTGGCTGGCGCACAACTACGCCATTAACTACAAGCCGCTGGATTGGTGGAACGGGCCGTATTCGGCGCAAGCCATTGAACAGCGCACAGGACATGGCTATTCCTATCCGGGCAAGCACGACCTCGGGCTGGCGGCCAAGCAGTTTCTGAAAGCGGCGCAGCTGAATTTTTCCGACGGCTTCACTCCACGGCGGACGCGGCCATCTTTGGCGGAGATGCTGAGAGAGTGGCAGACATGGATACTGCTGGCGCTGGCCGCACTGGGAACGCTGCTTGCGGTGCTGTCGCGCGCACGCCGCGCATGGACGTGGCTGCTGCTATGGTTGCCACTGCCGTTCTATGCGTACTCGATCGCCTATGGCAGTGTGCCGGTGTTTCTGCCGGTGTGGTGGCCTTTTTCCTACTACAACGTGCGCTATGGACTGGAGTTGCTACCTGCATTCGCGGTGTTTGTGGCAGTCGCCGTTGAGTTTATAGTCGACCGGATTCCTGCGGGTTCGGGTAGACGAGTTGCGGCGGGCGCGCTGATCGTGTTGCTGGCGACGAACTACGTCAGGGTTGCCGATGCTACGCCAATCTGCCTGCGCGAGGCGCGGACGAATTCCCTTGGCCGCATGCGGCTGGAATCGCAACTGGCGCACGTGCTCGCCGCGCTTCCACCGCATTCGACGCTGCTGATGTACACCGGCGAGTATGTGGGCGCAGTGCAATCCGCCGATGTGCATCTCGGGCGCGTGGTCAACGAAACCGGGAAAATGATCTGGGATGCGGGGCTGAGCTGCCCGGCACAGGCGGCGGACTACGTGATCGCGGTGAATGGCGATGCGGTGGCGCAGGCCGTGGCGCGCAATCCGCGCTGGCTGCAAAAGATTGCCGGCTTCAGCACGCCCGGCAAACCGGATGTGGTGGTCTATCGGAGTACGTTCCCGGGGCGGTAGCGGTAGGGAAATCGAAACTCGAATCCCACATCTGCCAAGCAGATGTGGGGCACCCGCCCAGCAAAAAAGCCCCACCCAAGCTGCGCTTGAATGGGGCACCCAGCACGGTCCCAGAGGAAAAAAGTACGAAACTACCCCACTCTAGCCAACTGCGGGCTAGAATGGGCCACCCGCCCGTCGGGGCTTGAGTTCTAGGCCACCAGCCACCCGGCCCCGGCGCATCGTTCCCACATTCGCCAACTGCGGGCGGATGTGGGCCACCAACTTTACGATTCAGAACGAGAAACTACCCCAGGTTAGCGCGAACCGCCAAAGGAGCTCTTCGCTACGGGCGGCACAGCCAGCCTGGCGGTGCGGGTTGTCTCAAAGGAGTTTCTTGGCGGCGCGGAACCTGGGGCACCCGCAGACAAGAGAACTGATCTCGTGGTTCTACGCACCGGCGCGGCGGGGCAGCATTTCGCCGATGCGGCGGATTTGCGCCCCGATAGCGCGCAGCTTTTCCTCTAGATGTTCGTAGCCGCGGTCGATGTGGTAAACGCGGTCGATGATGGTTTCGCCGTCGGCTACGAGCGCTGCCAGCACCAGGGAGGCCGAGGCGCGCAGGTCGCTTGCCTGCACGGCAGCGCCGCTTAGAGGAGTCTTGCCGCGGACGACGGCGCGATTGCCTTCGATTTTGATGTTGGCTCCCATGCGAACCAGTTCCAGAGCGTGCATGAAGCGGTTTTCAAAGATGTTCTCGGTAATGATCGATGTGCCTTCGGCCTGCGTCGCCAGCGCCATGTACTGCGCCTGCACGTCGGTGGCGAAGCCGGGATACTCTTCCGTAGCGATATCGGCCGCCTGCAGCGGATTGTCTCCCATCACGCGAATCGACTCGCCATTGACGTGGAAGCGCGCCCCGGCCTGTTCGAGCTTGGCGAGCAGCGCCGTCTGGTGAGCCGGAACCAGGTTCGTGACCAGTAGATCGCCTCCGGTGAGGGCTCCGGCGATGATGAAGGTGGCGGCCTCAATGCGATCGGGAATGATGCGATGCTTGGCGCCGTGCAGCTTATCGACGCCGCGCACACGGATGGTGGAGGTTCCGGCGCCTTCGATGTTGGCTCCCATCTTGGTGAGCAGCTCCGCCAGATCGACGACCTCGGGCTCGCGCGCGCAATTCTCCATGACGGTCGCGCCTTCGGCGAGCACGGCGGCCATCAGCAGGTCCTCGGTGCCGGTAACGGTGATTTTGTCGAAGGTGATGCGATTGCCCTTGAGACGCTCGGCCCGGGCTTCGATGTAGCCGTGCTCCTGGCGGATGGTGGCGCCAAGCCGCTCCAGTCCCTTGATGTGCAGGTCGATGGGACGCGCTCCGATGGCGCAGCCGCCGGGTATGGAGACACGCGCGGTTCCGGTGCGCGCGACCAGCGGCCCGAGCACGAGCGTGGACGCGCGCATGGTTTTAACCAGATCGTAGCCGGCTTCCGGGCGGCTCAGTTGGCGGCAGCAGATGATGGTGCGATGCTGGGCGCGGCCGTAGCCCAGTTCGACCTCGGCTCCCATGGCGGCGAGCAGCTTGCGCTCGGTCTCGATATCGCGCACTTGGGGAATGTTTTCGAGGATGACCGGCTCTTCAGTGAGAATGGCGGCGGCCATGGCAGGCAGTGCGGCATTCTTGGCGCCGCTGATGCGAACCGTCCCGAGCAAAGGATTGCCACCCCGAACGACGAATTTATCCATCGCTTAAATCCTGCGGTAAAAATGATATGCGGCCCTCGGACTGGTTGCATAAATGCGTTTTGGAAGAACCGGCAATTTCCTTGGGGGCTAAAGCCCACGCCAATATTGGTCCTGGACGGCGCGGCTCAACAGGCTGCCGAAAAACTGTACTCCGAGGTGTCATCCTGAGCGTAGCGAAGGATCTGCTGTTTGCGCGTGCTGAAAATAAAGCAGATCCTTCGGTCGCGCAAAACCGGCGCGACCTCAGGATGACACTGCTACGAGTTTTTCAGCGGCCTCTAAAGGCGCGCCCCTTCAAAGAAATATTTATGCAACCAGTTCTCGGCCCCAGGCTCTATTGTAAAGCGCAATTGCGAATTGGTGAGCCTTAACTACCCCACGTCAGTCCCAATCACCCCAGCGAGCAGGGCTCGCCGGGGACCCCGATAAAAGCGGGACGGGACGTGGGGCACTCAGGTTCATCCGGGCCGTAGATTCTCAGGCGGAGCTTGCGGATTGGGCGCGGGCCAGCAGGAACAGAGCCAGCCCGATGGCGCCGAGCCCCGCCGCCGCACTGCCCAGCAGAATGGAAATCGCGAAAAACCGCCGGTTCCAGCCGGCGTGCAGCCTGATCTCTTGTGGAGTGGCCGGATTGACTCGCACCAGATGATAGCTGCCCACGGGGTACTCGTCGCCGAGACGGCGAACCTGTTGGTAATCTCGCGAGTTGTGAGGACCGGCGCCGGCAAAGTGCTGGCGTCCATCTCGCGAAAACAGAAACTGCGAATCCCATGCGTAGTAGTCGCTGCCAGCGAACGTGAGCCGCACCACGTCGCTGCGGACCACCTGCGCGTTGACTTCAGGCCAGCCGCTCACGACCCGGTACTGGCTCCAGAAGTAAGGCAGCGCCATTGCCGCCGCGACCCCGGCAAAAATCACAAAGGCTGCGCTAATGA
>JBEKBO010000077.1:0-22370 GCA_050015355.1 Candidatus Korobacteraceae bacterium | reverse complement strand
ATCCCCAACTCGCGTTTCCCCCGGTCATAGCCGATCGCAGCAATGCTCGTCGAATCCACCGCCACACACTTCATCATGCCAGTCTAACTGCGACAGAGTTTATGAGACCACTTCTAGGCTCTGGTTCGTGTTTGCGGTTACGGCACTTTCCATCATCAGCACTATTGCGCTAGCAGCACCCAGTTGCACAGGGTGGATGAAACAACCTGACGGTAGTTACTGGAGAACCTGCGTAGACGACAAAGGGCGCCAGTATTGTGAGCAAAGCAAGAACGGCCATATTTCCAGGGTGCGGTGCAAGTAAGAATCTTATGGACTGCCCCGTTCTGGCGAAGCTAGGGCGGGGTAGTTGTCTGTTCCGCAACTGCATTTCGATCAATCGCGTGGTGACCCTGACACTTGGACTCGATCTCCCTATCCTGCGCCGTGCTGTGATATCGAACGAAAGCCCCACCAAGCTGTGCTTGAATGGGGCCCCGCGGGATTTCCTATTCTCATACCTCGGGCCCCCGCGTGGTCGTTTTGGGTTCGGGTTGAGCGCAATCGACTGAGCGGTTGTTACAATTCCAGCGATGCCCACGAACTGGCTTTTTTGGGTGTTGTTTCATGTTTTCGTGTTTGCCATGCTGGCGCTGGATCTCGGCGTCTTCCATCGCAAGGTGCGCGTCATCCCCTTCCGCGAGGCCGTTGCCTGGACGGCGATGTGGATTGCGCTGGCCGCAATCTTCGCCCTGCTGATTTATTTCTTCGGGCACGCCATGACGGGCAGGTTTCACCGCCCGACGCGCGTGCTTTCGCTCGAGTTCATCACCGGATACGTGGTTGAAGAGGCGCTCAGCGTCGATAACCTTTTCGTTTTCCTGCTGCTGTTCCGCTACTTCGGGGTTCCCGGTGAATATCAGCACAAGGTGCTGTTCTGGGGAATCCTGGGCGCGCTGGTGACGCGCGCTGTTTTCATCCTGACAGGGGTCACGCTGGTGAATCGCTTCCACTGGGTGATTTACCTTTTCGGGGCTTTTCTCGTCTATGCCGGTGCGAAGCTGTTCGTGCAGAAGGACGAAGACCAGATCGACCCGGAGAGTAATCCGGTGGCCAAGTTCTTTCGCGGGCATGTGCCGATGGTTGCCGATTTCGGAGACGGCAGGTTTTTCGTCCATCGGGAAGGAAAACGCTATGCCACGCTGCTGGCGCTGGTCGTGGTGGTAATCGAAACCACCGACGTGGTGTTCGCGACCGATTCGATTCCGGCGATCCTGGCTATTTCGCGTGATCCTTTTATTGTGTACACGTCCAATGTCTTTGCGATTCTCGGGCTGCGGTCGCTGTTCTTCGCGCTGGCGGGGATGATGAAGATGTTTCATCTGCTGAATTATGGCCTGGCTGTGATTCTGGTATTCATCGGCACAAAGATGCTGGCTTCGAACTGGTGGGAGATGCCGACCGGATGGGCCCTGGCAGCCGTGGCGGGCGTGCTTGCGATTTCGGTGGCGCTCTCGTTGGCATTCCCCGAGAAGCGGGAGAACGCGAAATAAGCCGGGTTGCTGGAAGCTAGGGCCTGCTAAACCCTTATTAGGATAGGGCGGCAGCGGCGTGAGCTGGATATTTTGGTTTGTTCTCTCGTCTGGCATTGCCGAGCGGGCTGACTTCAACTAGAATCCGCGCGACTCATTTTTCGGCCCTCCGGCGGTGCCTCCGGTCATGGCAGGTGTGAAAGCCGCTGTTCGCGCCGGAGGCGTCAGCCGGAGCGGCTGGGCTTGGGTGGACTTATGTAGATGATTCTTATAATACTTATTTCGAACTGAATCCATTTTCCGGCAAACGACATCAAAAGTTGAGTAAGATTGACTCAAGGAGTGTTATGGCCAACGAAACGCGCAACTTAGAGAGTGTCCCGCCCGAATTACGGGATGATGCCACGGAAGCGCGCACCCTGCCGGTACTGCCGGTACGGGACACGGTCCTATTCCCGCATGCTGTTTTGCCACTCACTGTGGGCCGCGAAAGTTCTGTTCAGCTGATCAACTCGCTGGGAGAAGACAAGACCATTGTGGTTGTGGCCCAGCGCGAGGCTCGCGTGGATTCCCCGCAGCCGACCGATCTGTTCATGATCGGCACGCTGGCGGTGGTTCATAAAGTCGTCAAGATGCCAAACCAGAGCCTGTTCGTGTTTGCCGAGGGTCTGGAGCGCGTGCGGCTTGACGAATACACGCAGTTGGCCCCGTTCATGAAGGCGACGGTGACCACGATCAGCGAGGTGATTCCGCCCAAGAGCGCCGAAGTGGAGGCCTTGCAACGGAACATTCTCACGCTGTTCCAGCAGATCGTGACGGGCTCGCCGACGCTCTCCGACGAGCTGTCGACCGTGGCGATGAATATCGAAGAGCCGGGGCGTTTGGTCGATTTCGTCGCTTCGTCTCTGCCCTCGCTCTCAACGCGCGACAAGCAGGAGATTTTGGAGACGCCGGACGTTTATCTGCGGCTGGACAAAATCAATCAGCACCTGGCAAAAGAGCTGGAAGTGCAGCAGCTACGGAACAAGATCCAGTCCGAGGTGCAGGATCGCGTACAGCAGACGCAGCGTGAGTACTACCTGCGCGAGCAGATGAAGGCAATCCAGAAAGAGCTGGGCGAACAGGACGAAACACAGCGCGACGCGGAGGAATTCAAGGAGAAGATCGAACAGTCGGGCATGCCGGACGAGGTAAAGAAGGAAGCTCTCAAGGAGCTGGCCCGGCTGGCGCGCATGTCCCCGATGGCGGCCGACTATTCGGTGACGCGTAATTACCTGGAGTGGCTGGTAGTGCTGCCCTGGGCGAAATCGTCGGGCGTCGAAGCCGATATTCTCAAGGCAAAGGACATCCTCGACGAAGATCACTATGACCTGCAGAAGGTGAAGGAGCGCATTCTCGACTATTTGTCGGTGCGCCGCCTGAACCCGAAGATGAAGGGCCCGATCCTGTGCTTCTTCGGACCTCCGGGCGTAGGCAAGACATCGCTGGGCAAGTCGATCGCGAGGGCGCTCGGACGCAAGTTTGTCCGCCTGTCGCTGGGTGGCGTGCACGATGAGGCGGAGATCCGCGGACATCGCCGCACGTACATCGGAGCGATGCCGGGGCAGATCATTCAGGGGATTCGCCGCGCCGAAACTAACGACCCGGTTTTCATGCTCGACGAGATCGATAAGGTGGGACGCGACTTCCGCGGCGATCCAACTTCAGCGCTGCTGGAGGCGCTGGACCCGGAGCAGAACAACACGTTCCGCGATAACTACCTCGACGTGCAATTCGACCTGTCAAAGGTGCTGTTTATCACGACTGCCAATCAGCTCGATACGATTCCCGATCCGCTACGCGACCGCATGGAGATCATCGAACTGCATGGCTACACGGAAGAAGACAAGGCTCACATCACCTTCCAGTACCTGATCAGGCGGCAGACGGAGGAGAACGGCGTCACCGATCAGCAGATCGAGTTCACGCAGGATGCGGTGAGCTTCATCATCCGGCACTACACGCGGGAGGCCGGCGTGCGCAGCCTGGAGCGGCAGATCGGAACCATTTGCCGGAAGCAGGCGCGCCGCATCGCCGAAGGCAAGCTCGATAAGCTCGTCGTAACGCGCGAAGTGGTGCACGAGATGCTGGGCGGCATCAAGGTCAGGGTTGACACCGAGATCGCCGAACGGACGAAGCGGCCGGGAGTGGTGGTTGGGCTTGCCTGGACTCCGACCGGAGGCGACATCCTCTTTGTCGAAGCGATGAAGATGAAAGGGAAGGGCGAGTTCAAGATCACCGGCCAGATTCAGGACGTGATGCGCGAGTCGATGCAGGCGGCCCTTAGTTGGGTGCGCTCGAACGCGGTCTCGCTCGGCATCGACGAGGACTTTCTGTCGAAGCACGATCTGCACATCCACGTGCCGGCCGGCGCCATACCGAAGGATGGCCCTTCGGCTGGCGTGACTATCGCTTCGGCATTGGTTTCGCTGTTGACCGAGCGGCCGGTTCGACCGCTGCTGGCCATGACCGGCGAGATCACGCTCAGCGGCAACGTGCTGCCGATCGGCGGCGTGAAGGAGAAGTTCCTTGCCGCCAGGCGCGCGGGAGTGAAGGACCTCATCTTCCCAGCCGACAATCGGCAGAATGTGGAAGAGGACGTGCTTCCCGAGCAATTGGAAGGCGTTAACGTGCATTACGCGAACACCATTAACGAGGTGCTCGACATCGCGCTGCCGACGAGCAAGGCCGAGGAGAAGAAAGATTCCGAGCTCCGCGAGCAGTTGCTCAGCAGCGTCTGAAGCGCCCTGACACGCGTAAACACGGCGCGTGCCGAGGACCCCGAGGCACGGCTGGCCGGGAGATCCGGTTGGCAAAGACATGAAAGAGCCCTATCCCTGGCTGGGGGTGGGGCTTTTTTGCGTCGATAACAGGTATTTCCAAACGTATCAGGCTGTCATGGCGAGCGAAGTCGAGCCACCTTTTGTTTCTGCTACCGAAAAAACAAAGGGTGGCTCCGCTCCGCGCCAGAACAGCTTCTTGTTTATCCCACAGGCGCTCGGCGCTCCGGTCGCCATGACATACTGTTGGGATTTTAGATACACCAGCAAAGGAACCGCACTAATTTTCCGCCCGGAAAGTCAAACGGCGTACTCCGTGGAGTACGCCGCATGGAACCATCGCCGGCTCAATCGTGCATCTGGAGTTCACTGACCTCGATTGTGAGATTGGAACTCTCGGGCGCGGCTGAACCCGCCCGCACCTGTGGGATCGTTTCGCTGGTAGTTATGAGGATAAGGAGTATGTATACGCAAAAAAGAATGTTTATGACGCGACGCAAGAAGCTAGCTTTCACCGTGGTCCTCCGGGGACGAACAGATATGAATTCGAAACTGCGTTATGAAAAGCCCCAACTGCTATAAGGGGCCCTACTGCTATGAATGCACTACAATTCCTACCCTAGGCGCAATCGGCGGCGCAAACTAGTACAGCAGTCACGCGAAAACGTGACCGCTGCGGCGAAACCACTGCCGCCCGTCACCATGAGGTGTGCGCTGCCGCACTCTGTCCGCTGAACCTGAACCTCGTCATTTTGCTTTTTATTAGTTGCGAAACACTCTGATATGCTTCGTGCATGCGCGTGCAGGTTGTTTTTTTTGGGATTCTCAAAGACCTTGTAGGAAGCTCCGAAGCGCAGTTAGAGCTGCGGACAGGAGCGACCGCGGGGGATCTCTGGACGGCGCTCCAGGCGCAAACGCCCGGACTCGCGCGCTTCCAGAAGTCGGTGGCGGTGGCGGTGAATCAGCACTACGCCGAGCCGGGAACGCTGCTCCATGAGGGCGATGAGGTCGCGCTGCTTCCTCCGGTAAGCGGTGGAAGCGGGTCTGCCGCCGGCCAGCCCGACGCCAAGCCCGCGATGAGGAGCGCCCATTGCCAGTTGCAACACGCGCCAATCGCTGCCGAGTCGATCATCCATCGCATCCGGCGCGGCGAAGACGGAGCGGTCGTGGTCTTCGACGGGATTGTGCGCAACCACAGTCGCGGACGGCGCACGCTTTACCTGGAATACGAAGCTTACGAGAAGATGGCGCTGGACGCCCTGGAAGCGCTCGCCACGGAGGCAAAGACTCGCTTCGAAGTGCGCGACTGCGCGGTCGTACACCGCCTGGGGCGGCTGGAGATCGGCGAAAGCAGCGTGCTGATCGTGGTTGCTTCGGCTCACAGGGCGGCGGCTTTCGACGCCTGCCGCTGGATCATCGATACCCTGAAGCGGACCGTACCTATCTGGAAAAAAGAGCATTTTGCCGATGGCGCGGTATGGGCCGATGGAGATCCCTTTCCGCCAAGCGTGGCTACGCTGCCGGGCAGCCAAAGCGCGTCGGGCGAGGCCCCAAAACCAGATAAGGCCGAAGGGACGGAGTTCAAGAATCCTGCAAACTCATGAAGCGGCTTCGGGTTAGATCAGTGGTGATGACGCATTGGATGTGTCGAGTGCTGCTCTCCGCGTTGCTGCTGGCGGCAGCCCCGACCTTGTCCCTCGCGCAACAGGTGCCGCATCCGCCGGATCGTCCGGACGCCAAGCAGCCGCCCGCGCAGCCTCCGCGGTCGCGTTCCTCCCAGAGCGGGGAGCCGGCGACGACATTCAAGGTGAATGTCAGGCTGGTGAACGTGTTTACGACCGTTACCGATGAGAGCGGCGCGCCTGTAGGGAATCTGACTAAAGATGACTTCCACATTTTCGAGGACGGCGAGGAGCAAAACATCGCTGTCTTCGACCGCGAAAGCGAGTTGCCGCTGTCGATTGTGCTGGCGGTCGACGCCAGCTTGAGCACGCGCAAAGACCTTCCGCTCGAATTGGAAGCGGCCAGGCGCTTTACGCATGCCATTCTGCGGCCGGTTGATGCCATTTCGATTTACCAGTTCAGCCAGTTTGTCTCGGAGGTGATCCCGTTCACCGGCGATTTGCGCGTTGTGGACCGGGGAATCTCCCGGATTCGTTCGCAATCTTCGACCGCGCTTTACGACGCAATTTACCTGGGGTCGAGAGCGCTAATTCCAAGGGACGGGAGAAAGGTACTGGTCGTCATTACCGATGGCGGCGACTCGAGCAGCAAGATTTCCTATAGCGAGGCGGTGCGCGCGGCCCAAACAGCGGAGGCGATTGTCTATTCGATCATCATGGTGCCAATCGAAGCCAACGCGGGGCGCGACATCGGCGGGGAGCATGCGCTCATACAGATTTCACACGATACGGGCGGCAAGTATTATTACGCGTCTAACCTGAACGGGCTGGACAAGGCGTTCAAGCAAATCAGCGAAGAGCTGCGCACGCAGTACTTGATCGCCTATTATCCCGCGAGGCGAATTAGCGGCGACTTCCGCAAGATTCGCGTCGTCGTGGAACCGCAGGCTGCGGAAAAGATCACCGCGACGGAGCTGCGGGTCCGGCATCGAACCGGGTATTACAACAGCAAACTCGAATAGCCAGAGCCGCGAATCCGGTCCGGGCTCTGCCGAAGCGTTTGGCTGTCGCGGATGTTCGGCACTGACAGAAGCGCAAGCTGCCTGTACAATTCAGGGCATGGTTTTCCGTTCAGCTCAAACCGCTCAAACCAGTCTTGCGAACCGCAAAGGCAAGACTCCGCCGCCCGAGGAGACATTTGAAGAAGTTGCGTACTTGAAATTGCTTGGCGAGAAGCAGAAGGCGGTGACCGTCAAACTGGTGGACGGCGAAATCGTTCGCGGCTGGATCGAGTACTATGACCGCAACATGATCCGGCTGACGCGCGAGGGCGCTCCCAACCTCTTTATATTTAAGCACGAGATCATGTATATCGCCGAAGGCGGCGGCCGCGAGGTTTCCCGCAAGCGCGATGCGGCCAAGCCGGCGGTTCAGCGCGACCCGGGCGTGAACGGCGCAAACGAGACCGGTAAATAGAAATTCGACATCAAACCTCCAGTGACTGCAAACTCCAGGTCTGAGTTCCTCCCAGAGATGTCGGCGATTGCCCGTGAAGCGGGCAAAGTGCTGATGGAGCATTTCCAGCAGAGCGTCGGGTTCGAGTACAAAGGCGAAATGGACCTCGTAACCGATGCTGATCGCGCGTCGGAGCGGCTGATTGTCTCGCGCTTACATGAGAGCTGGCCGGATCACGGCATCGTCGGAGAAGAGGGAAGCAACAAGCAGAGCGACAGCAGCTATCGCTGGTACGTCGATCCGTTGGACGGCACGACGAACTTTGCGCATGGCTATCCCGTGTTTTGCGTTTCCATCGGGCTGGAGCTTGCAGGCGTGCCGCAAGCGGGGGTGCTGTACGATCCGACGCGGGGTGAATTGTTCGCCGCCGAGCGGGGCAAAGGCGCCACGCTGAACGACAGGCCGATTCGGGTTTCCAAGCTGCCGACCCTTTCCGAGGCGATCCTTGGAACGGGGTTTCCAAGCTTCAAGCGCCACACGAGCCCGAACATTCACTTCTATCACCAGATTACGTTGCGGAGCCATGGCGTGCGGCGCGCCGGTTCAGCGGCGCTCGATCTGGCAAACGTCGCGTCAGGACGCTACGACGGTTTTTGGGAGTTTAACCTGAACCCCTGGGACACGCTGGCCGGCGTTCTGCTGGTACTGGAGGCGGGCGGGATGGTGACCCGGTTCGACGGTTCGCCCTGGCGGCTGGACAGCACTGAAACGCTCGCTTCGAATGGCCTGCTTCACCAGGAACTCATCCACAACTTCACCGAGATCTTTGCCGGACGCGGGCTGGCGCCACTGCCGTCGCCGGCGGATTGGGACCGAAACTGCTAGCGCTGAATGGCCGATAATCGGGGCGAGTTGAACTCTTCTGCCCGCGGTTGTATCTGTAGAGGTATTGGGGGCTTACAAAAAGTTCTGTGCGGAAGCAGTTTCCATGCGGACCAGACCAGACCGCAAGGTGCCAATAGGCTGCGTGAACAAGCCGCACACCGAGGGTTGAAACCGTGGCGAATCCTCTGCTTCAGCGAAAGGTTGAAAAACTACCCGATCGAGTCCGTCTCGAAGGAAGGATACTGTTTCTCACCGAAGACCCGGAATTGATCAGGCGCCAGCTCGCCGGCGAAGACCTGGCGTGGGACACCGGCAATCCGGCGGCGAATCCAAAGCTGCGTGACGACATTTCCACCGACGAGATCACGCCGGCGCACATCTGTTTTTTCTTCGACGAGACGCTCGGCCGTTTTGTTAGAATCGAGTGTTTTCGATGGGTTTTCGATATCATCAGCAGGCGTTCCGGAGAAAGCGAAAACTATGGCATATGTGATTGCAGAACCCTGTATCGGCACGAAGGATACGGCGTGCGTCGACGCGTGTCCGGTGGATTGCATACACCCGAAGAAGGACGAAGATGCGTTCGCCAAGGAAGAGATGCTGTATATCGATCCGGTCGAGTGCATCGACTGCGGGGCGTGCGTTCCGGTTTGTCCCGTTTCGGCTATTTTTGCGCTCGATGATCTGCCGGAGAAGTGGAAGGCTTACACCGAGCGCAACGCGAAGTACTTTGGCCGGTAGCCTCGCAGCAGCCTGTGCCCAAGTTCTGGGTCATCGGCTGCCACTGGCCGGGCTTTGAGCTTTATTCCAGGGGCGAGCCGGGTACGGCGCCCCTGGGAAAAAGCGCCTTCCGCACGGGGCGAATTCCCGTGCTTCCCTCCTAGTCTCCACTCCAGTAAGATTAGTCTGATGCGCTTGATATGAAGGACTAGCCTGTCTCGGCCCCAACGGACGCAACGGCGACCGGCGAGGAATTCATAGGCGCCGAGAACCACTCTGAATGCCGCTGAAGCAGTCTGAGGCGATTGTTCTGCGTACGTATCCGCTGCACGAGGCGGACCTGCTGGTCACTTTGTTCACTCGCCTGGAAGGCAAGGTGAAAGGCGTGGCGAAGGCGGCCAAGAAGTCGCGCCGGAGATTCGCCGGCGCCCTGGAGCCGCTGACCTGTGTGCGTGTCCTCTGGGAGGATCGCGAGCGAAGGGAGCTGGCGCGGATCGATTCCTGCGAGGTGTTGGCGTCACCGCTCTCGTCGCAGGTGGACTACCCTCGCATTGTGGCCTTGGGACATGTGGCCGAGATGCTGGACGAGATGATGCCGGAGCGTGAAGCGAACGACGCGATTTACCGGCTGGCTATCTCGGTGCTGGCGAATTTGAATTCGAATGCCATCTGGATGCCGGTGACCTACTTCCAGCTCTGGCTGGTGCGGCTGATGGGCTTTCTGCCGGAGCTGGGCGCCTGCATCGTTTGCGGACGCGCCCTGGACGGGCAACGGGCGTGGTTCCATGCGCTGGCGGACGGCTTGATGTGTCCGGAACATAAGCGGCTGGCGTCTTCGGAGATGACGGCCGAGTCGAGGGGATTGGCGGCGGAGATGTTCCGCTCGCCGGTGGAGAAGTTAGCAGGCGAGCCGTGGCCGCGCTCACGCGGCGCGGACCTGCGCAAGTTCCTGATGCAGATTCTCTCTCGGCACCTGGATCGCAAACTGGTGACGGCGGCGCAGTTGGAGAAGGTGGACTGAGCGAACAGCGCCGCATCCACAAGCTGACTGGAGTGAACGCAATTACTGATGACTGGGGCCGAGCGCTCGGCCGGAAAGACTGTCTGTGACTGGATCAGTTAACAAACCGCTCACCTTCCAGGATCTAATCCTGAAACTGCAAGAGTTTTGGGCGCGCTACGGATGTGTGTTGCAGCAGCCGCACGATGTCGAGGTTGGCGCGGGCACGATGTCGCCCGAGACCTTTTTGCGCGTGCTTGGGCCGGAGCCGTATCGCGTGGGTTACGTCCAGCCTTCACGCCGCCCGGCGGATGGCCGCTATGGCGAGAATCCGAATCGGCTGTACAAGCACACGCAGTTCCAGGTGATTCTGAAGCCGCCGCCGGAGAACGTGCAGGAGCTCTACCTGGAGTCTCTGAAGGCGATCGGTATTGATTTGCGCAAGCACGATGTCAAGTTCGAAGAGGACAACTGGGAGTCTCCGACGCTTGGCGCCTGGGGCGTGGGCTGGCAGGTGATGCTCGACGGGCTGGAGATCACGCAGTTTACTTATTTCCAGCAGTGCGGCGCCGTGGACCTGGACCCAATGTGCGCCGAGTTGACCTACGGCATGGAGCGCATCGCGGCCTTTCTGCAGGACGTGGATTCCATCTACGACATCGTGTGGGTCTACGGGCCTGACGGCAAGCCGGTGACGTACGGCGACATCCGCTTGGCCGACGAGCAGCAGTATTCGGTCTACAACTTTGAATTGGCCGACGTGGACAAACTCTGGAAACACCTGGACGCCTACGAGGCCGAGTGCCAGGAATTGTTGGCCGAGTATGCCAAGTTGATGAGCGAGAAAAAGGAGACAGGCAAGAAGGAGCGCGTGCTGGATGAGGAATTCGGGAAGCATTTAGCGCAGCAGAAGTTGCGCTTCCCGCTGCTGCCTGCATTTGATCTGTGCCTGAAGTGCTCACACTTGTTCAATTTGCTGGACGCGCGAGGAGCAATCAGCGTGACGGAGCGGGTCGGCATTATCGCGCGGATTCGCACGCTGGCCGTCGCCGCCGCCAGGTCGTGGGTCGAGCAGCAGAAGACCAGAGTGGCGGCCGCGGCTGCCAAGGCCCGTTATGTGGAAACCGATGAGGAGGCTTCTGAGCGTCACTTCCAACCCCGCGAGGTTTAGTATGCCGCGGAGGCGAATCCGGGGTCGCTGCCCGCCGGTGCTCGCAAATTTAACCTGACTTTGCTCATCGCGCGATGGGCTGCGCATAGAATAGGAAAGAACTTGTTGCAATGGCGAATTTTCTGCTTGAAATAGGGACCGAAGAGATTCCGGCCCGCATGATCGCCTCGGCCGCCGAGGAGCTGACCAAGCGCGTGTGCGATTTGTTGGCGCGCGAGCATCTCGCCGAAGTGGCGGCCGTGGAATCTTTCTCCACGCCGCGCCGCATTGCGGTGCTGGCTCGCGGAGTGGCTGACGCACAGCCTGATGTCAGCGAACAAGTGCTGGGACCTTCGTTGAAAGTCGCCTTTAGAGACGGCCAGCCGACGCCGGCGGCGCACGCCTTCGCGAAGAAGGTGAACCTGGAACTGAACGCACTGGAAAAGGTTTCAATCCCGAAAGGCGAGTATCTGGCGGCGAAGGTGTTGAAGAAGGGACGCGCCGCTTCGGCGCTGCTGGCGGAGTCGCTGCCGAAAGAGGTGGGCTCGATCTACTGGGCCAAGAATATGTACTGGCGCGGCAAATCGGCGGAGCGTTTCGTGCGCCCGGTGCGCTGGATCGTGGCCTTGCTCGACGGCAAGGTGGTGCCAGTCGAGTTTGGCGGGATCACGGCGGGAAACAAATCGCGCGGGCACAGGATTCTATCGGAAGGCGACATAACGCTGCGCGCGGAAGACGAGTATGCGGACAAGTTGAAAAGCGCGTGCGTGATTCCGCATCCCTCGGAGCGGGAGACGATCATCCGCAAGGCGCTGGATGCGGCCACGAGGACGATTCCGGGAGCGCGCTGGCGGGAAGATAAAGAGCTGCTGGCGACGGTCGTGAACCTTACTGAATATCCTTCGGTCATTCTCGGCAATTTCGAGCCCGAATACTTGAGCCTGCCGGAAGAAGTGCTGGTGACCGTGATGCGCGACCACCAGAAATATTTCGCCCTGGAAGACGCAAACGGCAAGCTGGCGCCGCACTTTCTGGCGGTGCTGAATACGTCCTCCGACTCCGCCGGCTTGATCTGTCATGGCAACGAGCGGGTGCTGCGCGCGCGCTTCAACGATGCGCGCTTCTTCTGGCAAACCGACCAGAAGATCACGCTGCGCGAGCGCGTCGAGTTGCTTAAGTCGGTTACCTTCCAAAAAGATCTTGGCAGCTATTTCGAAAAAGCTATCCGCACTCAACACCTGGCGAGTTTGGTGGCGGAAAGCGTGCGTGAGGACGGAATTACGGTGCGTCCGGGGATTATCCACAAGGCCGCGCTGCTGGCCAAAGCGGATTTGACGACCGAGCTGGTCAAGGAATTTACCGAACTCCAGGGTATTATCGGCGGTCTCTACGCCAAGGCGCAGGCCGCGGCGCTGGAGATGAATCCCTTTGTGGGCGACGTGATCTATGATCACTACAAGCCCGAGTCGATGGAAGATGCGGTGCCGCGCACTCTGGAGAGCGCGGTTCTGGCGATTGCCGACAAAGCGGATTCCATTGCCGGAATGTTTGCGCTGGGGATGCAGCCCACAGGATCGAAAGATCCTTTCGCGCTGCGCCGCGCCGCCAACGGCATCGTTCGCATTCTGGCCGAGCACAAATTGCCGTTGAGCATTTCGCAGATCATGGCCGATGCGCTTTTGCAATACAAAGGCAGCGAAGCCGAGAAGAAGTTCACGGCGGTGGAGGGCTTTCCGCGGGATGTCGCGGCGTTCTTCCGCGAGCGCCTGGAATTCTACCTGCGCGACGCGAAGGGCTATGCTTATGACGTGGTGAACGCGGTGCTAGCCTCGGGCGCGGACAATGTTCCGGATGCGATCATGCGTGCCGAAGCGGTGGCGAGAGTTCGCGGCTCGGAGGATTTCGAGGCGATTTCGATTGCGTTCAAGCGGATGAAGAACATTCTGCGGCAGGCCGCCGAAAGCAAGAAGACCGGAACGGAAGCGGTTGCCGGAACCCATGACGATGGCGAACCGGCGGAGCGTGAACTAGCCGGACAGGGGGCACAATCCGGAGAGAGTGTTCGCGTACTCTGCGCCGAGAAAAAATACGACGAAGCGCTGGCCGAGGTCGCGAAGATCCGCAAACCGATTGACGAATTCTTCGATCGCGTGATGGTGATGGTCGAGGACGAACAGGTTCGTAACCGCAGGTTGGCGTTGCTGGGAATGCTGCTCGGCCAGTTCAGCAATATCGCCGACTTCAGCGAGATCGTGACCGAGCGTAAGAGTTTGCAGTAACCGGTTCCTTTGGGGCGGCAACGTCGTACAGGTCCGGCGAGTCAATGAGCACTGTTATTCCGGCGGTGGTAGACGCCTTTAGAGGTTGAGGTTGAAATGAGCACACAAACTTTTGAAAGTGAGAGCGCACAGATGGCAACACCCAAAGAGACCGCGATCAAATACGTATACTTCTTCGGCGGCGGGAAGGCTGAAGGAAACGGAAAAATGAAGGATATGCTTGGCGGCAAAGGCGCCGGCCTGGCCGAAATGACGAACGCCGGGTTGCCGGTTCCTCCGGGCTTCACGATCCAGACGGAAGCCTGCCGCGACCGGATGCGCGGTTCGCTGTCGCCTGAACTCGACGCGCAGATGGACGAGGCGGTCGCGAAACTGGAAAAGCTGCAGGGACAGAAACTGGGCTCGGGTGAGAACCCGTTGCTGGTATCCGTGCGTTCGGGCGCAAAGTTTTCCATGCCGGGCATGATGGACACGATTCTGAACCTTGGCCTCAACGACGAATCGGTGGTGGCCCTGGCGGAAAAGACCGGCAATCCCCGTTTTGCCTATGACTCTTATCGCCGGCTCATCCAGATGTTCGGCAATGTCGTGCTGGAGATCGAAAAGGCGCATTTCGAGGAAGTGTTCGACAAGAAGAAAAAACAGAAAAAGGCAAAGCTGGATACCGATCTCGACGCCAAGGCGCTGCAGGAAGTGATCGCCGAGTACAAGAAGGTGGTCAAGAAGTTTGCCAAGGTCGACTTCCCGCAGAGTCCGCGCGAGCAGCTCGTGATGGCCCGCGATGCGGTTTTCCGGAGCTGGAACAATGAGCGCGCCAAGCACTATCGCCGCATCAACAACATCGATGACTGGTTGGGAACCGCCGTCAACGTGCAAGCGATGGTCTTCGGCAACATGGGCGAGAACAGCGGCACGGGCGTCGGCTTCACGCGCAACCCCGCAACCGGTAAGAAAGAATTTTACGGCGAGTTTCTGCTGAACGCGCAGGGCGAAGACGTTGTCTCCGGCGTGCGGACTCCGGCTCACATCACCGAGCTCGAGAAGATCATGCCGGACGTCTATAACCAGCTGCGTGATATCACGTCGCGAATGGAAAAGCACTATCGCGACATGCAGGACTTCGAGTTCACCATTCAGGACGGCAAGCTTTACATGCTGCAGACCCGCAACGGCAAGCGCACGGGACTGGCGGCTGTGCGCTTGGCCATCGACATGGTGGAAGAGGGCTTGATTTCGAAGGAAGAAGCGATTTTCCGCGTAGAGCCCAACCAGCTCTATGACTTCCTGGTCCCGCAGCTTGACGAAAAGGGAAGCAAGGTCGAAGTGCTCGCCACCGGTTTGCCGGCTTCGCCGGGCGCTGCCGTGGGACAGATCGTATTTAGCGCCAATGACGCCGTGGCTTACACCCAGAAGGGCAAGATGAAGTCGGTCATCCTGGTGCGCGGCGAAACCACGCCGGAAGATATTCACGGCATGGAAATCGCGTCCGGCATTCTGACCTCGCGCGGCGGCATGACTTCGCACGCGGCGGTGGTCACGCGCGGCATGGGCAAGTGCTGCGTGGCGGGCGCAGGCGACATTGCTGTGGACGAGAAGAAACGCGAGATGCGAGTGAAGGGGCAGACCTTCAAGGAAGGCGACTGGCTATCGCTGGATGGCACGACCGGCCGCGTGATCAAGGGCAGGCTGAACACGATCGCGGTTTCGGCGGACAATCCGGACTTGGTGAAGTTCATGAGCTGGGCCGATCCGTATCGCAAGCTGGGGGTGCGCGCCAATGCGGACATTCCGCGTGACGCGAAGCAGGCCCGGCTGTTCGGCGCCGAAGGCATTGGTCTGTGCCGCACCGAACACATGTTCTTCGCCGAGGACCGTCTGCCGTTCATGCGCATCATGATCCTGGCCGACAACGAGAAGGACCGCCGCGCGGCGCTCAAGAAGCTGCTTCCGATGCAGCGTGCCGACTTCGTCGGGCTGTTCAAGGCGATGGACGGCCTGCCGGTTACGATCCGCACGCTGGATCCGCCGCTGCACGAGTTCCTGCCGAAGCGCGAGGACCTGATGGTGGAAATCGCCAAGCTCGAGATCGGCAAGCCGAAGTCTCCGAAGTTGAAGGCACTTCGCGCGCTGTTGTCTCGCGTGGAAGATCTGCACGAGATCAACCCGATGCTCGGACACCGCGGATGCCGTCTGGGAATCACTTATCCGGAGATCACCGAGATGCAGGCGCGCGCCATTCTGGAAGCGGCCGTTGAGGTGAAGAAGAAGGGCATCGACGTGGAACCGGAGATCATGATTCCGCTCACCAGCGGCATCAAGGAGATGAAGAACCAGGGCGACATTGTCCGCCGTGTGGCGGAGGAGGTCTTTAAAGAGAAGGGCATGAAGGTCGATTACATGGTGGGAACCATGATCGAGCTGCCGCGTGCCTGTCTAATGGCGGACCAGATTGCGCAGGAAGCCGAGTTCTTCAGCTTTGGCACGAACGACCTGACGCAGACGACCTTCGGTTTTTCGCGTGATGACATCAACAAGTTCCTGCCGGCCTATCTGAAGGATGGAATCATCAAGCAGGATCCGTTTGCGGTTTTGGACCAGGAAGGCATGGGGCAACTGGTGAAGATGGGAACCGAACGCGGCCGCAAGACGCGTGCGAACCTGAAAGTCGGCATCTGCGGCGAGCACGGCGGCGAGCCCGAGTCGGTGAAATTCTGCCATAGGGTGGGAATGAACTACGTCTCATGCTCTCCGTTCCGTGTTTTGACTGCCCGCCTTGCCGCGGCGCAGGAAGGCCTTTCCGAAAGAGGAATGGAGGGGGGCCAGACGAAGTAATCGCGTGTGGTCGTCCTGAGCGCAGTGAAGGACCTGCTTTCCCTGTCGGGACTAACAGGTTCTTCGCTCACGCAACAACCGGCATTAAGAGAGGGCCTGGCGGAAAAGCCGGGCCTTCTTTGTGTGGGCAATGGGCGGACGGACAGCCATTCTTTCTATGTCAATTGCGCCCCGCCTGCTACCATAAACTGTGTCAACACTTTGAAATGGGCAAATCGATTCTGCCTTGTCTTTCCTCACGACAATCTGGGATGAAGCGTTAGCCGAGGAAGCGCCGGCAAGAGTGGCGGCGGCGCGCTTCTATCATCCTGAGCTGGACATGCTGCGTTTCTTCGCGTTCTTCGCCGTGTTCTGCCACCACGCGCTGCCGCACAATGTTTCGGCGTATGCCGCGCTTCACATTGTGCCGTGGCTCGGTCATCTTCTGGCGGGCATTGCTATGACGGGTGCTTTCGGCGTCGACGTTTTCTTCGTGCTCAGCTCATTTCTGATTACGGAGCTGCTGTTGCGGGAGAAGTCGCTGCTGGGAGAGGTCGATGTCAGGTCTTTCTATGCCCGCCGAGTGCTCCGGATCTGGCCGCTTTATTTCGCATTTCTGGCTTTGGTGGCGGCGATGCAGTTATTCGTGCCCGGGCAGCAAATCGGCTGGCGGGCAGCAATGGGATTCACCTTCCTGGCGGGAAACTGGTGGGTCGTATTTCACGGGTTTCCATCCTCGGTGATCTTTCCGCTGTGGAGCGTCTCGATCGAGGAGCAGTTTTACCTGCTGTGGCCTGCCGCGGTGAAGCGGGCAGGAACCGTGATGATGCTGGCGCTCGCAGTTGGTATGCTGGCCCTGGCAAATGCGACGCGCCTTTATCTTGGGCTGCACAACACGATGGAGACCCAGGCCTGGTGCAATACATTGGTGCAACTTGACCCGATTGCGGCCGGCATTCTGATTGCGGTGTTATTGAAAGGAAGGACACCCGCGCTCGGCGCGAGAGCGAGAGTCGCGCTCGCCGGGGCAGGGATTGCGCTGCT
Organism: Candidatus Korobacteraceae bacterium; assembly: GCA_050015355.1. Taxonomy (GTDB): domain Bacteria; phylum Acidobacteriota; class Terriglobia; order Terriglobales; family Acidobacteriaceae; genus CAWBRT01. Next base: position 5,074 of record JBEKBO010000077.1, on the reverse strand, counting down.
GTGGGCGGCCGCCAATTTCTTCCGCATCAATATCGATCCGCTCAAGTTGCAGGACCTGTTGCTCGGTTACCCGGTGATGGCCGCGGGTGCTTCAACGCTGCTCTTCGCCGTGCTTTGCAGCCGGCCCATGCTGGACAAGAGCTTGTTGGTGTACCTGGGCCGCATCTCGTATGGGCTTTACGTTTTCCATATGCTGGCGCTGATGTGTTCGGACTATCTGATTCCGCATTTCACGGCGTCCGTCAAGCGCTTGGTGCTGCGCGAACTAATTGCGCTGATGCTGACGGTCGCGCTGGCGGCGGCTTCCTACCGTTGGCTGGAAACTCCATTCCTGAAGTTGAAGCAGCGCTTTACCCACGTGCTATCGCGAGCGCTCTAGTATCGCGTCCCAGAAGTTCGCGCGATGACATTTTGAAGTGTCATGCTGAGCGAGTGAGCGAACCTACGAGATAGCTTGCCAGGGGCTGTCTACTGCACTTTTTGCAAACGGGCGACGAGTTTCTGCGCGAGGTTCTCTTCGCTCTCCGACCAGAGCACGCGGCCAGTCAGTTGGCAATGCTTCTCCACTGCATGCGTGAAGGCAATGAGTTGGGCGACATTCTCGCGCACACGCTGCTGGTCCGCGGGCGACAGATCCATATCTTCGTAAAGGAAAGAGTAGTCCAGCCCGAAATCGATTTCGAGGTGCCCGTAATCGGTGTAGACGCCCTCATCGAATTCCGTGCCATGGAGAATGAAGCTGACTTTGTTTTCACGTCGCGACCACTCGCCGCCCTCGCTGGCCGGCGTCCACAACTCCCAATATGCCTCGAAGGTGATGGCATAGTCTTCATGGGCAAACTCCTCTACCGCCTCCATGGCTTGTTGCGGAGTGGCAGGCGGAGTGAACCGGCGCTCGAGGATGGTAGGCTCCGAGTAACTAATGGGCTGCACAGCGACGTAAGCGATCCCCGGCGCGGCGGGCGCAAAAGGGAATTGTTGCAAAACGCCTAGCGCGCGCACCAGCATTTCTTCGGCACGAAAGGTTGGAAACCACAAGCTCAGGTAAAGCGGATCGGCCATCGTTGCTCCATGGGTTCAGGCCCGGCGAGACGATGCCGGGCTGAATGACTCACTGGGCCGGTAATGCGCGTGCATCCGGCCCAGGCGCCACAACGCTATATAAAATACAAACGCTATATATACGATGCCTGAACTGCACGTTCACTTCTTTTGTTGCGTGGCTTCCCACACGGATTTGTAGTCGTAGGTCGGATAGAAGTCCGTGCGGAACGCTCCCCACGCGTGGCGCTCGATTGCGAGATTCACTTCGCGTAAACGCTCGGCCGGGAAACGAAGCGTGACGACCTGTCCGATGCCCATCATCACGTACCAGGAGACGACTTCGACGTCCTTGGGAGGAAAATTGTCGAAATAGCCGTGCGCCTTAAGGTCGGCGTTGATCTGGTCGAGCGTTTTGGACTCGTCATGACGTAAGAATATGGTAAGCATCATCATCCCTTTCTGCGCGCCTGCCTGCGGGCTTGCAGCGGGAGCCGACGGTGCCGCCGGTTGGTTTTGAGCCATACCGATCGAGGCCAATAACAGCAACAAAGAAAAGAGGCGAACAACGGTTTTCCAATTCATCAACATCATTTTCTCCTCGCGCCGGGTCTCTCGACAGGCCCCGGTTGCGGTTGAGTAGTGAGTGTCAGTCGGTCTTGCCGAGCCATTCCGGATGGCTCCAGGCGCCGTCGAAGTGGTGGATGGCCGGGTGTCTCTCAAATTGTCCTTTGCTCGCCCCGGGTTGCAAAGCGGCCGAATTCGCAACCTGCTTGCAACGCTTGCCGCACCGGCAGCGAGTTGCAGCCAGTGATGGCAACGCTCGCCGGCAGGTTGAGCGCATGCTGCCCTGCCCAACACGCGCAACTCCAGCGCGTGCCGGGAACCCGCATTCGACCGTCGCGGCTTTGGACTGCTAAATAATATCAGCACTCATCGGCGTCGTGCCGAGCGCTCCGACGGGGCGCAACAAAGTTCGGAGCGTGGTTTGCTTTCCGGCCATTTGGGCGACTCGCTTTTGACACTGCCGAGGTGTGCTGATACGATGAATCTGCTGGTACGTGCAAGAGTTCCTGCCTGTAGAGTCCCCGTCGTCTAGCCTGGCCTAGGACATCGCCCTTTCACGGCGGTAACGCGGGTTCAAATCCCGCCGGGGACGCCAACATTCAAAAGAGCTTAAGCTGCATCACCTGTTTCAGCGCAAATCTCTGGGGACGCTGTGGGGACGATAGAACCGGAACTTTGCCTTGTTCGTTCACTTTCCGGGGAGCTTTCCCTATCTGTGTTTGCTGGCAATTGCGGCAGGTTCCCAAACACACTATCCAACCGCTTGACGGCTGCCGACAGATGGGCGGGTGACAAATGGGAATACCGTTTCGTCATTCTCAGATCACGATGGCCTAACAGTTCCGCCACATCCTGCAGATCGGCGCCGCTCATGCGCAGCCATGAAGCCGCTGTGTGGCGCAAATCGTGAAGCCGGAAATCTGCGATGCCCACGCGCCTGCAAGCCCGTAGGAACGCAAGCGAGACGTTCTCTGGGGTGCATTCATCACTAGCAGGGAATAGGTGATCCGTAGGCCGTGCGCCGTTCTTGGGGACGGAATCAAGGACTTGGCACGCCAGCGCATTCAGCCACACAATGCGCCCGTCCCCGTTTTTCGTCTGCGGAAGCATGATGCGTTCGCCGCGCCGGTCCACATCTAGCCAGCGAAGTCCCAAAACCTCACTTCGCCTCATGGCCGTAAACGCCAGCAGACCCGCGATGGGCCGCAACCATTTCGGGCAGGCTTCAAGAACCGCGTGCAGTTCTGCGGGTTGAAGGTAGCGCACCCGCCCGGCAGGGACGCGGGGCATTTTCATTCCCTGAGCGGGATTCACCGGAATAATCTCCCATTCCATGGCAAGGTGAAACAGGTGCTTCAAGATGTTCAGTTCCTTGACCACAGAACCGGGCGTTACCATCGAGCTGCGCTCCGTTGCGTATCGCTGCACGTCGGCACGGCGGATGTTCGCCAGCTTCACACTGCCGAATGCAGACTTGAGATGGCCTTCCACGACTCCGCGTGTGCGCTCGTAAGCGTGGGGCGTCAGCCGTGCTTTTTGGTGCTGAAGGTAGCGCGGCATGATCTCAGCGAATGTTTCTTTGCCCGGCGGCATATAACCGAGGACGCGGGCTTTTTCCGCCTTCGCTTTCACCCCTGCCAGTACGTCACGAGCTTGTTGCAGAGTGTAAGCATCCAGTTTTCGCTTGCGCCGCCGGCCTGCGGCATCCGTCCAACTGCCGTAGAATGCCCCCGGCCTGTCCTTGCGCGTGAAGATTCCATCCCGATCACGTTTCCTACCTCTTGCCATAGGTCATCTCCTTTCCTTGCAATGTTTGTTTCTTGGCTGCTCGCTGTTTGCGAACGGATTCAATGTGGGCGCAGTATTGGCAGCAGTACTCGCGCTGATGTCGGCTTTCAATGGCGAATGGAGTGCGGCAATCCGGCCGGGCGCAAAGGCGGAACTGCACCTTCCGCAAATGGTCGATGACGATGGTGTCCAGGATCGCTCTCCGGCAGCTAGTTGCGCGCAAAACGTAGTGCGGATAAACGACAGTGGTGGGCGTCATGCAGGGCCAGCTTGAGCAAATGACGAAGCAACTGCCTGAGTTGCAGACGGCTGCCAATGCGGCGAGAGACTCGGTTATTGTTGCTCGTAACACGCTCGACTCCAATAACCAATCTGCCGCCAACACGCTCACCGAAATACAAAAACAGAGTAAGGCGATGCAAGATGCCGCCACTGCTGCCAGTAATCAGGTCGCCGGGATAAAAGAATCGAACCAGCTCAACCGAGATTCGTTGATCTCCGTGCAGCGAGCGGTAGTATCGTTTCAGGCGATCAATGCGAATCTGACTACCGAACGTCGGCCAACCGAAGACATTGAAAGTATACGGTTTGTGGCCAGCATGACAAATGCGGGAAATACTACTGCCAACGTCGAATTCGAGTGCTTCGCCGGAGGGAACGTTCCAAGCGAACCCACTGAAGAACAATTCAGAGAGTGCCTATCTACATCCACATTCTCTAGCGAATGCAAAACTGTCATGTCCGCTGGTAAGGCAGTCGGTCCGAAAGCACCGTTCACTCTTGGAGATTATGCGGTTCCATGGTCTTTTTTTGGAATTAATCCCCGCGCCTCCCAAGAGAAGATACAAACGCGCGTAGTTGGCGAGGGCGAAACACTGTTCATTTGGGGATGGGTATGCTTTGCCGTCTTCGCCGCGGTCAACGAGCTCTTGCTCGCGAAAATGAACAACGAGGTCTCGCATAGTGATAGTCGTTAGTGCGGCTGATTTGCCATCGAGCAAGTTCATGCGTAAGACTCTTGCGGCGTTCTCGGCGGCATTTTTTGTGCGATATCGCTCCAACGTGCCAATCACGCGCTTTCGCATCACTCGACGCCCGTCTGGCAGCGTGACGCGCCACCTAAAAACCCAAATACTCTTGCCACTTGAGGAGATGTCTAAATTGACTCCCCCTCGCTGAATCCGTGTCCTTTGCATAACTGTTGCTCCTTTCAGGTGCTAGGACACGGAACGCACTGGATGTGGACTTAAATTTACCCTTGATCTAATCCAGGTGTCCAACTCCGATTTGAGAAAACGCCAATGGCGTCGTGAACCGTCATTAAACGGGTACCAACCGTGTCAGCTTGTCCACCGCCCGCCGTTGCGACTCGGGGACAAACTGGGTGTAAATTTCCATAGTGGTCGCAATGCGGGAGTGCCGCATCTGACCCTGAATGTCTTTCGGATCTGCGCCCGCTATCTTTAGCCAGGTCGCGTGTGACGTTCGCAGGCAACGCCAGTTCACAAAGTCTAAGCCGAGCGTGCGCGCGGCCGGCTTAATGAACCGGGAAAGTATCGAGACTCCTATACGAGCCTGACAAATTGCTCCAATTAAATGAAACCCAAAGCCCGCAGCCGCAATTCAGGCCACTGAATAAATCATCAGCGCGGATCCGGTCTCTGTGAGATGGATAAAG
>JBEKBO010000076.1:0-22539 GCA_050015355.1 Candidatus Korobacteraceae bacterium | reverse complement strand
TGTCAAATTAGCACTAACGCGGGCGGGTGGAGGACATAGCTTTTTTGCCAGGGTGGGGGAGTGGCTACGGAAAGCAAGGGCGCGAGTTACTTGGAAGGCAGCCGCAAGGGAATGTGGGCGATATTGAGAAGAGTCAACGACCCTACCACCCGAAGAAACTACCCCACGTTAGCCAAAAACGGGCGAACGTGGGGCACCTTTAGCGTTTCTTCTCCGCACTTGGGTCTTCCGCCCTCGGCGGATATGGTTGCGCTATTTCTAGTCCGCATCTTGCAGGGTCTTGACGTGTTCTTCCAGAGCGCGGGTGTACTCGCGCTCCGCGCGCAATTCAGCTTCCAGCTTCTTGATCTGGCTTTGCAGCCGCAGGATTTCAATCCGCAGCTTGGCGGCATCGAGTTGGGGCAATGGTGGACGCGGCACCCGCGGCTTGGGAGCGCCAGCGGCTCCGATGGCGGGCAGAGAAACTTCACCTGTGGCTGCTGCCGAAGCTGCCAACGGGCCGCGTGCCTGGGCCGCGTTGCGTGCAATGACGGCGAGCGCGGGCCTGGCCAGCGGGCGGGCCGAGGCCGGCGGCGTCTGGAAGATTGTGCTCAAAGCCGCCATCGCCGCCTGCGGCGCTATCGGGGCAGACAGCGAAGATTCCTGCTGCGGGGACGGCTTGCCGTACAGCAGATGGCGCACCCGGCCGATCAGGTCTTGCGGCTGGAAGGGCTTGCGGATCAGTTCGTCCGCCTTGACGGCAAACGCTTTCTCGGCGACCGACCGGTTAACAACTCCGGACATGAGGATAACCGGCGTCTGGCCCATCGTGGGATGCTGCTTGATGTACTGGCAGACCTCGTAGCCATCCTTCTCCGGCATGATCACGTCGGAGATGACGACGTCGGGCGCGGTCTCGTCCATCATGCCGATGGCGCTGCCGGCGTCATGGCAGGCGATGACGTTGATGTTTTCGCGGCGGAAGGCAATCTTGATCACCTCGCGCATGGTCGCACTGTCATCAATAAAATAAACCACCGGACTGGCACTCATAGGAGAATGCCTCCTTCTTCGTGCTTCTGCTCGCACTCTTCGTCGATTTCGCGCAGCGCCTCCAGCATCAACTCGGTCACCGAACGCAGAATCGTGCGCGTGGAAGCCGTACCTCCAGGAACAAACTTGTAAACCCCGTGATCGACGCCGTTACAGGCCTTAACGATATGGACGACGGCATCGTCGCCGACGCACTCGCCCGCCTCGGCGTGAATGACGTCGCCGCCAAGCAGGAAAATAATGCCGTCAACGGAACCCGCGTTGACGTAGAGCACCCCTGACTGCCGCGAGTGCCCGAGCATCTGGATGATGCCCGGAAGATCCAGATGGGAAAGGTTGCCTTCGAGTGCGGTTTCCGAGGTGTGCAGCATCTGCGTCGGCTGAAAACCTTCTTCGCGGCTGCGCAGGAAGGCGCGCACCTGCGCGGCAACGTTCTCCGGGCCGACGCGGCGATCCACGTAGTCGTCGCAACCGGCGCGGAACGCCACCATCAGCGCCTGGCGATCACCTTCACCCATGGCAAGAATGGGAATATGCGCCGATGTTTTGTCGGCGTGCACCAGCTTCGGCAGGTCGTAGGCGCCGATTCCGTGGAGACTCGTGGAACAGAGGATCACCGTGGGCGGCGACCATTCCAGCATGGTAAGGGCGTAGCCCGCCTGGGTGGCATGGATCACCTCAAAGTGCTCGTTGCGGAGCGCTTCCACCAGGCGTCTGGCGAAGAACACATTGCTGTCGATGACCAGGATTCTGGCCACCGCCGGCGCAACGCCTTGGGCCGGGGCGCTCATTCCGCGCTCCCCGCCGCAATCAATTTGTCCAGGTCCAACAACTCGTAACTCCTGCTGTCCCATATCAGTTCGCCAACCACGCCCGGCGACGGATACTTTGCGGGAAGCACGTCGCCGGAAACCAGGTCGCATTCCCCGCTCACCGGAATTGCCGCCAATTCGGTCGCGTCCGATGTATGGCGGACGGCGATCAGGTGATATTGCGCCGGAGCACACTCCGGCAGATTCAGCAGTCCGGCGAGGTCATATAGCGGAATCACCCTGCCGCGCCGCAGGATAACACCCAGGATTTCGTGCGAAGTGTGCGGGAAGCTATACACTTCCTGGGGCAAAGTCAGCTCCGCGACACACGCCGCCGGTATCGCGCAATGCAACGTTCCGGCGGGAAAGACAACGAATTTTTTTTCGTCCGTCATGTTCCTGAGTTCGCCATTGCCCGCTCTGCCACTGCGGCCGGTACGGGCGGCAGCTCACGCGCGCTTTCGACGAATACCGCCGCATTCACCACCGGCATAATCTGCTGGCGCACAAACCCCAGCCCGCGATACCAGGAGCGCTCCTGGCCATGAAACCCTCGCGGCAGCGCCACGATTTCGCGAAGCTCTGCCATGCCTTCGATCCGGTCGATGGCAACCGCGACCCGGCGAACTTTCAGCACCAGCAACTGCTCCAGCTTGGCGGACTGCACACCGAAAATTCGATCCGCCGCAATGACCGGAATCTGCCTGCCATTGCCACGGGCCGCGACTGCCGTCGGCAAGTGCCCTTGATGCAGATCGCGAATCTCCTCCACTTCCGCCGATGCGATTACGAATCGCTCGCTTCCAAGCCGGAAGATCACAACCGGCTCGCCGCGCCTGGACTGCGGTGGAGCGACGCGGCGGCTCATAACCTTAGCGCTCCCACGCCGAATACCAGCGAGACTCGCCGCTCGATTGCGTTACAGACGGCGTCGAGCGGCACCACCTCGTCGACCGCGCCGGTTCGAATGGCCTCCGAAGGCATTCCGAAGATGATGCTGGTCGACTCATCCTGCGCGATCGAATGTCCACCGGCAGTCTTGAGCGCCTGGACGCCCTTGGCGCCGTCGTTGCCCATGCCGGTCAGCACCACCGCAATGCCCATCGGCCCCGCATAGTCGGCGACCGACTCCAACGTAAGATCGGCGCTGGGGCGGTGTCCGTTGATTCGCGGACCGTCGTCGAGAAGCAGCCGCCCCGACGGTGAGACGCGCATGTGATTGGCGCCGGGACAGAGATAAACGGTTCCGGCGCGCATCAGTTCACCCGCCTCCGCCTCCTTGACGCGAATGGCACAGGTTTCCGCCAGTTGCCGGCTGAATTGCGTGGTGAAGCTGGCCGGCATGTGCTGAATCAGCAATACCGCGCCAGGAAAATCTCCCCGCAGTTGCGGGAGAACATTCATCAACGCAGCCGGACCACCGGTGGAGGCCGCCAGCACTACCACCGGAAACCTTTCTGCCGTCGCTTGCGACAGCGTTCCTCGCAGCCCATTGCCCGGCACCGCGGCCGGCACGGATACGACATCCGCTTGAGCGCGCGGAACAACGGGTTCAGCCGCCGCGGAGGGTGAAGCCGTCATCGGCGAACGACGCGCGGCCGTGCGCACGACGCGAACCTTGGCGGCAATCTTGACCTTGCGGAGCAGTTCGTCGCGAACGCTCTCCATGTCGAGATCGACCCCGTTGGCGGGTTTCGCCACAAAATCGATGGCGCCGAGTTCCAGGGCCCGCAACGCCGGCTCGGCCCCTTCGCGCGCCTCGGAGCTGACGATCACGATGGGCCGCGGCTTGGTCGACATGATCTGCTCGGTCGCTTCCAACCCGCTTTTCCTGGGCATGTTGATGTCCATGGTGATCACGTCGGGGTTCAGGGCTTCGCTGAGGAGCAGAGCCTCCACGCCATCGCGAGCTTCGCCCACGATGTCGATCTGCGGATCGCTGCTCAGCAATACCTTGAGCACTCGCCGCATGAACGATGAGTCTTCGGCAATCAATACCCGGATTTTCGATGCCGCATCCATACCCGCTACTTGCCTGCCATCAACAGCTTGGATGAAACCGCCTGCCCGGAACTGCCAATCAGAGCGCCGACCTGCGCCACCAGTTGTTCTTCCTGCACCGGCTTGACCATGAAAGCCTTGGCTCCCTCGCGCACAGCGCGCTCACGGTGCTTGCTGCCCGCGCGCGAGGTAACCACCATGACCGGAATGTTTCGCGCCTCCGGATTTTGCCGGAGGTGAAGCATCAGCTCGTAGCCGTTGGTGCGCGGCATCTCCAGGTCGGTCACCACCAGGTCGACCCCGCCCTGCGAGACGATCTCCAGCGCCTCCAGTCCGTCGGAGGCGAGCCGCACCCGATAGCCGGCCTTTTCCAGCATGCGGCCAACAAACTTGCGGACGCTGATGGAGTCGTCCACCAGCAAGACCAGCTTCTCCTTCTCGACCCGCTCGATGGCCTCGTCGGGGATTTCGCCCGCGGCAACGGCAACCGCCCCAGGCAGGAAAATTCGCGCGGCGTTGGCCGCCGTCATCAGCGGACGGCGCTCGATGGACTCGCCAACCACCAGGCGATTGAGATCGACCAGCAGGATAAGACTGCCGTCGGGAGCGATCGTCGCCCCCGGGAACATTTTCACGTTCCGCAGAAACTCGCCGAGATTCTTGATGACGATTTCGTCTTTTCCGATGACTTCCTCGACGACGATGCCCACCTGTTTGCCGGCAACGTTGACCACTACCAGCCGGTACCAGCCGTTCATCGGTTCCACCGCTTCGAGGCCGAGCTGCGCGTCGAGATGCACCACTTCGGTCAGCGAATCGCGGACCTTGGCCAGACGTTTGCCGCCAACTTCCTCAATGTCGCTGGAACGTACGCGGCGGATCTCCTCGACAAACGCCAGCGGAAACGCAAAGGTGTGCTTGCCGACGCGCACGAACAGCGCCTGCGAGATGATCAGCGTGAGCGGCACCTTGAGCGTGAAGCGCGTGCCGACTCCCTTCCGCGTTTCGATCTCGATCTCGCCGTTCAGCGCGTCGAGATTGGTGCGAACCACGTCGAGTCCGACTCCGCGGCCCGACAGCTCCGTCTTTCGCGGAGCGGTCGAGAAGCCGGGCAGGAACATGAGGTCGAGCAGTTCTTTCGACGAGAGCGAGCGCACATCTTCGGCTTTCACCAGCTCAAGTTCGGCGGCGACCGTGCGGACCCTCTCGTAATCGATGCCGCGGCCGTCGTCCTCCACCTCGATATAGATATGATTGCCCCGGTGATAGGCGCGAACGGCGATATTGCCGCAGTCTGATTTGCCGGCATTGTAACGCTCGTCCGCCCGTTCGATGCCGTGCGCCACGGCATTTCGCACCAGGTGCAGCAGAGGATCGGCAATCTGCTGGATGATGTTGTTGTCCAACTCGGTCTCGGCGCCCGCCAGCACCAGTTCCACCCGCTTGCCGGCCGCTTTGGAGGCGTCCCGTACGGCGCGCGAGAGGCGCGTGTAGAGGTTGCCGATCGCCACCATGCGCGATTGCGTGATCTCATCCTGCAAACGGTGCGCCAGCTTGGTGAACTCATCGATGTCGCCATCGACGCGGCGCACGAAGCCATCGAGCTGCGTGAGCACCTCGGTAATGTCAGCGGAAATTTCGGTGAGCGAACGAGACAGGATGCCGAAGTCGTCGTAGCGATCCATCTCCAGCTCGGAGAAGTCGGCTAGAGCGGTATCGAAGGAATGCGAATAGCTCGAGTAGCCGCCGCGGAATGGATACGCGATCACGCTGCCCGATTTATCCTCAGGCAGCGGCGAACGGCGCGGCAAGCTGTGCCCGGGAGTGGAAAGCGGGCCCAAGTTCACGCGACTGAATTCGTATTTCTCCTGGAATTCGCCGATCTTGTCGGTCATGCGCGCCTTGGAAAAATTCAGCACGTCGGCCAGCCGCTCCAGCTCTTTCAGCCGGCCCAGCATACGGGTCCGATTCGTCACCAGCTCGCCAACCGCGTTCATCATGCGGTCCAGCCGCTCCAGTGCGATGCGAACCGACTTGGACTGCGGCACTCCGGCGGGCTCGCGCCTGCCGGCGGCCAGGGCGGCGATTTCCTCGCGCTCGTTGCGAGAGGCGTCCACCTCAACTTCCGCGATGGGCTCGGCCGCGATTTCAAGCGCAGGCTCCAGCGGAATCTGCCCGTCGTCGGCCAATCCTTTCTCCGCAGCCTCTTCGGCCTCCTGTTCCAGGATCTCGGCTTCCACGTCTTCAAGCTGATCAATGCGCTGGAAGTAAGCCATGGCGGCATCCTGGAAGCTTTGCTCATCGCTCCACTGCCGATAAAGCTGCTTTTTCAGAATGTCGACCGACTCAAGGCAAAGATCGACGATGCTTGCACTCGGCTTCAGTTCGCCGTCGCGGAGACGCGCGATGAGATCTTCAGCGCGATGCGCGATCGTCGAGAGGCGGCGGAACCCTACTTGCGCGGCGGAGCCCTTGATGGTGTGCATCGCCCGGAACAGCTTGTTAATGTCTTCCGGATTCGGGTGCGCCTCCAGCGCCAACAGCGACTCGGTGATCGACTGCAGGTGCTCTTCCACTTCCGGGACAAAAAACTCGAGCACTTCCGCGGCAATGTTGTCGTCGGGGGGCAGGTCTAAAAGCGATGGAGTGAAAGCCTGGGCAGCCTGCGCCTCCAGGTCGAACCCATCATTCTTGTCCGGCTGTTCGAACACGTTTTGCGCCGCTCCGATCAAGGCGATCGGTTCGAGCTGAAGAGTCTTTTCGATTTCGGGAACCGGTTCAATCTCGCCACCCTGCTCGCTTGCCGGTGCGTCGGCGACTGCATTCGCAGCCGGGGGTTCAGCCTCGGTCGCGGCTGATGGCGAAGCTTCCACCGCAGGCGGCTCCTCGGCCGGAGGCGCGGCTGGGGAGCGACGCTCAGCCGGCGGTTGCGGCCGCGTCATCACAGCCTGCCCTTCGGGCTCTTCCACGGACTGCTGGAAAGCGAAGGGATAGCGCTGCTTGAAAGACTTGACGTCGTCCTCGGCTTCGACCCCGTTGGCGCTGATCATGAGCAGGTCGGACTCGAGAACCGCAATCGCCTCGTAGATGAACTCGACCAGCGGCGAACAGGCGTCGGGGCCGATGGTCGAATTCATTGCGTACTGAAAAATGTGCGCGAGTTTGCCGGTGACCTCGGAAAAATACTTGTAGCTGTACGTCCCGGCCGTTCCAGCCAGGCCATGCGCGGCTATATAGAGGCGCTCAATGTCCTCGGGCAGCGGATAGGGGTCAAGCAGCACGCCGGAGTATTCGCGCAGGAACTGCAAGTGCTCCGATGCTTCCTGCAGGAAGAGCTCGACAAATTCCTGACCGGGCCCGCTCATATGGTTCCCTCCGCGGCTGCCCTCGCCAGCGGCGGCACGTTCATCGGCTTCTGCAGCAGACGGGCGCCGCCCTCCACGCTCTGCTTGAACCGCATCTGCAAGCCGGCAACGGACTCGGCGTGCCCGAGGAAGAGATAGCCGCCCGGTTCCAGATAGTCGTAGAAGCGCTGGATCATGCTGGCGCGCCGCGGCTCGCTGAAATAGATCAAGACGTTCATGCAGAAAATACAGTCAAAGCGTCCGACGTAAACCGACTCCGTCAGATTCATGGGGACGAAGCTGACCATGTTGCGGATCTTCGGTTTTACCGTGTATTCCTCCGCTCCCTCAAGAAAGTACATCTCCTTTTGGCGGGGCGAAAGATTACCAAGGGCACGCCGCGCATAAGTGGCCCGTTCGGCTTGGCGCAGGGCCTCGCGGCTAATATCGGTCGCCAGGATATTGATATTCCAGGCGTCGGAGAATTCCAGGGTGTCGCAGATGCTAACGGCCAGGCTGTAGGGCTCTTCCCCGGTGGAGCAACCGGCGCTCCACAGGCGCAACATGCGCGGATTCTCCCAGAACTTTCGCATGTGCAGTTCGGGAAGCACCTTGCGCTGGAAGATCTCGAACGTCTCCGGATAGCGGAAGAATCGCGTCTCCTGCGTGAGCATGCGCTCCAGCAGGGAGTCGTATTCGACGCCCGGCGGGCGCACCAGGCGCAGCAGTTCCGCGCCTGAGGCAACGCGGCGAGCCTGCATGTGCTCGCGCAGACGGTTGAGAAAGAACGTGCTGCGCGATTCGTCGAACACAATGCCGGTGCGCTGCTCGATGAGCAGGCGAAGCTCCGACAGTTCATGGTCGGAGACCGCCGGATCGAGTTCACCCGAGGACAACGAATGCTCCCGAGTGCCGGACCCGTACAGAGCGGCTTTGCCGTCGCTGAGACTCACGCCTTATTGCCTCGCACTTGCCGCCATTGATGTTTCCCTGGCGGGCGGAGCGGAATTATTCACCCGAAACTGCGAAAGCGCCTCGTTCAACTGCTCGGAGAGCTTCACCATCTGCTCCACCGTGCGCGCCGACTGACGCGATCCCTGCGATGTTTGGCGCGTGATGCCGGAAATAATCTGCATGGCGTTGGCCACGCCTTCCGTGCCGCGCACCTGCTGCTTGGAAGCGAGCGAAATCTCCTGCACCAGCTCCGCCGACTGACGCACAACCGTGGAAATCGCATCCAGAGCCTTGCCGGCCTGATCGGCCAGCTTGGCGCCGACTTCCACCTCGCGTGTGCCGTCTTCCATGACCACCACGGCTTCGTTGGTCTCGGCCTGGATCGCCTTGATCAGGGCGGCAATATCCTTGGTGGCGGTTCGCGAGTGCTCGGCAAGTTTGCGCACCTCATCGGCAACGACGGCGAAACCGCGCCCAGCCTCGCCGGCGCGGGCGGCCTCGATGGCGGCATTCAGAGCCAACAGGTTCGTCTGCTCGGTAATGTCGTTGATCACGTTGACGATCTCGCTGATTTCCAGTGAGCGGTCGCCCAGCGATTTGATCTTCTTGGCGCTGGCTTGCACGGAGGCGCGAATGCGCTGCATGCCCTCGAGCGTGTCGCGCACGGAACGGTTGCCCTGTTCAGCGGCGTCCAGCGCGCGGCGCGCCGCCTCCGCGCTGGCTTCGGCGTTGTTGGAAACCTGCTTCATCGAAACCGTAAGCTCTTCCACCGCCGATGAGGTATTGGTAATTTCCTGGTCCTGCTGAGTGGCGCCGTTGGCCATTTCTTCCGTCGACAACAGGATCTGGCTGGCGCTGCTGCTGACGTCGCCGGCGGCCTTGCGCACGCGCTCGAGCACCTTCGCGAAGTTGTCGAGCATGTAGTTGACTGAGTCGACGATGTTGCCGAGCGCGTCGTTGGTCACCTTGCCGCGCAGGGTCAGGTCGCCTTTCGCCACTTGGCTCACGATGGTCAGGAATTCGGTGACGCTGCGTTGCAGATTCTCCTGGGCCTGCTGGTTGAAGACGGCGCGCGAAGCGTTTTCGGCCGCGGCATTCAGGTTCTTGGCGATCACCCCGAAATCATCGTCACGGGTAACTTCGAATCGCTGCTTGTAGTCGCCTCCGGCGATCTTCTGGGAAAATGTGGCGAGCTCACGGACCGGCGCGGCAATCTTGTTGCTGAGCGTAAACCACACCGCCATCACCACCGCCAGCGCAACCCCAAGCCCGGCCAACAGGCGCATGCCGGCAACGGCGGGCAGCGCTCCCAGGTCCAGCAGGGATACGGCGCCGGAGTGGGCTCCGGCCGAAAACCCCAGCAGCAGGGCAGCAATTGTGCCGGCCAGCATCAGCAGCACCAGCATTCCAATGGTCGAATTAAGACGACCCTTCATAAAGCCTCCAAGATCCGCCTCGCGGACATCCGCCAATACTCACCACTAACCGCCGCTCACCCAACCAGCCGAATCGGTTCCGCGGGTGGTGAATCCGCTCTCGACCCGGCTGCTTCTCGAAATACAGTTTCCGCGGAACCGGTCTAAATCACCGGAACCGGAAAATTCTCCGTCAACCTCTTCAAATCCACCGCCAACGCCAGCCGCCCCGCGTCGCGCAGCATGCCACAGCAGTAAGGGACATCGCGCGGGGCCTCTTCAAGCAGCAAAGGCTCGGTCGTGGTCACCGCGCCGAATACTTCGTCGGCCGCAACTCCGAGGCGCAGATCATTACCGCCATCCTGTCCGCGCAGGCATGCAACCACCACATGCTTCGGCGAAAGATCAGGCCGCCGCGATTCCGTCAGGCCGATGTCGATCACCGGAATGATCAGACCGCGCAGGTTGAATATCCCCATCAGGAACGGCGGAGCCAGCGGAACGGCCGTCACGTTAGGCCACTCGACAACCTCTTCCACGTCAAGCACGGCGAAGCAGAAGCGTTCACGCCCGGCGCGAAACACGCAGTATTGCTTCCGCGGCAACAGGTCGGCATCCTCTTCGGTCCGGAAAACCTCGACGACCGGCGCGGTCTCGGCCCCGGTATCCAGCGTCTGATCCGAATTCTGGTTCACTGAGGTCATCGACCTGGCGCCGCCCCCGTGGCCGCAGGGTGCGGCTTTCCGAGCACTCTGCCGACTTCTTCGATCAGTTGCTCCCGCGTAAACGGTTTGACGACGTAACCCTGCGCGCCCTGCGCGCGTCCCCAGAACTGGTCGCTCTGGGTTCCCTTCGAGGTAACCAGCACGATGGGAATCGGCGCATATTCCGGGTGCGCTTTAAGGTCGCGGCAGGCCTGAAATCCGTTCCGTCCCGGCATGACTACGTCGAGCAGGATCAGGCTCGGACGCTCAATGTCGAGCGTCTGCTCGATCAAGGCCGGGTCCGCGAGCGAGACACCCCAGTAACCGGCGGACTCCAGATACGACTTCATCAACTGGCTTTCCGCTTGCGAATCATCGACGATCAGGATCTTGTTGGGTACTGGCACGATTTCGTTAACCTCTGTCACGACCTGCTTGCCGCAAAAAAATTGGAAACTCAAGTTCCAATCTGGCTGGCGCTATCTCAACCCGGTTGCGCCGACCGCCCGGAGAGCTTTCTCCTCCGATGAATTGCGCTCGACGGCCTGCATCTCGGCCTCGAGCGACCAGAAACGCTGCATGATTTCGTGCAGGCGTAAAGCTGTGTTGCGAATCGTCTCCAGTTGATCGCAGGCTTCGCCGGAAAAAGATTCCGCGTTCAGCAACACCAACTCGGCATTCCCCAGCACTGAAGTCAGGGCATTGTTGATGTTGTGCCGCATTTCGACAACGTATTTGCCCAACGTAACGTGCCCCTGATTGGCGGTCAACATCTGTTCGGCCCGTTGCGCCCTCAACATGGCGTGGCGGCGCCGCATGCACTCGCCCGCGAGCAGCACCGCGTTGTCCGTCCAGAATTCGTCCTGCCGCAGAAGCAATAACTGGGGGAAGGATTCGCGAACCTGTCTGTACTCGCTCACAGCCGTGACGCAAATCACGGGGCGCGCGGACGGGTCTAATGTTTTGAGCAACGCCGGAAGCCGCTCCGCCGGGACACCTCCGACCACCACCAGATCACACTCGGGCAGCGGGCCGAAGGCCGGGTCGGCGGCCAGCACCACGAATCCCGGAATCACGCGCTCCGACTGCCAGCGGCCCATCAGAGACCGGGCAAACTCCGGCTCGCCGGAAACAATCGCAATTGTGAGCTCACTTGCAGCCGGCAAATTCACGCGGCTTCGCCAAGAGTCCATAACCCTCGCCGTATCGCAGACTTCATCCCGGTTTTTATGTGCAAGAGACTAGCCAAAACGTCCAAGTAAGGACATCCTTATAATTCAAGCACATAGCATTTAGCATTGGATGGCGGAGACAGCTCCGTCTCAAAAGTGAGACAAACCGTCTCAAGCAGAAGGTTCCACGCCACGAACGACGCTGCGGTTCGGGAGGGACTCAGGCTCCGGCCTTGGCGGCCGCACCTTGGGCACCGGCGGCAGCCGCCTTCGCAGCTACCGCGACACGAGGACCGGTTTCGATGCCGTAGCGCTTAATCTTGCGGTAAAGAGTAGCACGCGAAATGCCAAGCATCTTGCCGGCGAGCGCCTTGTCGCCCATGACCTGATCGAGCACGCGCTGAATGGTGGCGTGCTCCAGCTCTTCCAGATCGGTAGTAGGCGGCGCAGGCAGGCGGATGGCGGAGGATTTCCTGACCAATCCCTGAAGATTTGCCGGGAGATCACCGACGTCGATGGTCTCCATATCGCCGAGTGCGACGGCGCGCTCAATGCAGTTCTGTAGTTCACGCACGTTGCCCGGCCAGTCATAGGCCATCAAGGCTTCCATCGCCATATTGCTGATCGTGATCCGCGCGGAGGACGAATAAAGATCCAGGAAGTGCTGCGCCAGCATAGGGATATCAGACTTCCTCTCACGCAATGATGGAAGGTTCAGCGTGACTACGTTCAGGCGGAAATAGAGATCCTTGCGGAATGTTCCGTCCTGGTAAGCTGCCTCCAAGTCGCGGTTGGTGGCGGCGATGATTCGAACGGCCACCTTCACGCTTTGTGTGCTGCCTACCGGACGAACCTCTTTTTCCTGAAGCACGCGCAACAGCTTCGCTTGCATTTCCGGCGGCAGCTCGCCGACCTCATCCAGCAGGATCGTACCGCCCTGGGCCGACTGAAACAGACCCTCCTTCGACTTGTGCGCCCCGGTAAACGCTCCCCGCTCATGGCCGAAGAGCTCGCTTTCGATCAGCGTAGGCACCAGGGACCCGCAATCGACGGCAACGAAAGGACGCTTGGCAACCGCTCCGCGGAAATGGATCGCCCGGGCCACCAGCTCCTTGCCCGTTCCACTCTCTCCGGTGATGAGCACAGGCGTACGCGTGTCCTTCAGGCGGGCCACCATGCGCAGCACGTCCTGAATCTTCTGGTGCGTGCCGACAATGCCGTGCGCCTCGGTCTCAGCCAGAAAGCGTTCACGCAGGAACTCGTTTTCAGCCACCAGACCCACTTTTTCCGCCATGCGCTGCAAGGTCATCTTTAACTCTTCGACGCGGAAGGGCTTGGTGATGTAGTCGTAGGCGCCTAGCTTCATGGCCTGAACCGCTGTCTCAATCGAGCCATAGCCGGTCATGATGCTGACTTCGGCTCGCGGCAGGATCCTTTTGACTTCGGCCAGGAATTCCAGCCCGGACATCTGGGACATACGGAGATCGACGAGGATGATGTCGGGAGCGTCGTTTTCCAGCTTTATGAGCGCGCTCTCGGCACTGTCGGCTTCGCTGTAATCAAAGCCCAGGCCGGCAGCAATCGTCGTGCAAAGCTTGCGAATGCTCTGCTGGTCATCTACCACCAGGAAACGGATCTTGTATTCACCGCTCAATCGGCTGCCCCAATGACCTTCCGCACCATGTCCATCAACTCCTGAACCCGGAAAGGCTTTTCGATAAACGGCACCCCAGTCGACCGCAGCGCCTGAACGGTTTGCTGGTTCACCGTATCGCCGGTGATAAACATAACTCGCTTCGCCAGATCGGGCCGGAACTGGCAGATCCAGCGATAGACATCCTGGCCGCTGACTCCACCAGGCGTACGCATGTCCGAAACCACCCCGGCGAACTTTTCGGAAGCGAGCATTTCGAGGCCGAGCACTCCGGAATGAGCCCCAACGACCGAATACCCGCCGCGCTCCAGGGCCGCGCGAACAAACGCGAGCACCGAAGCCTCGTCTTCGATCACCAGCACCGGGCTTTTCGCTATAACGTTCATGACTTGCCGTCGTCCGCCCCGGGTGCGTGGCCTTTGGGGTCGATGGGAATGCGGACGGTGAAGGCGGCGCCTTTGCCGCTGCTGCGATTGCCGGCGATGATCTCGCCTCCATGTTCACGAACGATTCCGTAACAGATGCTCAAGCCAAGCCCGGTTCCCTTGCCCAATCCCTTGGTCGTATAGAACGGATCGAAAATGCGCTGCGGTTCACGAATTCCAGCGCCATTGTCGATGAAGCTAATCTCGGCAGCGCCGTCGTGGACCGCCGTCTCAATCTCGATCACGCCGGGGTCGCCTGTCTCACGGATGGCGTCGTAGGCGTTGTTCAACACGTTCAGGAAGACCTGCTGCAACTGGTGCGGGTCGGCAACCACCTCCGGGAAGGGTTCCTTCAGGGTTTCCTTGACCTCGATGCCACCGTGAGCAAAGTCGTAGGCACGAAGCAGCAGGGTCCGCCTGACCAAGTCGTTGATTTGCACGGGCTCGCGCTGAGGCGGCATCTGGCGGGCAAAACTCAGCAGGTTCTGAATGATCTGCTTGGTCCTTTGCGCTTCGTCAATAATGATCTGGAGATCGCCGCGCGCGGCTTCGGGCATCTCCGGCTTTTGCACCAGCAGATCGGCGAAGCCCAGGATGGCCGTCAGAGGATTGTTGACCTCGTGCGCAACTCCGGAAACCAGTTGGCCGACGGCGGCCATCTTTTCCGTCTGCATCAGCTTCGACTGCAAGAGCAACTCATCGGTAACATCGCTCATAACCACGACGATCGAATTCACGTTGCCCTGATGGTCACGCATGGGGCTTATGTTGGCGGAGAAGTGCGCCGTTCGAGCTCCCTCCATCACCAGCGTCAGCTCCAGGTTATTGACCTGCAAGCCAAGTAACGTTCGCAAAATTGCCTGGTCGAATTTCTCCTGATGCGTGGGGTCGACCAGTTCCCGGATACGACAGCCGACCAACTGTCCGGTCTGGAAGCGGCCCACTTCGTAAGCACGCTGGTTGGCGTAACTGATGAGCCCGGCGGTGTCGACCACGAGGATCAGGCTCTGGGTGTTCTCCAGTATCTTGGCGTTGAAGTCGCGCTGGCGCTGCAGCTCCGACTGGAACGACTTCAGTTCGGTAATATCCAGCATCAAGCCGCGGTACTGAATGACCTTGCCGTGGGCATCGCGCACCACGACAACGTTCTGCAGGGTATAAACCAGGGACCCGTCTTTCCGGCGTAGCGCCTCCTCGCGGTTGCGCAGGGTGTCGACGCTCTGTATGGCTCGCCGGAATTCCAGGTAACGCTCGGGCGAAATGTAAAGCTGGGTCGAGATGTCGATGACCAACAGCTCTTCGCGGGCCTCATAGCCAAGCATGCGCACCAGCGCGTCGTTGACTTCGACAAAACGGCCCTCGGGAGTGGAAAAGAACAGTCCCTCCTGGATATTGTCGAAGAGCTCGCGGTAACGCTTTTCGGCCTCGCGCCGGTCGGTAATGTCCTTGAGGACATGAACAGTCTGCGTGTCCTCGTCGAGCGTGGCATTGATGTGCGAAGTCGAGACGAGGTAGGTGCGATCCAGAACTACGTGCAGACGTTCGCCGCGCCCATCGCTGCCGCAGAAAGGACAGGGCCCCGGGTGCAGACGCTGCTCTACCGAGATCAGCGAGCGCATACCCAGTCCGATCAGCTCGGGGGCAGGCACGCCGATGAACTCGGCCATGCTGCGATTGACCCGCAGAACGCGCCCGGCCTGGTCGTGCACGACGATAAAGTCGCCGATAGCGTCGAAAATCTCCACCCACTGGGCGTTCGATTGGGCCATCCGGCTGAAAAGGCGGGAATTGTGCAAGGCAACCGCGGCATACCTTGCGAGGGACTGCACCAGCTCGTGATCTGCACTGACGAGTTCGCGGCCACGGTTGGCGACCAGCAGCAGGCCGATCAGTTCATTCTCGTTGCCTTCGAGTCGAACCGCCGTCAGATCCTGCCAGCCGAGACTGCTGGCGAGCGTTTGTCCGACAAAGTCGCTGGCCGCTCCGTAGTAGATAGCTCCCCGGTTGACATGAGCAAGGTCGGTGAGCGCGAGATTGAGACGTCTCAAGGTGCCATTGCCCGGCGGAACAGCACAGTGATACAGGTAAACAGTCTCCAGGCTTTGCCCGCGTGCCAACGCCAGGGCAGCGGCGGTGCCGCCGAGCAACTCGCTGGCGCGACGCGTAACCGATTGAGCCAATTCAGGCAAGCGTATGCAGGAACTGACTTCCATCGCCAGGGCCATCAGCGCATCGGCACGGCAGTCGTCTCTTTCCGCGCTCAAGGCAGCTTGAGAGAGATCGGCTGAACCTGTCTTTATATCCATGCGCAAATCCTTTGTTGCTGGACCGCTCCAACGTAAGCTGTAATCTCAATTTGAGTCAAGCTAATTAGTGTCTTACGTACCCTTAGAGTTCACCTGAGTGATTTGTCTCAAGCTGATACCCGGCCTGAGGATTCAACTAGGATTCTGTGAGACGAATCGACCCGACTTTTCGCTTGCAGGCCTCCCCGCCAAGCGTCAGCACCGGCAAACAAGGAATTAAGCGGCTCTAAGATTACCAATGTGCTATGCCGGTTCTGCTTGGCAATTGGGATGCATTGATTCCTGCACAGCCTCTCTGCCGGCGGAGCCTGGATTAAATTTGCCGGGCGAATTGGAAGCGCGGTTGTGGCAATTTTCCGGAAGTTGGGCGTTTCGGTTTGCGGAAACTGAGCACTCAAAGACGTCGGCCACAGTACAGCGTGCTTGGAGAACGGAATATGAGGGTTACGATTCGTAAAAAGCTGATGATCAACTTCTGTCTGATCCTTGCGATCATGGTGGTAGCGTTCGCCGTCAGCATGATTACCACATCACGCGAACGATCCACCAAGACGGCGGCCATCAGCGCGATGGAGCAGTCGCAGATAGCCGGCATCGCCCGCTTCCAAATCATGCAGAGCCGGTTTGCCTTGAGCAATTACCTGCTGACGGGCGATACGCGCGAACTCGATAAGCTGCACGCCGATCAGAACAGCTTGGCGGAGGCGCTTCGGCAGGCCAAAGCAAAGACTCTCATTGAGGAAGACCGGGCGCTGCTTTCAAAGCTGGAACAGGCTGAGCGTGAGTGGAACGACAACGTCGTAGGCAAAATGGTGGAACAGCGGCGGCTCGTCGATTCCGGCGGCCAGAGCATGGACCAACTGAAGGCTGCCTACCTGCAAACGGATCCGCAATTGTGGGTCAAGAGCTCGGCTGAGATCGTCGACAAGATAAAAGCAGCGAACGAACGCCACGTGCAGGACCGCAAGCAGATGGACGATGTCACCGCCTTGAGCACGTCTTTGTTCGCTTTCCTGGGCGCTCCGTTGGCGCTCGCTCTGGGCGTGTTTATTGCATATAAAACGTCAAAATCGATCAGCGAACCCCTGGGCGAGCTCAACCAAGTGGCCCGCAAAATCAGCGAAACGGGAGATTTGAAGCAGTCGATTGAACTGAAGTCCTCCACGGACGAGATCGGCCAGCTAGCCCAGTCGTACCGGGAATTGATCGAGTACCTGAAGGAGATGGCGACGGTTTCCGAGGCGATTGCCGGCGGCGACCTGTCGGTGGCGATACAGCCCCGCTCCAACCAAGACACGCTGGCGCTTGCCTTTGCCAAGATGACGCAGGGGCTACGTTCCATGGTGAATTCGATGCGAGATGCCGCGGCACAGGTGGCGGCCGGTTCCAACCAGGTCGCCGATGCGTCCGAGGAGTCCGCCAAAATCAGCGTGCAGTCCGC
Source organism: Candidatus Korobacteraceae bacterium (assembly GCA_050015355.1). Taxonomy (GTDB): domain Bacteria; phylum Acidobacteriota; class Terriglobia; order Terriglobales; family Acidobacteriaceae; genus CAWBRT01. Next base: position 5,279 of record JBEKBO010000076.1, on the reverse strand, counting down.
GTCGGCCATCGACGAAGTCAGCAGCACGATGCACGAGATGAGCGTGAACGTGCAGAACATGGTCAAGAATACGCAGATGCAGGCCTCCGACGTCAGCGAGACCTCGGCTTCGATCGACCAGATGGTAGCCAGCATCCAGCGTGTAGCCGACACGGCCAAGGTTCTGCTGGACATCTCCAACCGCTCGCGCGAAGAAGCGCAGAGTGGATTCACAACCATGCAGAAGGCAACCGAGGGCCTCACCCGCATCAACGATTCGATCGGCTCTTCGGCGGAAATCATCGGCACCCTGGGGCAACGAGCGGACGAGATCGGAAAAATCATCGAGGTCATCGACGACATCTCCGAACAGACCAACCTGCTGGCGCTGAACGCCGCCATCGAAGCGGCGCGGGCGGGCGAACACGGCCTGGGGTTTGCGGTGGTGGCGGACGAGGTCCGTAAGCTGGCCGAGAAGTCGGCGGAATCGACCAAGGAGATTTCCGAACTGATCGCCCGCATTCAGAAGGAAGCGAGAAAAGCGGTCGACAACATGAACAAGAGCACGTCGATCGTGAACGAAGGAATCAGCCTGGGCGACGATCTGACCCTGGCGCTGCGCCGAATCTCCAACGTGGTAACGGAGGTTTACAAGTTCGCGCAGGAGATCGGCGCGGCGACTAACGAACAGTCGCACGGCTCGACCCTGATTGCCAAGTCAACGACGCGGCTGAATGAGATTACGCACGAAATCTCTTCCGCCGTGGAGGAACAGGCGGGAGGAGCGCAGGCAGTGGTTCGCGCAATGGAGCGCATGCGCGAGCTGGTGCAGCACTCGACGTCCGGCTCCACGGAACTGGCCGCCTCAGCAGAGCAGATGTCGAAAATGGCGCGCTCTATGCTGGAGTCGATGGACCGGTTCGTGATCGACTTCGAGGCGCACACGGCAAAGAGCCTGGAGCGTGTGCGTGGCGGCAAGAAACTGGCGGCGGCAAGCGCCTAGAGAGGTCACCTATGGGCAAGGAAATTCAATTGGTCGGATTCCGCATTGGCCGGGAGACTTTCGGCGTACCGATTGGCCTGGTGCGGGAAATCGTCCGCATGATGGAAATCACGGCTGTTCCCGAGGCTCCCGACTACGTCGAAGGCGTCATTAATTTGCGCGGGCGGATCATTCCGGTGATCGACCTGCGCAAGCGCTTCCGTGAACCCGGGATCAAGGTTGACAAGAGAAACCGCATACTCGTGGCCGAGTTGGAGGGCCGCCTCGTCGGTCTGATCGTCGATGCCGCCAGCGAGGTGCTCAAGATGGCCAACGGCGACATCGAACCCCCACCGGAACTGTTGCAGGAAAACGATCTGAGTTACGTGACGGGACTGGGAAAGCGAAACGGCAAGCTGATCATCCTGGTGGACGTGGAAAAGCTACTGAACCACGGCGAACTGGGCCGCCTGAGCGAACTCACCGACTTGCAGCCGACGGGCGCTGCTTAGCGAAAGGATTGCCGCGGACGCGGAACTGTTATGGCGAGTGCAGGCCAAATCGAGTTAACCGAACCGGAACTGAAGTTACTGCAAAGCCTGATTTACCAGGAATGCGGCATGTATTTTGACGAACGCCGCGCGCACTTCCTGCATGACAGGCTGCAACGGCGCATGCGCACCTGCGGACTGGACACGTTTTACAGCTACTACCGCTTGCTGACCAGCCGCGACGGAAAGTCCGAGTTCAACGCGTTGCTGGAGCACCTCACGGTTAACGAAACCAGCTTCTTTCGCAACCGGCCGCAACTGGAGCTGTTTCACAAAGTCATCCTGGAAAAAGCGCTGCAACACAAGCAGGCGCGGCGAGACTGGACATTACGCTTGTGGAGCGCCGGATGCTCCACGGGTCAGGAGCCGTACACGCTGGCGATGCTGATTTGCGACGCGCTGGCTTACTACTATTTGCGCAATCCGCTGCCGTTTGATATGCCGGCCACCAAGCCGTTGATCCCGCCGCCGTGGCGGGTCGAAATCCTCGCCTCCGATATCAGCTACTCGGTGCTGCGGACGGCGCAAGAGGCCGTCTACTCCGAGCACCAGATGGATGCGGTTGACTACAACTACCGGCTTCGTTATTTCGACAAGTGCGGCGACCGCTATTCCGTGAAGCGCCCGATGAAGGAAATTGTGCAATTCGATTTTCACAACTTGAAGACCGAGTTCCTGCCCCAGCACAACGACATCATCTTCTGCCGCAACGTGATGATCTACTTCGATGAGGCGGAACAGAAACGGCTGATCCAGAAGTTCTGGCGCTGCTTGAACCCGGAGGGATACCTGTTCGTCGGACATGCCGAAAGCCTCTTCGGACTGACCGATCAGTTTCAGATGATTCACGAAAACAACGGAACCGCCTACAAGCGTCTGGAGGCAAAGGCATGAGCTTTTTCTCCGAAGAGCGGGCAAACGAATTGCGAGCCATCTTCTTTGAAAGCGCCCAGGAGTTGCTGCAAGCGCTGAACGAGGAAGGTCTCCGCCTGGAAAAGGCGCCCGCCGACGCGGAGATCGTGCGTGACATCAGGCGCACGGTTCATACCTTGAAGGGCGATTCGGCGGCATGCGGCTACCGCGAACTGAGCGAACTGGCGCACGCCCTGGAAGATGTGTTGACCCCCGAGATCGCGGGACGATCCGGCGTGGCCCTCGCCGAGCTTGTGCTGAGCGCAGCCGATGAATTCGAGGCATTTCTCTCGGCTTACATGAGCGGTATGCAGCCGCCTTCAGGCGATGTCCTTCGCGCCATGATGCAGCGCGTCATCCACGCCGAATCGAGCGGCCCGGCTCTGCCCGTGCCGGTATTTGAGTGGAACGAGTACGAGCGCCTGGTGATCGCCAAAACCGCCGCGCCGGCTTGCGGCGTGGTGAACGTCGGCCTCGTCATCGACCCGAAGTGCGCGATGCCGGCGGCGGCCTTGCAAGTGATTTGGCGAGTGCTGCGGCAATCGGGCACCCTGCTGGCGGCACGCCCGGAGATCGACAGCACGGAGCCGGCCGAGATGGTGGAGGCCGTGCTGGCAACGGCGCAATCAGTCGAGCACGTGCGGCGCAAGTGCCACGTGCCGGGAATCGTAAGCGCGGCGTACGTCGAGCCCTACGGCCCCGCGGCAGAGCGGGCGGTCAAAAACGACGTAACGGCCGTGATCGGCCAAGCCAATGGCGAGTTCCTTTCCGGAGTCCTGGAGGGCGTCGAGCCCGAGGCGGAGCCGGCGCCAACGCCCTCTCCGATGGAAGCCAAGCCCGAGCAGCCGAAAGCGGAGCGCTCTTTGCCCGCGACCGAGAACCTGCTCCGCGTTGATGCCGAACGCATCGATACCGTGCTCGACCTAGTGGGAGAACTCATCATAGCCAGATCCACGCTGCAACAGATTCTCTTGGACTTCACGAAGAAGTTCGGCAAGGACCCGGTCCGCGCACGCTTTGCCGACGCGCTGGCAAAACAATCGCAGGTAATGTACAAGCTGCAACGCTCGGTGATGAAGATCCGCATGGTGCCGGTCGAGCAACTGTTCCGGCGTTTTCCCCGGACGGTTCGCGATTTAGCCAAGTCCGCGAACAAGGATGTGCAACTGATTTTGCAGGGCGAGAACACGGATTTGGACAAGAGCATCCTGGACGCACTCGCCGAACCACTGACGCATCTGGTGCGAAACGCGGTCGACCACGGCATCGAGGACCCGGAAACCCGGCAGCAGGCAGGCAAACCCGCGCGCGGAACCATTCGGCTGGACGCCTATCACCAGGGCAACCAGATTGTCATCGAGGTATCCGACGACGGCGCCGGCATTGATCAAGCGGGAGTGGTAGCCAAAGCAGTGCAGAGGGGCGTCATCAGTCCGGAGCAGGCGGCGCAACTGACCGAACATGAGGCGGTGAGCCTGATCTTCGAGCCCAGCGTCAGCACTGCCGCGCAAGTCACCGAGATTTCCGGGCGCGGCGTCGGCATGGACATCGTGAGAGCAGTCATCAACCGGCTGAAGGGCTCCATCTCCATCCACACCCAAAGCGGGGTCGGAACCACCTTCAGGTTGCGGTTGCCGTTGACTCTGGCAATCATCAAGGCGTTGCTGTTTAACACCGCGAACCGGCTCTACGCGGTGCCCCTGGGAACGGTGCTGGAAATCACTCGCGCTGCTACCGGCGACATCCACATGGTCGAAGGACGCGAGGTGCTGCGCATCCGGGAGGAGGCGGTTCCGCTGATCCGGATCGGCGAACCTTCAGGCCGTCAAGCGCCGGCGCCGCATCTGGTGGTTGATCCGGCAGCGGCCAAGCCTCGCGGCAAGAGCTTCGTAATTGTAGTGTTGGTAGGGGAACATAAGTTCGGGCTGGTGGTGGAAAGAGTGGTGGGTGAAGAAGAGTTGGTCATCAAGGCTTTGGAAGACCACCTGGTGGCGACGGATCTGGTCGGCGGCGCTTCGGTGCTTGGCGACGGACGGGTCGTTCTGATTCTGAATCTGGCGGCGGTGGTCGACCGGCTGCGGCGAAAGCAAATCTCAGGAAGAGCGCAAGCGGCAAACGCATAAGGGCAGATGATCAAGGTTCTAGTGGTGGATGATTCGGCGTTGATGCGAAAGCTGATTCCGCAAATCCTGGAGAGGGACAACATGATCCAGGTTGTGGGAACGGCGATGGACGGGCAGTTTGCCCTGAAGAAGATCGGAGATCTTCGGCCCGACGTGGTCACGCTGGACCTGGAGATGCCGCGCATGGACGGAATGGAGACGCTGCGCGAGATCATGAAGCGCTACGGTCTGCCGGTGATTATCGTCAGCGCTCACACCAAGGCCGGAGCGGCGGCGACGTTCCGGGCGCTGAGTATCGGCGCGTTCGACTTTGTCGCCAAACCGAAGGACGCCCTTTCGGCGCAGTTGGAGGACATTGCCAAGGAGCTGAGCACCAAGATTCGGGTCGCCGCCGTCAGCGGCAAGATCAGACCGGCGGTAGCCGAGGCCGCGATGCCGGTGCAGAAAACGAAGTTGGAGCACAGGATTGCGGAGCAGGCGGTCGCAATTGGCCTTTCAACCGGCGGGCCCAACGCGCTGCGATACCTGCTGTCCCAGTTGCCCCCGGAGTTTCCGGCGGCGGTGCTGGTGGTACAGCACATGCCGGAAGGATTCACGGAGCCGCTGGCGCGAAGGCTCGACGAAACCAGCGCTCTCCAAGTGAAGGAAGCGCAGTCCGGAGACTTGCTGCTCGCGGGCCGGGTTTTGATCTGTCCTGGTAACCGCCATATCAAGATCCGCCGCATGCCGCTT
>JBEKBO010000075.1:0-22669 GCA_050015355.1 Candidatus Korobacteraceae bacterium | reverse complement strand
TGCGCCGAAGATCATCGGAATAAGCTCGCGCCATCGTTGTCGTGTCGCAGGAGAACTCGCCATCCCCAGGGTAATTCACTCACCGAATCCAGGTATATACCTTCTAGGGAACCGGTCTAAAGGTGTGTCCCATGACGCCCGCCGAGGTCCCCGGCACGCGTCGTGGTTGCGCCGAAACCGCGATCTTAGGTTTTACCGTGCCCGGCCGGCATCAAACGCCACCTGTGCATATCCGGCAGGAACGTTGAACTGTGCCGGATCGATCGGGGCGGACGAGAAACTGCTGGTCTCTATGCTCGACTCCACCAGTACACTCGCGGCAGCATTCGGTGCGCCCTGTGGCTGGCCCTGTGGCGGCGGAGCGTCTTGCGAGTCATTCTTTTGTTTCCTTCCGAAGCCGCCGAAGGGGCTGAGTTTGCCGACGATCGCCGAAGTTGCACTTTTCTGAGCGACCTCTCCGGAGCTGGGTGAGTTCGACTGCGGCAAGGGCGCCTCGGATGCGGCGGGCAGAGGCTGGCCATCAGGGCTGGCGCCAACGCGCATCACCTGTAGCACTGGGACGCCCTTCAGTTTGGACATTTCCTTCGCCATCTCGGTCATTCCCTGTGCCGAACCCGGTCGCATGGAGCCCATTGCTGGCTTCAGCGCGTCGCCGTAGATCATTCCCATTTTCAGCGCAAGCCTGCGATTGAAGTCGCGCACTTCGCCATAACCGGGAATCTCAGGAACCATCCACATATCGTTGGTCATGGCGAAGGAGCCCTTGTCCCCGGTTTTTTGATCGGTGGCCTCCATCGTCATGCACAGAATCGCTTCTTTCGCGTCGAGACCGGCAACCCGCTTGGTGGCGCCAGTGTCTTTCACGCTGACCTTGAAGTCCATCTTCGGAGGCGGGGTATTGTTGGCTGGCGCTTGCGATGGCTTGCTCTTGGCCTGCTGCTCCGCCGCTCTTTTTTGCGCCTCTTCCATTCGCTCCTTCATCTCCTGGAAGGTCATGACGGTGTACTGCTTTTTCCGGTGATCGATATTGGTGATCGTCTCTTTGTCGAGATCGATGATTTCAGTCCTGTCCGGATTGATGCGCGCCATCCGGTCGCCCTTGACCAGCACCGTGGAAGTAGTTGGTGCCATGGTCTGCTTGGCGTCCCGGTTGAAGGCGCTGGCAAGCTTCATCATGCCGACGATGGCGCCGCCGGTGATCCTGGTGGTTTCTTCGTACCGGAAATCGGCGAATGAGGGCGTGGCTAACAGCAGACACAGAACTTGTACAATCCATTTCCGCGACGTCATGTACTCCTCCGAATTTGTGCGCTGGTGTGCGGCGAAAAAGCCTGGTTCGCCGCGCTGGAGCCAAGCCATGCCAGGCGCACCGCGTCCGGCTGGTTTGAGGCTGAGAAGATTTTCAGGCGGCCGCAACCTTGCAGGCCTGAAGGTGATCTCCTCGTCGTTAGAACGCCCTGTTGCTCCGGGAGATGCATGTACCGGACCAGAGTTTTTGGTCTGGGTCCGACACGGGTTGTAGAATCAAAGTTTGTAACCCTGTAATTCTATGAAGCCTATAAAGATGAGCCAGAAGAACAAGAATCGCAGCCATTCGAAGTCGTCCAGCGAAGTGGTAGAACGGGCAGCCGAAACGGTTCGCCAAGTGGTCGAAAAGGCCGCTGGCAGCGTCGGCAAGCTGGTTGAGGAAGTCAAGCAGGATGTCCAGGCCGCCGCGCAGGGACTCGGTCTGGCCGAAGCCGCCAAGCGGCAAGGCCGGGGAGATGGGCAAAGCTCGGGCGGAGCCACGCAGTCTTCCACGCTTGCGCCGTTGCCTTCCACCCGTGACCAGGATGAAGGCCGTTACAATCCGCATTCCATCGAACAGAAATGGTCCGAGCGCTGGAACAATGATCCAAAGCTCTATGCCGCCGAGGGCTTGGACTCGGGCAAGCAGAAGTACTACGTCCTGGAAATGCTGCCCTACCCTTCGGGCGCGCTCCACATGGGGCACGTGCGCAACTACTCCATCGGCGACGCCCTGGCCCGCTACATGTGGATGAACGGCTACAACGTGCTGCATCCCATGGGATGGGATTCATTCGGGCTTCCGGCCGAGAACGCCGCCATCAAGAACCAGCAGCCGCCAAGGGAGTGGACGCTGCAGAACATCGGCAACATGAAGACGCAGATGAAGCGTCTGGGCTTCGGCTATGACTGGTCGAAAGAGGTCACGACCTGTTTCCCGGAATACTACAGGTGGAATCAGTGGTTCTTTCTCAAGCTCTTCGAGCGTGGTCTGGCTTATCGGAAGAAGAGCACCGTCAATTGGTGTCCTGAATGCCAGACGGTGCTTGCCAATGAGCAGGTTGTGGGCGGTTGTTGCTGGCGGCATGAAACTACGGTGGTCGAGCAGCGCGACCTGGAGCAATGGTTTCTTCGCACCACCAGTTATGCCGAGGAGCTTCTCTCCGGACTCGATCGTCTGCAGGGCTGGCCGGAAAAAGTGCGCACCATGCAGCGCAACTGGATCGGCCGCTCCGAGGGCGCCCTGGTCGACTTCAAATTAGATCACGCCGCCGGAGCCGCGGGCGACAAAATCACGGTCTTCACCACGCGCGTCGACACCATGATGGGAGCCACGTCGGTGCAGCTTGCGCCCGAGCATCCGCTGGTGGCCGACCTGATTTCGTTCAATCCCAATCTGAAGGCCGGAGTCGATGAGCTGCTTGCCGACCAGCGCATGGCCAGGGAAGCGGGCAACATCGGCGGGCTGGAAAAGAAAGGTGTCTTCACCGGCTTCAACGCCATCAATCCGTTCAATGGAGAGCGGGTTCCGATCTGGGTGGCCAACTACATCCTGCTGGACTACGGGACGGGCGCCATCATGAGCGTGCCGGCGCACGACGAGCGCGATTACGAGTTCGCCAGGAAATATGGACTTGAGATCCGAATCGTTATTCTGCCGCGGCGCGAGGGAGAGCCTCCCGCCGCGGGCGAGCCCGAAACGCCCGTGCTGCCCTTCACCCTCGAAGACAGCCTGCTGATCAACTCCGGTCCATGGAGCGGCCTGTCTTGCAAGGAAGCGCAGCATGTAATGGCGAAGCATGCCGAGGAGCACGGCTTCGGTAAGGCAACCGTCACCTACCGGCTGAAGGACTGGGGCATCTCCCGCCAGCGTTATTGGGGAACGCCTATTCCGATTATCCACTGCGGGAAGTGCGGTCTTGTGCCCGTGCCGGAAGAGCAGTTGCCCGTGCTGTTGCCCGAGAACGTGGAAATCACGCTGGCCGGCGGTTCACCGCTCGGGCGCGTGCCGGAATTCGCCAACACGACCTGCCCGAAGTGTGGAGGCCCGGCGCGGCGCGAAACCGACACCATGGACACCTTTGTTGATTCCAGTTGGTATTTCTATCGCTACACCAGCCCGATTTCGACAGCGCCCTTCGATTCGGCGGTGGCCAATTACTGGTTCCCCATCGATCAGTACATCGGCGGAGTCGAGCACGCGATTCTGCACCTCATCTATTCGCGCTTCTGGACCATGTTCATGCGCGACCTCGGCCTCATCCGCAACGACGAGCCCGCGACGCGCCTGTTTACGCAGGGCATGGTCATCAAGGACGGCGCCAAGATGTCGAAGTCGCTCGGCAACGTCGTTTCACCGGACGACATGGTGGCGCGTTACGGCGCTGATTCGACCCGCCTCTACACGCTCTTTGCCGCGCCGCCCGACCGCGATCTTGATTGGCAGGACCAGGGCGTGGAAGGCGTGAGCCGCTTCCTGAGCCGGGCCCACCGCTTCGTCTCCGAAGCTCCGGTGAAGTTTGGCGGAGGCGAGCCGCCGTGCTACGCCGCCGAGTTCACTCCACAGGCTCGCGCCGTCGTGCGCAAGATGCACCAGACCATCAAGCGCATCACCGACGAGTTGAACGGCCGCTGGCACTTCAACACCTGCGTGGCCGGCCTGATGGAATTCCTGAATGCCTGCACCGCACAGCAGGAAGTCTTCGGCAAGGGGACGAAGCTGCCTGAACTGCGGACGCTACGCGGCGAGGTGCAGCGCAACTTGGTGCTGATGCTTGCCCCGTTCGCGCCGTATCTTGCGCATGAGTTGTGGGAACTCCTGGGCGAAGATGCTTCGAAGCTGTTGCGTCACTCGTGGCCGAAGTACGATCCCGCGCTTGCCAAGGAAGACGAGGTAGAGATGGCCGTGCAAGTCAATGGCAAATTGCGCGGACATATCCTCGTCTCCGCCGATACGGCTGAAGACGCAATACGACAGGCCGCTCTGAACGATGAAAAGGTCAAAGCGGCAATTGCGGACAAACAGGTTGTCAAGGTGATCGTCGTGGCCGGCAAGCTGGTCAACATCGTTGTGCGCTGAGGTTTTCGCGCATTCTCGTGGACGCCGCCCTGCGTTCCTAGACCAACCGATCTGCCCGCGCGGGTGAGGCGAGAGCGCTTCCCGACTGTCATGGCGAGCGAAGTCGAGCCACCTTTTGTTCTTACTGCCGAAAACAAAGGGTGGCTCCACTACGCAACCAAAGAACCCTCTGCTTATCGAATGTAATGTGGGGTACGTTTGGCTGCTCCGGCCGCGGCGCTCGACGCTCCGGTCGCCATGACATCCTGCGGGGAATTTGGATACAACGAGGGAACTGCTCGTCTCTACTTGCGCCGCTGCAGGATTTCATCCTCGGTGCGCATGGCCTGTTGCGCTTTTTTCAGTCCCGCCTGAGCCGTGGCATTGGAGGGATCCAAGCGGACCGCTTGCTCGAAGGTTCTGACCGCCATCGCATAGTCGCCGCCGTCAATCTGCTGCTGGCCCGCTGTCGCCAGTTCCCGCGCTCGTCGCTCCCGCGCTGGTTTCCTATCATCGGGGTTGCCGGGAACCAACGGCATGCGCTGAACAACCTCCATCGCTCTTGCCTGTCGAGCCTTCCTCAGTCCCGCGTTGGCAGCCACATTGGAGGGGTCCAAGCGGAGCGCCTGTTGATAGCTGCTGATGGCGCTGGCGTAATCGGCTCCGGCCATCTGCACCCGCGCCACGGCCACCAACTCTCGCGCCTGCCGCTTGGCTTCGGCAGAGGCCGGGGATTGAGGCGCTTTCTCGTCGTCCCACGTGACCTTTGGAGGTGTCACGGTTGCAGGTGGAGGGGTTACGGGTGCGGGCTGATGGGCACGCGAATTTGCAGTGGTGGTGCCCGGTTGCTTGGCAGGGGCAGGCTTTTCCGACGCGACGGCCGGAGGAGGATTATCTTGCCGCGTGGGTTCGGCGGCGCTTGGAGATTGAGGGGTCACGGGTGCGGGCTGCTGGACTGGCGAACTTGCAGTCGTCGTGCTGGATTGCGAGGCAGGCGCGGGCTTGGCCGCATGGGAGTGCTTGGACATCCAGTAATATGCGCCAGCCCCGGCAGCGAGCACGAGCACCAATACAAGCGTAATCGTCTTGGAGTACGACTTCTTTCGTCCCGCGAGGTTTGGAACGGCTGCCGGCTGTCCCTGTGTCCGCGCCGGAGCGGCTGCGGCAGCGGCTGCCTGCGCGGGCGGGGTGGATTGGTGATGCTGCTCACGTGGTTCGACTGGGGCCGATTTGGCAGGCGTGTACACCACACGCGCCCGGCCTTGGCCAGCCTGGGGTCCTTGGGTGGCTGCCGGCGAGAGCGGTGCGGTTGGCGACGGTGCGCTTCCCACCGTCTCATCGACGACGCCGACCACAACGGTTGCCGCCTGCGACTGCAAAATCGCGGCCCAGCGCTCCGGGTCCTGCAGCGCCTCGATCATCTCGTCGATCGTCGAGAATCGCTTCTCCCGGTCCTTCTCCAGGGCCTTCATCACCAATTTGCTGAGGCCCGCGGGAATATTCAGGGCAGCGGCAAATTCACGCGGCGGCACTGGCACGGTATGAAGATGCTCAAGGCAATACCCCATCGGGGTGTCGCTTTCGAAGGGGAGCTTGCCGGTGATCATTTCGTAGATCACCACACCCAGCGAATAAATGTCGGCCCGGCTGTCGATTTCGGTACCCACTTTGCCGCGCGCCTGCTCCGGCGACATGTACTGCGGAGTGCCGACCACCACTCCCTTGCGTGTCGCCGTGTAGGCGGCCATGGTAAAGGCGCCCTCTTTGACCTTGGCGATGCCAAAATCCAGAACCTTGGCGGCTTCGTTACCCTGCTCATCTTGAGTGATGAGGATATTGTCCGGCTTAATATCGCGATGCGTAATGCCGAGCTTGTGAGCCGCCGCCAATGCCCGCGCCACTTGCAAAGAAATGCTAAGCGCGCGGCTTACCGACAGCGCTCCTTCCTTGTCGATGACGCTCCGCAGGTTAGGGCCATTCACGAACTCCATCACGATGTAGGGCCGGCCGTCTTCGGTGGTGTCGTAATCTTCCACCGCGATGGCGTTGGGGTGGCGCAGCTTGCGGGTGAGGACCGCCTCGCCTTTGAAGCGGTTGTTGAACGCCGTGTCATCGGCGTAGCTCGCCTTTACGACCTTAATGGCGCAGATCTCGTTAAAGGCCAGGTGTTTGGCGCGGTAAACGTCGGCCATTCCGCCGCCGCCCAGACGCTCAAGAATCTGGTACTTCGAGCGGATCACCATCCCCGGCTCAATTTCGTTGGTCTCCCGCAATGCCGTATTGTCCTGCGGACAGACGCGGAAATTCGTGGGATAGCTGTGGCTGCAAACCGGGCAATGCTTCATAAGCGATCGCGGCGCGTATACAAATGGTTATCAACTGCTCGCTAGAGAATACTTCGAAACCCATGGAAACTCGAAGCAAAACTTAGAGAACGTGACGATAGTAACAAGCGCGGTTTGCCGCAGAGGGAAGGGGGAACGGCGCACGCGACGGAGGATTCGAACGGCAGACCTCGTGCGTAAATGCAACGGATGATCGTTATTTTCCAGCTACTTAGCTATTTGACCTTGGTTACTCGGGCTTCGGTCATTCTGTAACCACCAGCTTGCCAGGTCGCCCGGACGGTCCCATTAGCTCGAAACTGCAATGTAATCTCACGTTTATCTGTTTTGGAACTGATGGTTTGAGAAGCCTGGGGGTAGCCTTCCGGCGACGTGGAGAACCGTATCGCACCTGTAAATATATCGAAGCCACCCCTGTGTCCTGTGCCTTTGTCTTCCCAACTGTAGATTCCCCGAACCTCATCCCCCTTGATAGAGGTTATGACCAAACAGAATTTACGCCACGGATTGACTTCCCATTGTCCCGTCCATATTCCGATCTTTTCACGCTGTGGAGTGTTGTAGTCAAACTCAAGCTTGTCGGGGAGTGGACAATAATCCGGGTGAGCCTGTATTCGGGGTTGCGGCGCACGTACTACGTTTGCCTGCGCTTCAATCTCCATCTTGGCCAATGCGGCGTAACGCCCTTGCGGATAGGCCCTCAGGAATGCCCGCAAGCGCGGCACGTCCTTCGAGTCCTTGACTGCGTCCCAATCAATCTGCTCCAGCGCTTCACGCGCCTGCTGCCTGTAGCGCCCGTTAGGATACTGAGCTAGATACGCCTGGATGCGAGCATGATTACGGCTGCTGAAGGCGGAATTCCAGTCGATTTGTTCGATCTGCTCACGAGCCTGTTGCGCGTAACGTCCGCCGGGGTGCTGATTAAGATATGTCTGCAGCTTGGATCGATCATTGCTGCCGTTTGCTGCCGTCCAATCGATTTGTTCGATCTGCGCGCGAGCGGCGTCGGAGAATGGGCTACTCGGGTGACGCTGGAGAAAAGCTTCCAGCTGGTTCCGGTCGTTGCTGTACCTCACCGCCTCCCAGTCCTGGGCGGTCGTGTCTACGTGTCTCTTGGAAATGACCAGCAAAAGTTTGTCGTCGGCGCCTACTTCCCGAAGTTCCTTTTCGACATCGTCGGTCAACTCAAAGCTAACGCCGTATTGCTCAACCAGGGTGGCCACCCTCTTGGGGCTCACGCTACCTTCGAGCAGCTTCTCGATTTCCGCCAGAGTAAAGGGTTCCTTAGTGGCTGTGTTTTCCGTAGAGTCCTGAGCGCCGAATGCCTTCGGCTGTACCGCGAGGCAAGTGCTTATTAAGAATAAAATCGCGCCCAGCCACAATATGCGATTTTTTAGCATAAGACCCACCACATCTCCACCATGTATGAACCCCAACGCCGCGCTAATGACCTTGTGCCCCACCAGAAGTGGTAAACCCGGCGCATGTGGCGGAGAAGGAATCCAGCCGCAAGGTGAATTCGCCATTGGGATCGGGATGGCGTGCCCAGGGATTGCGCAGCCTGACCGTGCCGGCGGCGAGATTGACGCTCAGGACTGTATAAGCATGGCTATCTTCATACCAGTCATCGATTTGCGATCCGAAGCGGGAGCGCCATTTCGATAGCACCATCTGAGCCGGAGGGTCGCCGGTCCAAACAACTACTGCCTGATGTTTCCCCAGCGCATTCGATATCGCCGTGAGTGCTTTTGCTCCGTCGCGCACAGTGTACGAGTGCGCCGTACCGTCGAAGGCCTGCATAACACGTTCAGGCAGGCCCCCCTGGCCGACGGCGCGGTAAGCCCCGAACAGCTCTCCGTTGCTCTTGATCTCGCTTTCCAACGCATCGAAAGTACCGCTCGAGTCCAGAAAACCGAGTGCGCGCTCTTTCAAAGCTTCGTCCAACGGGAAGATTTTCATCTCCTGCTTGAGCTGCGCCTTCAGGCGGACGCGATCGATACTTCCAACCTGATCAATCTGCGTGCGGATGGCCCGGTCATACGCCAGCAGGAGTGCGTCCGAGCTGGCGACAACAGCGCTCAAGCTGAGCTTGAGGGCCGGGGATAGCGAGCTCCCGGCAATGCTCTCCACCAAGGCGGCCCGCAGGGTGCGTTGGGCATAGCCGCGGAACAGCACCGCAACCCAGAGGCCATCGGAGCGATCGTAGCCGCTGTCGCGCGCGAACTGCACGTCTTCGGGATAAACCCGCTCGATCTTGCCGTCGGCAAAACGCACGCTGAGATCGCCGCTCGCGTCCTGGCGGATGGCGGCACGTAACAGGGCCGGCTGGGTAGCGGCGAGGGCGGCAATGGTGGCATGGAAGTAACAACTTCCCAAAGCGCCTTGGCGTACGGATTGGGCGCTCAGCGGCGTGGAGCCGTATAGCTCGACGGCGCCGAAGGCCGCATGGGTCGTAGAACACAGCAACAGGAGAATGAGGGTTCGCGAAAGGTTGTTCATATCATTGTCCCGCGCTAACCTGCTCGCTGCTCAGGTTGAACTTGAGGGCCTTCGTAGCCGCCGCAATGGGCACTACGGAATTCTCGTATGTGACTACACCAACAACGCCAGCCTCCGAAATAACAGGCGAACCCCAGCCCGCCGAATCGATCATCGCGTCCAAGCGGACCTCGCCCGCCGTAGAGGACCCGGAAATCACGATCAGCTCGGGACGCGCCTCTCGCCCCTGGATGCCCTCGGGAAAACGAAACAGCGCCAGGGAAGAGCTTTCGCCCGTGCGCGTAGGTGTCGCCTTTACCGCTTTCAACGCCACAACGGCTGGGTCGATGATCTCGACCAATGCCAGAGCAGCGGTGCCTTGCCGGCGATGCACGCTGACCTTGACCACCTTGTTGCCATCTTGCGGCAGTACCATGGACTCGACGGAGTCCTTAGTCGAGGACGACAATTTCAACTGTTTAGAGCTGAGCCGCCAAGCCTGCTCGGGGAGGAGTTTGTTATCGTCGTTACGCAGGCGAGCATTTGCGGGCCAGATGGCTAAGTCGTAGGCGACGACCTTGAGGCTTCGATCCTGCTTCATGCTTGCGGCGATATCGGGATCGAACTTCCAGGGCTCCAGGACCGATTTCGGCAAGAGCACTTGCTTACCCGCAACCCGAAACCCCACGGCCGTGGCGTCGAACGGAAAGTTCTTGCCTGCTGAATCCTGCAACTGATAGGTGGAATGCGCCAGCACGAGCGTGGGCGCATACTGCTCCCAGAGTTGCTTTCGCCTTTGGGAAAACAACTTGGTCGTAGTCTGCCATCGGCTGCCGACGTTGTCCAAGGCAGTCTGAGCTCCATCGATCAACGCCAGCGCCGCGTTGCGGCCGACAGCCGCGCCGGGCACCTGCAGCTCCAGCGAATTCTGTATTTTTACGGGGACACGGGCACGGTTGGTGAACAGCAACAGCTTGGTGGCTGGGTTCAGACTGACATCGGCATAAGCCGTACCTGTCACGGAAAGCCTGCCGTCCGCCACGAGGGCACGCAGCGGCCTGAGATTGTCCAGGTCGTGGAGATAGACCGTAAGGATCAGAGGCTTTAACGGGGTGACTTTCTCATTAGGCGCCAGTACCAGATTGTCGGAAAGGGGCGAAGCATAAAACGGAACGCCGTTGATCCGCAGTTGATCGAATGCAACTTCTCGGAGCGTGACGTTTCGCGAGGAAGCGAGACTGATGCTTGCGCGCAACTGCACCTTTTCGGTGGTGGCCGATACAAGCGAGAGGCTTTCCAACCCTACCTGGACAACTGGTTTAGCGTCGTCGGCATTAGCCACGGCGACAAAAAGGGACCCGCCAAGTATTAAAACAAGCGCAACAACCCAGCGTAAACGAGCCATTCGTGCTCTCCCGAGGTGGTTTACCGGCCGACCTGGCGTTTCATCTCTTCGAATTTGCGGTTGATGTACTTATCCATGACCGAGGGCAGCTCCTTGTTCATGCGCTCGACGAAGCGATCTTCAGCCTGCTTCATCTTGCCGTCGAAGCCATCCATGCGTTGCTTCATTGTTTTCAAGCGCTGGTCGAGGGCAGGCGTAAATGTCTTGACCGCGTTCTGGGCCTCTTCGCGCAGTGCGGTTACCGCCTCCTTGTTCCTGTTGATCTGCTGGCCTTGATACAGCACGATAAAAAGAAGGATGACCATGACCGCCAGGTTCGCGGCCAGCAGATTGCGGATGCTGTCTAGTTTTTTGTCCATCACTTGTTGATCTCCAACCTCTGGCTCTATTGGCCGTGCGGGACTTTGCATGCTGATGCCGCGCGACGTCTCCGGCTTCTGAGTTTCCCCCAAAACCACGCGAACGGGTTTGGCGCTCACGTCCTCGGGCTTGCCCGCGATACTTTCGGCGTAGCGCAATACGGTTTGATCGGCCGTGGGACTTTCTGCAATAACTGTGGCCGCGGATTCATTCGCGACGCTCGTTACTTCGCTCTCCGGCCTACGCACGATTGTCTCTGCGTAACCGGGTGTTGCCGGCGTTTTGGAGGGCTCCTCGGTCAAACGGAAGCGAAGCTCGGGCCCGTCCGCCCCAAGCCGCAAAGTGTCTCCCGAGTGAACGATTCCAGCGCCAACGCGCTTCCCGTTCAAGAACGTTCCGTTTGCGCTCCGATCGGAGAGCGCGAGCTCGCCATCCTCGCGTAGTTCCAACATTACGTGCTCGCGGGAGACCATGGAGTATTCGGTCAAGCTGACGTCGCACCTCGAGTCGCGGCCAATCAGAATCCGAGCCTTTCTGTACGACCAATTGTTGGTCTGCCCGACAAGTTCAATCTCAACCAGCATGGTGTTCCTTCCTTCGCAACGCGATGATGATTCCTCCGATCAACAGCCCGCCATACCCGGCTACAATGCCAAAATATCTCCAAAAGGCGGTGGGACCTAACTTCGCCGGCCTGGGATCTGCTTCCCGGATTTTCCGCTCCGCCTCGGCACGCGCTTTCGCCAGTTCGTCGGGATGCAAGCTCGTGTAAATGTTGTTCAGCAGCAAATAGCTGTACTTCTCGCCATCGTGAATGTACAAATCCGCAATCCCCTCCAATCCCCATCGAGACACCATCAGCGGCGAGAGGCCATATTTCAGCGCGGGAGTCATTCCGGTTGGAATTAGCGCCGCTGGCAGCTCTTGCAACTCCACCTGCTGATTTGGGCGTTCCACCGCATAGAACGAGTGGATCGTATTGACCGGGATCAGCAGCCCGGCAAGCAACATCTGCGGGATCATGGTCAAGGGGAAGACATAGAGAGCCTTTTCGGCCGTAGAGAAGACGGACGAAATCAAGAGTCCCATGAGGCCGCCCACCAACGTCAAAAGCCACATCAGCGCAAAGCATTCCGCCAAGTGGTTTTCGACCGCGCCCATGCCCGCCAGCACCGCTATGAACAACAGCGACTGCATCGCCGCCACCGCGCCGACGTAGATCAGCTTTGATCCAACATAACTGCTCAACTTGAGGTCTCGTTGCCGTTCTCGTTTATAAACCGGAAGCTCGTCGACAATCTCGCGAACGGAAGAGGAGCAGCCGAACCAGAGCGCGACCAGCACGATCATGAACAGCACCTTGGGTTCGTTGACCGTCTGCTTCATGATGCCCATCAGAATGGCAACGACAACGGGGGGCAGCAGCAGCGTGGCCAGCGTGGACTTCTCTTTGAACTTAAGCGTGAACTGCCGGCTCAACAGCGTGGTGAGCTGGCGCCAGAAGGAGCGGCGTGGTTGTTGTCCGTGTTCGGCGGCAGGGCGTTTTTTGTCAGCCGCGACGGTTTTGAGCACGCTGCCGACCGACTCCTGATAGGCCTCCGACTGCCGGTACTGCGCCGCCCATTGCTCTGGCTCTTGCTCCTTCAATTTGTCGAAGATTTCATGAGGCCGCCGTGTCTGGAAGTACGACAGCATCTCCTGACTTTCACCGAAGTAGGCAAGTTTGCCGCGCACCAGCACGGCGACTTTATCCAGCAGGCTAAAAGACCCGAGCAAGTGGGTGTTGATGACGACCGTCGATCCTCGATTTGCAATTTGACGGAATAGCTGCATCATCGCCATTTCCGTCCGTGGATCTTGCCCCGCCGTCGGCTCGTCGAGGAAAAGCAGCGCCGGCTTGCTCAAGAGTTCGATGCCCAGGCTGACGCGCTTGCGCTGTCCGCCGCTGATCTTCGCGATTATGATGTCGGCGCGCTCGGTGAGGTCGAGGACCTTGATGATTTCATCGACACGGTTCCAGATTTCGGTCTCGCCGAAGTCGTCCGGAAGCCGCAGCCGCGCCGAGTAGTAAAGGCATTCCTTCACGCTAAGCTGCCGGTGGAGAATGTCCTCTTGCGGAACATATCCAATCAGCGCGCGTAACGAAGCGAATTCGCTGTACAGGTCGGCGGAGTTAAGCCGAACACTGCCCTGTCCTGCCGGCCTGGAACCATTCAAGGCGTCCATCAGGGTCGATTTTCCGGCCCCGGAGGGTCCCAGCAGCCCGACGAATTCGCAGGGCTGAATCGCCAGCGAAACGTCGTCCAACAGCCGCAGTGGTTTGCCCGTATTGAAATCCGTGGTTTCGACGCGCAATGCGCGCGCCGTCAGACGGATGCGTGTGCCATCCGCCTGTTGCTCCATCTGCGAGCCGTCGAACACGAACTGCACCGCGCCAAGGCCAATGCGATCGCCCGGCTGGAGGACGTGCCTGGCGATGCGGCGGCCATTGACGAAGGTTCCGTTGGTCGAGTTGAGATCGATGAGTTCAAACTTGTTTGCAACCTTCCGCACCTCGGCGTGGCGCGATGAAACCGTAGGATGAGGAAGTGGAATAGTGTTCGCTTGATCGCGGCCGATGGTTACGACGGGCTTATCCAACTCGATGTCCCGCAGGATCAAGGCGCGACGGCGCGACTCCCGGTACAAAAAGATATACGACTCGCAAGCCCCGAACTGGATCAGGTCGCCTTCGTTCAGCCGGGCTTCGACAATTCTCTCGCCATTGACAAAGGTGCCGTTGCTTGATCCCAGGTCGCGCAAAATTGCGCCATTCTTGTCGATAACGATCTCCGCGTGACGCGAAGAGATTGAGGGATGCTCAACCAGTAACTTGCCCGCGCCTTCGGTCCGCCCGAACTCCAGGCGTGAACCTTCAAGCGGGATGTCGCGCACCGCGTACTGGTCAAGAACCAGTTGCAACCGGCGTTGCGGAGTATCTTCCTCATGCTCGGACATGACCACCGTGCCGGCGCGCCGGGCGACGGCAGCCGACGCATACATTGTGCCCGGTTGGGCCACTCTTCCCGCTCCGAACCGTTCATCTCCCTGGCCTGAACCCGGGCTGCTCCCCAAAGTTTCCGGCGGAATCGGAAACAGGCGGCCAGACGCCGGGTCGCGTCGGAGATTGGAGACTCCGACAGGCTGGAAGACAAAATGGTTTTCCCGGCGGAAACCGAAGTGAATTTCATCTCCGGGCTGCAAGACTCTTTCGTCGACCCGTTGTCCGTTTACAAAAGTGCCGTTCTGCCCCTTGCTCGTCAGCCGTACGGCGCCTTGCGCTTCGAGGGAAAGAATCGCATGCTGCCGCGAGAGCTCCGGGTCGTCAATAACGAACTGGTTCTGATCTTGCGCTCGCCCCACCCGAAGACCATTCGCGGGGACGTAAAACGGCTTGCCTTTGTAGGGACCGTAGAGCCCGAGCAGGCACGGCTGCGTGAAAGAGAGATTGAGCGCGTGGCATTTGACACAGAAATTGTCGGAAACGGAAGCGCCACACCATCGGCAAGTCGACATGCTCAACCCCGAATACGGCTCGGCTAAGATCTATGCCCTAGGAACACACGAACGGGAACTCTGGGCGCAAATCTAGCATTGCTTCCATCGGAGGTAAAGCTGCTTTTGCCCCTACCGGGACTGAGCGCAGAATCGCAGCAGCACGCAGGTAATGTTGTCGCTTCCGCCACCAGTCTTTGCCGCTTCGATCAGCGTGTCGCATGCCGTCTGAAGCGACGGTGCATTCTGAATGATCTCGAGGATCTGGTCGTCGTTTACGTGGCGCACCAGGCCATCGCTTGAAAGCAGCAGCGTATCGCCGGGCACAATTTCCAGGTCGGAAACGTCCGGCTGCACGTCCGGCTCGGCGCCAAGTGCGCGCGTAATGACGTTCTGCATCGCGGAGACGGCGGCTTCCTCGACCGTCATCAGGCCGCGCCGTACCCGCTCCATGATTAGCGAGTGGTCGCTCGTCAGTTGCTCCAAGGCCGCGTCGCGGACCAAATAAATACGGCTGTCGCCCACGTGCGCGATGGAAACCGACTTGCCTCGAACCAGAACCGCGGCGATCGTGGTGCCCATCCCGGACCACCGGATATCAGCTAGCCCGGCCTGGTAAATAGCACGGTTTGCCGACAGGATTGCATTGCCCAAGGCATTAGCATGTTCCGAGCAATCCTCGAAGCGTCGTTCGAAAGCCGGATACGCCTCCGCCGCAGCCATCTGGCGGAAATAAGAGAGAACGGTCGAGACCGCCAGTTGGCTCGCAACTTCGCCGGCTGCCGCCCCGCCCATGCCGTCGCAGACAACAAAGATGCCGCAGTCGGTGTCGTATCCGAAGTTATCCTCGTTATTGGTGCGAACGCAGCCGACGTCGGTCTTACCGGCCACTTCGACAGCAAAATCCATCCGTGCCCATCCCCACGCGCCGAAGTCGGCAACCTGCTTACCGACGAGAAAATAACCTCGGGAACCCGCTCTCGAGGCGCCGGCCTGAAACTCCGCAGCCGATGCTAACATGCGCCAAATTGCGGGGTAAAGGAAGTTCGTTGCACTACCGCGCTAGACCGGATTCGCGGAGATGGCGCGGAGCGTGGGTCCGGAAGCGTAAGTCTCTGGCCTTCGTTGTCATCCTGTGGCAGACTACGGTGCAAGTTCGAAGTGTCCGCTGCGGAGGTGCTTGATGAGCGCCGGTGGCCCTGTCCGTATGGTTGTTTCGTTGTTGATCATCGCCGTCTGTCTTGCACTGTCGTCCCCGGTGGCGGCAGAAAGCATCAAGGAACTCAGAGCGCGCGCCGAACAGGGAGACGCCGACGCCCAGAGCAATCTCGGCCTGAAGTACTACAACGGCCGGGATGTGCCGCGGGATTATGCCGAAGCGCTGCTCTGGTTTCGCAGGGCGGCGGAGCAGGGTAATGCGTCCGGCCAGAACAGTCTCGGCTGGATGTATATGAACGGCAAGGGCGTGCCGCAAGACTATGCCGAAGCGCTGCGCTGGTACCGCAAGGCGGCGGAGCAGGGCAATGCTTCGGGCCAGAACAATCTCGGCATGATGTACCGGAATGGCCGCGGCGTGCCACAGGACTATGCTGAAGCGGTGCGCTGGTACCGCAAGGCCGCGGAGCAGGGTAATGCGTTCGGCCAGTTCGACCTGGGGCGCATGTACGAGAATGGCTGGGGAGTGCCACAGGACAGCGCGCTGGCCTTGTATTGGTACAACAAAGCCGCCGAGCAGGGCGGCAAGGAGGCACGAGACGCCGCCCTGCGCCTCAAAGCCGCTGGAATCGTGCCGCGCGCTCCCGGGACCAACGACGCCGAGCCCTCCGTTGCTCAGCCGCAGCCGCAGCCGGAGCCGCAAATCGACCGCCGACTGGCGATCGATGAGATCGAAGAACTGCTCAAGGGAAGCGTTTCACCGCCAAGGGTAACCACGCTCGTACAGCAGTACGGCGTCAACTTCGAGTTGAGCGACGAGGCTGAAAAGAGACTTCGTGGCCTGGGGGCCGACGACAAGCTGTTAATCGCCATCGCCAAAAACCGTCGCTGACGGTGAACGGCGAATACACGGAAGGAATGAACACATACTGAAAAAAATAACCCCGTGCTGGTTGGCGACGGGGTTAATTGGGAGGAAATCTACTGTTCAATAACTGCCTTGACAATACATCAAGCGTTAGCCCCATGGAATAGGGTCTTTATCGTACATCGCCGGCGGAAATGCCGTAATCCCGGCGCTGGAGCTTTCAGCCGGCCAGTTGCTCAATCGAATGCGTGCCGTAACGACCAGCGCCGCTACGCTGCTGCCCGGCACACTTGCATTGCGCGTGGAAACAGGATGTTGTTTTCCTTGTGGATGTGCTGGTGAAGGTCCGCCTCGAACTCCTGCAGTAACTTGTAGAGCGCGCGGAAACTGGTGCAGGCGTCATCCGGCACCTTGTAATCGGCGGTCAGCCGGCGCATTTCGCGCAACGCCTCGCCCGCACTGTCGTGTTCTGACATCATCATGCGGATCGGGTGTTCGACCGAGCCGAAGCAGGAGGGCGGCGCCGGCTCATGCTGCAACGAACTCTCTTCGCTGCGCGCGATGTAGGGAAACAGTATCTGCTCTTCTTTCATCAGGTGCATGGCAAGTTCGTCGGCCAGCGCGGCAAACTTGTCGCGAACACTGGCGAGCTCGGGATGATTCTCACCGTGTTTTGCGGTGACTTTGTCCAGCAGCGCCTCAAGGTTCGGGATCTGCTCGCGCACGTAGACGTGATGCGTGCTCTTGATGTTTTCGATCAGGTCATACAAAGGTTCCGTCGCCCAGTTGTTCGCCGGCGCGGTTCTTGTCTGTTGTTCGGATTGCAGCCGCTCCAGCATGGCCGTGAGGGTGTCCAGCTTCTTTCCGGCCGCCGTGCATGCCTCGGCCAGCGGCTTTTGCCCTCCGCAGCAGTAGTCGATTCCAAGCTGCTCGAAAACGTTGATGGAAGACGGGAGTTCGAGTACGAACTCGCGAACGGTCCTGCTCGTGTCGATAGCCATGTTGAGTGCCTCCGTAAACGGCCGCGTTCGAGTACAAGCGGCGATGGGATTGCGCGGGCTGAAGTAAATCAGCTTTTTCGCGCCTGAACGTAATCTAGAGGCGGATGCCCGATAGCACGATGACTAAAGTCACGAGGAAGGAAAAAACAACGGGCGGATTGGACTTCAGGGTCGAAAGCGGCGGGCTGCTATGACGTGGGTGTGCCCGTTTCCAGAACCTGTTCGGTCGCGGGTCTGAGTTCCTTGGCCGTGAGCTGATCGACCTTCCGCGGTTCGGGGAACAGCCAGGCCCACAGCGCCACTACCACGATGCTTCCCACGCCGCCGAGAACAACGGCGGGAATGGTTCCGAACCACGCGCCAGTCACGCCCGGCCATCGAGCAGACACCTCAACGGGCGTGGAAACGTGCATAATCAAACTGTGGAAGGCGCAGACCAGAATCTGGAGCTTGGCCCGTTGTTCATGCGATGGGCACGCGATTCCGTGCGCGCGCGCGGTTTAGGCAAATCGCTGGCGTATCTTGCCACGCAAGTCTGGAGCCTGTTGTGCGACAGCATGCCCGAGCGCCGACGCAGCCGCTTCGGCGACATCGACTACGATTGCGACTACGGATTCGATACCACCTGGGCGCGGCTGAGCTGGAGCGTCCGGCTGCGCGAGGTCTTTACCGAACGGCTGTATCAGCCAACGGTTCCGGCTGAATTTTCCGAAATGCTGCAACAACTGGCGCGAGTCGACTTCACGCGCTTCACCTTCATCGACCTTGGCTCGGGCAAGGGAAGAGCGCTGCTGCTGGCCGCCGAGTATCCCTTTCGGCGCATCATCGGCGTGGAAGTACAAGCCGAGCTTCACGCCGTCGCCGAGGAAAACCTCGCAAGACTTCGTGAAAACGACGACAAAATTGACGCGCAGTCAATCTGTCTCGACGCTCGCGAATTCAGGTTTCCGCCCGATCCGTTGGTCGTCTACCTTTTCAACCCCTTCCCGGATTACGTGCTTTCGGCTGTCATCGACAACCTTCGATCGTCACTCGCCCGCCATGCTCGCCCGGTGTATGTCATTTACAACGCACCCTTCGAGCAGCACGTAATCGAGAAGGGAAACACCCTGCGCAGGATCGTTCAAACCCATCAGTACGAGATTTATGAGGCGAGTCTCTGACTGTGATTAGTGAGAGGGTTTTCGAGTTGTTGCTGTATCCCGCCCAGCCAACGTCATTCGGAGCGAGAGGCGCCTTGCGACGCGAGTCGAGGAATCTCTTGTGTTACTTTACTGAGGGAAAACAAAAGATCCCTCCACTCCGTGCCCCCGGGTGGCCCACCCTAGCTTTTGTTGCTAGGGTGGGGCAGTTCCGGCAAGCCAGCTAGAGCAATTTTCCAATAGGTATATCCCAACATATCAAACTGTCATGGCGAGCGAAGTCGAGCCACCTTTTGTTTCTGCTGCCGAAAACAAAGGGTGGCTCCACTCCGCGCCCGAACAGCTTCTTGCTTATCGAATGTAATGTCGGGTACGCAGCTCGGCTGCTCCGGCCACGGGCGCTAGGCGCTCCGGTCGCCATGACATACCATTGGGAATTTGGATACACCAACAAGGGAATTGCTCTAGGTTTCCAGTGGCGGCACCGCGCTCAGGACGGCGTCCCATGCCAACTCGGCCGCATACGACGCCAGCTCTTCAAACTCCAGCTTGGTGTTCTCTACCTCCCCGGTGGTTACGGCGTAGAGCACGTCGCCGTCTTTTTCCGTGTGGAAGGGCTGAATGGCGCGTGCCATCGAGGTGTGGGTCTGAACGGCGAGCCGGCTGAGTTGCGCGTAGGTCAACTTTTGATTGACGACGACGACCGTCGGCGTGGTGTTTTCGGGAGCGGCGGACGCCGGTAGGGGCTCAGCAACGGCGCGGGCAGCACGGCGCTTGCGCGGGGCGGTGCCGTCATTGAGGTCTTGGGCAAGCGTGCGCCGCAGGGCTGTTTGCGGATCGAAATTACCACGCACCACCCGCCCGTCACGGCCGACGATGACTCCGACCGAATTCACCACGCTGAAGACCGCTAGTTTCACATCGCCGACCTGGCGGAAAGCGCCGCCTTGTCCTGAGCTCTCCATGAACGCCGGGCCGAAAAACTTGCCGACGTTAACCAGGCGTCCCGCGCCGTGCGCGCCGAGCGGGAAGCGGCCCTCGCGAGCAGCTCTCAGCGCGGCGCGGCCGAGCTCTTTGTCGGGGTGAATGGCGTTATTGCGCCCGCGGAAATCAAAGACGACGGCCCCGGTCACGGTGGGGATCATCTCCCATGCGGTGGTGTTTCCGCGCAAGGCGAGCAGCTCGGCCATGATTCCGGAAGCTGCTTCGAGGCCGTAGCTGGAGCCGCCGGTGAAGAAAATAGCTCGCACGGTCGGCTGGTCGTAACCGAGCCGCAAGCGATCGGTGTTGATGGTGGCCGCCGCTCCGCCGCGCACGTCCACCGCGGCCATCACACCCTTGGGGAAGTGGAAAACGGTGAGCCCGGTCGGCCCTTCGTCATACTCGGCGGCGCCGATCAGCAGGCCTGGAAAACAGAACTCGAGCGCCGGTCCGTACAGGCGAATCTGGGGAGTCGGTATGGTCATCATCAGCTGTCTCGATCAACCCGAACAGGATAACTTACACTGCGGGCATACCTTCCGCGAATCTGGTCTAACGGGAAGTTACTTTCCCGTCCAGCAAGCCGCGCGTTTGCCGAGGAATGCCGAGATGCCCTCCTGCGCGTCAGCCGCGAGGGCGTTCATGCTCATCACTTCCTTGGCGTAAGCGTAGGCTTTCGGCTGGTCGAGATCGATCTGCGTGTAGAAAGCCTGTTTGCCCAGCGCAACCGTGAACGAGCTGGCCTCGGCGATCTTGCGCGCAAGTTGCAGGCTGGTGGCGCGCAATTGCGCGGCGGGAACGACCGTGTTGACCAAGCCCCACTCGGCCGCGATTGTGGCCGGCACCAGCTCGCCTGTCAGCAGCATTTGCAACGAGCGCTTGCGGCCAATTGCCCGGGTGAGGGCGACCATGGGCGTGGTGCAGAACAATCCGATTTTCACGCCGGGCGTGGCGAAGGCGGCATCTTCGGACGCGACCACCAGATCGCAGGTGGCTACCAGTTGGCAGCCCGCGGCGGTGGCGATGCCCTGCACTTCGGCAATCACCGGCTGCGGAATCGCCTGAACCTTCTCCATCAACGCGGTGCACACGTCGAAGATTTGCCGGTATTCGTTGATATCTCTTCCCGCCATCTCGCTGAGGTCATGGCCGGAGGAGAAGACCTTGCCGGCCGCGGCGAGAATGACGGTGCGCACATCGCGAGATCCGCTAATCTCTTCGAGGCAGCCGATCAACTCTTGCATCAGCTCCAGCGACAGCGCGTTGCGCCGGTTCGGTCGGTTCAGAGTCAAGATGGCGATGTCGTTGTCGCGTTCGCAAACGATATTCTGGTGCGGCATGAGTTCACCCCGGTCTTATTGCGTATATTGTAAGGCTTCATGATACTGGTCGGGATCGGCGAAGTTCTGTGGGATCTGTTGCCCGCCGGAGCGCATCTGGGCGGCGCACCGGCGAACTTTGCCTTCATCGCTGCGTCGCTCGGTGCTACCGGCATAGTCGTGAGCCGCGTGGGAGACGACCAGCTTGGGCGTGAGGCGCTCGCCGGGTTGCAGCGTCATGGCGTCGACGGCTCTTTTGTCCAAACCGACGCCGGGCACCCGACCGGATCGGCAAGAGCAATGCCGGCGAGTGACGGAAGCGTCGAGTACGAGATCGCGCAAGACGTTGCTTGGGATTATCTGCAATGGACTCCGGAACTCGCGAAGCTCGCCGGGCAGGCGGATGCCATCTGCTTTGGAACTCTCGCGCAACGTTCACCGGCGAGCCGCGAAACGATTCGCCGGGCGCTGGCGTGCAGCCGTCCGGACTGCCTTCGAATCCTCGACGTGAATCTGCGGGCGCCGTTCGACAGTCTTGAGATTCTCGAAGATTCCTTACAACGCGCCAACGTATTGAAGCTGAACAGCGAGGAGTTGCCTGCGGTGTTGCGCGCCTGCAAACTGCCATCGACGTATGAGCCCGATGCCGCGAAGATGTTGCAGCGGCAGTACGGTTTTCAAACGGTTTGCATTACGCGCGGCGCTCGTGGCAGCGTCATCGTCTTCGGGGACAAAACCGTGGTTCACCCGGGAGTTGCAGTCAAGGTCATCGATACGGTTGGCGCGGGAGACGCTTTTACCGCCGCGCTGGCGGTGCAGTTGATCGCGGGATCGGAGCCGGAGCGCGTCTCCGAGGCCGCGAACCAAGTGGGCGCATGGGTCGCGTCGCAAGCCGGGGCAATGCCCGTCCCGAACGGTTCCGGCTGGGAGCGCGTGCGCGCCCTCTACGGGGTGCCAGGGCAGTCGTGAGTGGGGTGAGTCTGGCGCGTTTGTAAGCGAAACCGCGTGCGGCGCAGATGTGGGTGGCTTCGGTGCTGCTCGGCGAAGGCGGAGATCAAAGAGCCGAAACGGAGCCGAACAGACCCACATTTGCCAACCGATGGCAAATATGGGGCACCTTCGACTAGACTGTGGCCGCGGCGAAGGTTTTCTTGGAGGGAAAGATGGCGGACATTGCTTATGTTTCGGAAGTTGACCTGGAACGAATTGCCGGTCCTCTTCGGGTGGCTCACCTGCCGGGCGAGCCGAAGCCGGTTTATTTCAGCACTCACGGGGCGGTGGCCAAACACTACGGGGTAAACCCGGAGAACCTGAAGGAACAGCACGCAACGACTCTGGACTATATTGTCGCCGCGACCGCGGGTTGACTATTGGGCACATTTGCCGGCGCGCTGGCAGCGCGCAAAATCGAAGTCGATAACGGGAAGGTGCAAGCTCACGCTCGCGGCGAGGTGGAAAACGAAGGCGGAACGCTGATTATCCGCCGCATTCACGTTCACCTCAAACTCGCGGCGTCTGAATCGGCGCGGGAGACCGTGGAGCGCGTTCACGGCATGTACGCCGAGAAATGTCCGATTTACCGCTCACTGAGTTCCGCGATACAAATTACTACCAGCTATTACTACTGTGTTATAAAATAGATACCTGGTGTTAAGAAAGAAAGTTTTTACGCAACTCTTCGTGCTAAGTTGCTGCTCATGAGCACCAACTGTGTGGCGCCAGGCGCCCAAGCGAAA
>JBEKBO010000074.1:0-44215 GCA_050015355.1 Candidatus Korobacteraceae bacterium | reverse complement strand
GCGAGAGATGTTCCAGAGTCTTGGTCCTCAAGCCGTAACTCTGGCTCGACCCCAGCGGTGCTTATGCACCGCCTAAAAAAACTGTCGCTTGACAATGCCTTCGTTCTTATCGATGGGCGAACCCGCGAACCCTGTTATGAAATCCGTCACTGTCGGCACCGCCGGACACATCGATCATGGCAAGAGCACGCTGGTGCGCGCGCTCACCGGCATCGACCCTGACCGCCTCGAAGAAGAGAAACGCCGCGGCATCACCATCGATATCGGCTTTGCCCATCTGGAGCTGCCCACGCCCGACGGCCGCGACCGGCTGCGCCTCGGTTTTGTCGATGTCCCCGGCCACGAGCGCTTTGTGCGTAACATGCTGGCCGGCGTTGGCGGAATCGATCTGGTCATCCTGGTGGTCGCCGCCGACGAATCCATTAAGCCGCAGACCCGCGAGCACTTCGATATCTGCCGCATGCTCAACATCCGTCGCGGCCTGACCGTCCTGACCAAAGCCGATCTCGTCGATTCCGACACGCTCGAGGTCGTACGCCTTGAAGTGGAAGAGTTCCTGCGCGATTCGTTCCTCGATCCCGGCACCGCGCCGATTGTCCCTGTCAGCGCCACCACCGGGCTCGGACTCGAACGACTCCGGCAGGAACTGGCGCGCGTCGCCAACGGCGCTCCGGCGCGCGATCCTCAAGCCGCCTTCCGCCTGCCCATCGATCGCGTCTTTACCATCAAGGGATTTGGCACGGTCGCCACTGGAACGCTGATTTCAGGCACCGTCCGCAAGGATGAAGAGGTCGAAGTTCTGCCCGGCGCGCGCCGCGTGCGGGTGCGCGGAATCCAGAATCACAACCAGGCAGCCGAGTACGCCATCGCCGGACAGCGCACGGCGTTGAACCTCGCCGCGGTCGCTCCCGAAGAACTCGCGCGCGGCATGATGCTTGTGCCAGCCGGGCTTTTCCGCGCCGGCAAGCGCCTGGATGTCGAGATCGACTTGCTCCGCTCGGCGCGACCACTCAAAGACCGCGCCCGCGTTCACCTGCACGCCTACACCGCCGAAACCATCGCCGAGGTCGTGCTCATCGGTCAAGCCGGGGTCCCCGGCACGCGCGGGGTTCCGCGTGCTGGGGCAGAGAAGGAACTCCGGCCCGGCGAAAGCGGGCTGGCTCAACTGTGGCTCGCCGAAGCGGTGGCGCTGCTTCCAGCGGACCGCTTCATCCTGCGGCAGTTTTCCCCGGTCATCACCATCGCCGGAGGCTCCGTGCTCGACACTGCCCCGCAGGCGCGCCGCCTCAGCACCGCCGACCACGCCGCATTCTTGCGCCGGCTGCAAAGCGCTTCCCGGGAAGAACTGCTCGCGGCCCGCATCGTGCGACGCCTGGCGCGCGGCTTGTTGCTCTCCGATGCCGTGGCCGAAACCGGCTGGCTGGCTACGCAGCTTGCACCCGTGGTCGCAACGCTGGTGCGATCAAAGCAAGTCGTCCAAATCGGTGAATCGCTCGTCGCCTCCGAGTGCTTCCAGGGCGCGCGCACTGAGCTGCTGAACCGGCTTACATCGTTCCACGATAAAAATCGCCTGGTCGCCGGAATGAATCGCCAGGAGCTGCGCGATCAGCTCGACTTGGAGCCGCCTGTCTTCACCGGAGTGGTCGAGTCGCTCGTCCAGGAGCGCCGGATCGAGCTCCAGGAAGAGCTGATCCGCATTCCCGGGCGCGGCGTGGCCATGCAGTCCGACGAGGCCGAATCGAAAAAGCAGATCGAAGCGGCGTTCCTCAAGGCTGGACTCGAAGTTCCGGCCCTCAAGGATGTGCTGGCCTCGCTCAAACTCGACCGCGCGCGCGCCCAGCAGATCGTCACTCTGCTGCTGCGCGACCGCACGCTCATCAAGGTGAATGAAGATCTCGTCTTCCACCACCAGGCGCTCGCAGACCTCAAGGCGAAGTTGCTGGAGATGAAAAAGAGCTCGCCAAAGATCGACATCTCCCGCTTCAAGGACATGACCGGAGTAACCCGCAAGTACGCAATCCCCCTGCTTGAGTACTTCGACCGCGAGCACGTGACCCGCCGGGTCGGCAATGAAAGAATCATTCAGTAGCAGCTCCCGCTTGTGAGCTGTACGCCGCGGTGGCCCTCACTTCTGCTCTCCCTCCTGACGGTGCCCCACATCTGCCGCAGTTAGCAGATGTGGGAGTTCTCCAGCAAATGCTGCTCTTAGTCTCGCCTTGTGGACTAGAATTAAGCTGGAAAACCAAAGACCAGGCGAGGCAACGATGGCGAGCACCACGAGCACGCGTCCGCAGCTCTCTTATCTTAGCGACGAACTCAATCAGCTCAAACAAAAGGGAACTCATTTCCGCCTTCACGTACTCGATGACGAGCAGGCCCCTGTGTGCCATTTCGACGGCCGCAAGGTGATCAATCTTGCGTCCAACAACTACCTCGGCCTGACCACGCACCCCAAGTTGCGCGAGGCGGCGCTCGAAGCCACGCGCAAGTACGGCGTAGGCTCGGGAGCTGTGCGCACCATCGCCGGCACCATGCGAATCCACATGGAGCTGGAGGAACGCATCGCGCGTTTCAAGAACGTCGAAGCCTGCGTGGTCTTCCAGTCCGGGTTTACGGCGAATGCGGGCACGGTCTCGTCCATTTTGGGCAAGGATGATTTCATCATCTCCGACGAGTTGAATCACGCCAGCATCATCGACGGCGCACGCCTGTCGCGGGCCAAGATTTTGGTCTTCCGGCACAAGGACCTCGCCCACGCCGAGGAGCAATTGGCCAGCGTGAAAGATCAGCCCGGCCACAAGCTGCTCATCACCGACGGCGTTTTCTCCATGGATGGCGACATCGGTCCGCTACCCGGACTGTGCGACCTCGCCGAGAAGTATGGAGCCATCATGATGGTCGACGACGCGCATGCTTCCGGCGTGCTCGGACGCAACGGTCGCGGCACGGTCGATCACTTCCAGGTGCACGGACGGGTTGACGTGCAGGTGGGCACGCTCTCCAAAGCCATCGGGGCGCTCGGCGGTTATGTCTGCGGCGCGCGCGACCTCATCGACTTTCTCTATCACCGCGCGCGTCCGTTTCTGTTCTCCACCTCGCACCCGCCGTCCGTCGCCGCCACCTGCATCGCCGCCTTCGACGTGCTCGAGCAGGAGCCCGAACGCATCGAGAAAC
This sequence comes from Candidatus Korobacteraceae bacterium, assembly GCA_050015355.1. Lineage (GTDB taxonomy): Bacteria > Acidobacteriota > Terriglobia > Terriglobales > Acidobacteriaceae > CAWBRT01. Next base: position 41,041 of record JBEKBO010000074.1, on the reverse strand, counting down.
TGTGGCAGAACACGCGCTTCTTCAAGCAGGAACTCAGCCTGCTCGGCTACAACATCGGCGGCAAGAATACTCCGGCTTCGGAAACCCCGATCACGCCGATCATCATCGGCGAAGGCCGCGCCACCATGGAGTTCTCCAAGGCGCTTTTCGAGGAGGGCGTCATGGGCACCGGCCTGGCGTTCCCGACCGTTCCCGAAGGCAAAGCGCGCGTGCGCGCCATCGTCACCGCCGCGCACACCACAGACGAACTCACGCAGGCGCTCGAAGTGCTCAAACGCGTGGGCAAGCGGATGGGGATTATCGCTTAGATGGTGAGAATTTATGTTAGCGACAGCGTGCCGCCCTTGGTGGCCCACACTAGCTGTTTTGCTAGTGTGGGGCAGTTCGTCATGCAAAGGAAAACAGCCCCACTCTACGCAAAGGCGGCGTAGAATGGGCCACCCGTCCGAGGCTAGAGTTTGGTCGAGGTTCTGCATGGCTGAGACATCACTCTAGCGCACTGATTGTTGGCTTAGTACTGAAAAAAACAGAGGTGCCGGAGTCGCAATCTCCTACCGCCCGTACACCACTCGCCCGCCGACGACGGTGTAGATCACGCGCCCGGTCATGCTGGTTCCGTCCCACGGCGCGTTCTGCGATTTTGAGCGTGTCTTGCTCAGATCGTACTTCCAGCGCTTCTTGGGATCGAAGATCGTTACGTCGCCGTGCACGCCGGGCGCCAGCGTTCCGCGCCCTTCGAGCTTCACGATTTTGGCCGGATTGACCGAGAACAGCCTGACCAGTTGCGACAGCGGCATTTTGTTTTGCTGGTGAAGCACTGTGCAAGCCACACCGAAGGCGATTTCCAGTCCGGTGATGCCGAAGGCGGCGCGGTCAAACTCGACGTACTTCTCAAAGCGGGCGTGCGGCGCATGGTCGGTGGCAATGCAGTCGATGGTTCCATCCAGCAATCCGCGCAGCATCGCCTGCCGGTCCGCTTCGCTGCGCAACGGCGGATTCATCTTGAAATTCGTATCGTATCCGAGCAGTTCCGCGTCGGTGAAACTGAAATGATGCGGCGTCACCTCGCAGGTGACGTTTACGCCGCTCTGGCGCGCCTCGCGCACTACTTCAAGCGTAATCGCCGTCGAAACGTGCGCCACGTGTACGTGAGCTTCCGTCTGCCGCGCCAACGTCACGTCACGCTCCACCAGCCGCCATTCGCTCTCCGCCGGCTGGCCGCGCAGCCCCAGGCGAAAAGCAATCTCTCCCTCATGCATGGGATTGTTTTTCGAGATGCGGGTATCCTCGGCATGCTGGATGACCGGAATCCCCAGCTTTTTCGCCGTCTCCAGCGCCTTGCGCATGAGGTCATCGTTCAGAATCGGCCTGCCATCGTCGCTCACGGCGACTGCGCCGGCGCGCTTCAGCTCGGCATAGTTGGTGAGCTTCTCCCCCTGGCTACCGCGCGTGGCCGCCGCGATGGGAAACACGTTCACCAACGCACCGCGCTCCGGGTCTTGCATCCAGCGCGTGATTGCCGGCAGGTCGTTCACCGGCGTGGTATTCGGCATGGCGCAGACCGAAGTAAACCCGCCGGCCGCCGCCGCCGCCGTGCCGCTGGCGATCGTTTCCTTATGCGCCTGTCCCGGCTCCCTCAAGTGAACATGCGGATCGATGAATCCCGGTGCGACGATCAACCCCTTGGCGTCAATGCTTTCGCTGGCTTTGCCTCGCAGCTTTCCCGCCTCAGCCAGCTCGACGATGCGGCCATTCTCGATCAGCACGTCGCGCTCCGCTTCCAGGTTCTGCGACGGATCGATCACCGCCCCGCGCAAGATCGCCAGTGAACCCAAGTCACTCATCCCTGCCTCCCTCGGGCCCCCGGCGAGCGCCGCTGTTGCGCTTGTCGGGGTTGAGCAATCGCGACAGCACCGCCATCCGCACTTTCACTCCGTTTGCCACCTGCTCGGTGACCACCGATTGCAGGCCGTCGGCGACCTCGTCGGTGAGTTCCATGCCGCGGATCATCGGCCCGGGATGCATGACGAGCGCGTCTTTCTTGGCCCTCCGCAGGCGCTGGGCCGTCAATTGGTAGCGGCCGATATACTCGCCGGTTTCTATCTCCAGTCCCGAGAGCCGCTCCTTCTGCACCCGCAGCATCATCACGACATCGGCGCCCTCAATCGCCTCATCCATGTTGTAGACCAGGCGAATGCCGGGTGCCAGCGCATGCGCGGTCGCGGGCAGCAGCGGCTCCGGACCGCACAGCGTCACCTTGGCTCCGAGCTTGCTGAACACGTGCACATCGCTGCGGGCCACGCGGCTGTGGTAGATGTCGCCCACCGTCACGATGTTCAGCCCTTCGAGCTTGCGTTTGTGCTGCAAGATGGTGAAGGCGTCCAGCAGCCCCTGCGAAGGATGCTCGTGCATGCCGTCGCCCGCATTGATGATCGGAATATCCAAATCGCGGGCCAGCAGGTTCGGAGCGCCCGAGCTCGGATGACGAATCACGATGGCGTCGACTCCGATGGCACGCAGCGTCCGGCCGGTATCGATGAGCGATTCGCCCTTTTCGATACTCGAGGCGCCGGCGGTAATGAGGGTGGTATGCGCGCCCAGCGTCTTGGCCGCGATTTCAAAAGAAACGCGAGTGCGCGTCGAGGCCTCGTAAAACAACAAGGCCACTCGCCGTCCCTTGAGCAGTGGACGCGGACGGTGCAAATCCATGCGCTTGGCCGCCTGCAGCAGACTGACAATGACCTGCGGCGCAAGTGGCTCGATCGCCAGCAGAGAACCGAGTGCTTTTTCTTTCATGACGCTCCGCGCATCGCTGCCGACGCGCTCTGCGCCGGACTGTGACGCAGGCGGAATCCGGCCAGGCCGCGTGCCGGCCCAGGATTCCGGCTTAGGTATCAGATTCGCGCTCTACCAGCAGCACCTTTTCGATCTGGTCGGTCTCTTGCAGCTTCACTTCGATGATTTCCAGATCGGAGGTCTGCACGCGGCGGCCCACGAACGTTGCCTCGACCGGCAGTTCGCGGTGCCCGCGATCGATCAGCACCAGCAACTGCACGCGGCGCGGACGGCCATGGTCGAACAGCGCGTCGAGCGCGGCGCGCACCGTGCGGCCTGTGTAGAGAACGTCATCGCACAGCACGATGTCCTTGCCGACGATGTTGTACTCCATGGGACGCGGCTGCACCACGGGCTTGGGCCCAACCGTCGAAAGGTCGTCGCGGTAGAGCGTAATGTCCAGCGTGCCCACCGGCACCGGCGCCTTTTCGATGCGCTCGATGTGGCGCGCCAGGCGCTCCGCAATCGGAATGCCGCGACGTTTGATGCCCACCAGTCCTAGATTCGCTATGCCGTTGTTCTTCTCTACGATCTCGTGCGCGAGGCGCACCAGCGTCCGCTCAATCTCCGAAGCGGACATTAATTGTGCTTTTTCGTGTAGATGAGGGGGACGAGTGCTCACGGTCATCACTTTCCTTGAAACTTGGGCTGGCGGAATCATACCCGAGTGGCCGGAGAGCGCACAAGGAAAGTGCAGCCGCTCAAGCGACGGTTTTCGATAGGCCTGATTCTAATGCAAGCGATTGGGCTCGACGGTGCCCCACGTTCGCCCGCGTCGGGGTCCCCGACGAGGCTCGGCTCGTTGGGGTGACTGGGCTAACGTGGGGTAGTTTCTTTTTGGTTCCTTGCACTGCTGTGTCGTCCTTGAATTTCGCCTCGCCTTCGCGCACCAATCGCCGTTTTTTTCTTCAACGCCCTTCAAGTCGGTCGCACCCCATTTTGGAAAGTCAAAAAAAAAATCGAATTTATTTCGAATTGTGCAACTTTCCTATTGACAGATTGCACACGTACCCACAAAATATGGGGTCAGTAGTGGTGAGTACCCTGCTAGTGGGTGCTCATTAGGCCAAAAAGGCCCCAAACGATCGGGAGCCCACAATCCAAACCTTCAAGGGAGAAGGTTTTCAGGAGGCATTACAATGCCGGTAAAGAAAAAGGCCGTAAAGAAAGCTGCTCCGAAGAAAAAGGCTGCCAAGAAGTAACTAGGCGCGAGGCGAAGACCTCGCACGGGATTTCACTGCAATGAAAAGTCTCCGCCCAGTGCGGAGGCTTTTTTCGTTTGTGGGCCGCGGCACGGCTGCTCGCGGTACACTGTGTCTGCCCGGAAAGGGCATCGCCGTTCGGGATCCCCGGCACGCGTCGTAGTTGCGCGTGGTGGGGCAGACAGGTGCTTCATGGCCACTGCCCGCAAGAAAAAAGACAAACCCGAAGTTGTCATCCCCGAAAAGCTTTACTTCCGCATCGGCGAAGTTTCGCGCCTGAGCAGCCTGCCCACCTACGTACTGCGCTTCTGGGAGACCGAGTTCCCGCAGCTCAAGCCCGGCAAGAGCAGCAGCGGACAACGCATGTACCGCCGTCGCGAAGTCGAGTTCGTTCTCGCCATCAAGAAACTGCTTTACCAGGAGGGCTACACGATTCCCGGCGCCCGCGAAAAATTGAAAACCGAGATGCGCCCCGGAAAATCTCAGTCGGCGCTGCCCTTCCCGGCGCGTCCGCGCACCGACCGGCTGCGCGCCGTGCGCCACGAACTCAGTGAAATCCTCTCCATACTCACGCCCAAGCGCCGCAAATGAAACTGTTGCTCAGAGGCGATTTCTATTAATCCGCTCTGGTTCGGAGGTTTACGTCATGCTCCTGCGCTTCATCGTCGTTTTTCTCGCGCTTGTTCTCATGCCCTGCTTATCTGCGGCGCAAACCTCAGACCAGACCAAGCCCGCTGCTCCCTCCAAGGAAGCGATCGAAACGATAAAGGAGAAGAGTGCCAAGGCCAGCCGCATGAATGAGCTGATCGCCAAGGCGAATCAGGCCATTCAAGCGCGCGACTGGCGGCAGGTGGAGGAGCTCGCCCAGAAACTCATCGCCGAAGATCCCACTGGCTGGCGCTTCTACCAGCCGCTCGGCGATGCGCAGCTCAATTTGGGAGAGTACGAGGAGGCCGTCAAGACCTATGACAAAGCCTTGGAGCTGGTCTCCAAGGAAATAGATTCTCCCGCCCGTCCCGACCGAGCCAAGGCCCGAACTGCGGCCATGTACGTAATGCTTACCAGCCAGGGCAACTGTTATCTCAAGCTGAGGAAGACCACTGAGGCCATCGCCGCCTACACCAAAGCAGCCGCACTAGCTCCGAATCCAGGCACCGCCTATTTCAACCTGTGCGCCACCCAGTACAACACGGGTAACATCAACGGCGCATTAGACGCCTGCGAGAAGGCCATCGCCGCTGATCCCCAACGAGCCGACGCCTACTTCATCAAAGGCTCGTGCCTGCTTGCGAGCTCGGTCCTAACCAAAGGTGGCCGCATCCAGGCTGCGCCGGGAACGGTGGAAGCCTTGAGGAAATACCTCGAGCTGAAGCCCGACGGCCCCCATGCCACCGAGGTGAAACAAATGTTGGACTACCTCGGCGAAAAATAGTTCGGACCTTCCAAAGGAGATTCCGATGAAGGGCTTGGTTCTTTTGTCCTTCGCCATCGTGTGGAATGTCGGTTCAGTGCCACATCTCGCTTGGGCGGGAAGTCGGCGACAGCCGCGTTTGCCGTTGCTAGGGTGGTTCCTTGCCCGCTAACCCTTCAACGTTATATCGTGATCAGCGGCGCGTCGCCGGCGGAATGGCACTCTTCTCAAGCCTGTATGCCGGTCTCGGATTCGAAACCAACCCGCGCATTGATGGCAAGGTAACAACCCGATGACACAGCAAGTCCCCTCCATCGCATTTCTCTTTCCCGGCCAGGGTTCGCAGGCTGCCGGCATGGGAAAGGAACTGGCGGCCGCCTATCCGGTCGCGCGCCAGGTCTTCGAAGAAGCCGATGACGCTCTCGGCTACAAGCTTTCGCAATTGTGCTTCGAAGGGCCTGACGAGCAGCTCCGTCTCACCGAGATTACGCAGCCGGCCATCCTGACCGTGTCGGTCGCGGCTTTCCGCGTGCTCGAGTCTGTCGGCATTCTCCCCGGCTTCGTCGCCGGACACAGCCTGGGCGAGTACTCGGCGCACGTCGCGGCTGGAACCATCGAATTCGTCGATGCGGTGCGCACTGTGCGCAACCGCGGCAAGTACATGCAGGAGGCGGTCCCGGTTGGCGAGGGCGCCATGGCGGCCATTCTAGCGCTCGCGCTCGCGCCGATCGAGTCCGCCTGCAAAGAAGCTTCGCAGGGCCTGGTCTGTCAGCCCGCCAATGTCAACTCCCCCGACCAGATCGTGATCTCAGGCGCCAAGCCGGCGGTCGAGCGCGCCGCCGAACTGTGCAAGCAGCAGGGCGCCAAACGCGCCATCATGCTGCCGGTCAGCGCGCCCTTCCATTGCGCCATGATGCAGCCCGCGCAAGATCGCCTGTCGCAGGACTTGCATGCCCTGAATTTTCATCCGCCGAAAATTCCGGTGATGTGCAACGTGGACGCGGCGCTGGTGACCACGGCCGAAGCAAGCCGCGATGCCCTGGTGCGGCAGGTTACCGGCACCGTGCAATGGGAGCGCTCGATCCGTAATCTGATCGCAGCCGGCGTCGAGCTCTTTGTCGAGACGGGACCGGGAAAGGTGCTCACGGCGCTGCTGCGGCAGATTGATCGCTCGCGGACGGCAATGAACGTGGAGGACGAGGCCTCGTTGCAGAAGCTGAAGAATCATCTCGCCTCCGCAAGCCCCAAACCTGAATCGCTAAGCGCAGTCCCCGATTAGAGCAAAACCAGGGATGATGTACCCCGGAGCCAGAGCACTCCAGTCGACGCGACCATCAGTACACCCCAACAGACTGGGTGGCCCACTCAAGCTTTTTTTGCTTGAGTGGGGCAGTTTCTTCGAATGGGGCTAATATGGTGCCCCAGGTTCGCCCGTTGTTGGCTAACCTGGGGTAGTTTCTTGTACTGACACAGAGGCTCCGCTTGCCGCGCCTGGCCCACTCTTTCGCCGTCCAAAGCAAAAGCCGGGCAGCGCGATTGCGCCGTCCGGCTTTTTAACTGTCCGATACCCTGCCGCCGGCCCGGAGGGCAACCCGTCGCCCGTGCCCGGTGCGCAAGCGCACTATGGCGGTCCCAAGCGCCTACTTGTCGGCTTCTTCCTGAAGCAGACCCTTCTCCTGCTTCTCCTGACACGAGATGCAGTACCGTGTCCATGGCACCGCTTGCAGACGCTTGGCATTGATTTCGTTTCCACAGGAGACACACTCACCATAGCTGCCCTGGCGAATGCGCTCCAGCGCGCTATCCACCATCGCCAACAGTTGACGATCGTTGTTGCTCTGGTGAAACAGGAATTCCTTTTGGTACGAACTGGAAGCCCGGTCGGCGATGTCCTGCGCCGAATCGGTAACGTCGGCCGTACGACCGTCTTGTTCGGTTCTTGAGACGCTCTCGCGCAGCACGCGCTGGCGCTCTTCCAAGATCTTCTTGAACTGCTCCAACACTTTCTTTTCCATGTCGTCTCAATTCCTATTGCCAGCCAAGCAATTCAAGTCAGGCCCTAGCCGCTTTGGGCGAATGGGAATGATATGCGCCCACGCAAACGAGAGTCAACTTCCATACTCCGAAATGGAAATATTGACCATTTTGGACGGCTTCAGGAAATCGCAGGGTTGACACAAGCAACCTGTTCGATGAGTGAACTCTTAGAAAGGTGCATCCCGGAGCGTGCATCCTGGAGTTGACTGGCGCGCCGGGCCGATTGCCCGTTATCGGACATAGCTTTCAGGAAACCACTCTGCAAAACTCTGCCAAAACTGCACCAATCGCCAAAGCAGAAAAAAGCGACTTCTTTTGGAAGTCGCTCTAAAGAGGCAAGGGAGGGAGGGAAATCTTATGGAAGACGATGTATGGTGCCGTTCCAACCGGAACGTTCAGAGAGAAGTAAACAGCACTGGAAGAGGGTCAAATTCATTGTTCTGCGGCCTCTTTTATTGCGCGTAGTACCAGCACTTTTTGTTCCAAATCCCTTAGATACTCCTTAGTCTCCCACAGTTTCGCATAATATTAAGAAAATAAACAACTTATAACAAATTACAGAATATCTCAAAATGAGTCTGTGCCGCACACTTATCCACAAACGAGAATTTTGTCTGGAATCTGGATACCACTATTGCGAAACTTTTTGCTGGTTATCGGTCTGATTATGCTCTTCCATCGCCTTCAGTTTGTTCAGCAGAGCCTTGTAACTCACCTTTAGGATTTTGGCCGCCTGCCGCCGGTTCCAACGGGTCTGTGCCAGCACGCGCTCGATGGCTTCACGTTCGGCCAGCATGGCTGCACGTTTACCGATATCGAGCAGCGACGGCGCCTCCAACTCTTCCATCAGCTCTAGCGGCGCAGGCGGAGGGCCCTGTGGCGACGAGTTGCCATTTCCTGATTTCTCGGTTGCGGGCTGGATGGATTCTTTCAGTCCCCACATGGGACTGTTTCCCGTAGTGGAGGACACAATTGGCTTGTGGGTTGAAAGTTCGCGGATGATCTGCGCTTCGTTGCCCACAATCACGTAACGTTTCACCAGGTTCTCGAGTTCGCGGATATTGCCTGGCCACGCATACTCCAACATGCGGCTCGCGGCGTAATCGCTGAAGGCCGGCGGCTGCTTGCCGTAATACTCGCTGTACTTGCGCAGGAAGAATTCGAGAAACAGCGGAATCTCCTCCCGGCGCTCGCGCAGCGGCGGAATATGGATAGTCACGACATTCAGACGGTAAAAGAGATCCTCGCGGAACAAACCTTCCTCGACGCCGCGCTCCAGGGGCTTGTTCGTCGCCGCCAGCATGCGCACATCAACGGTAATATCGCGCTTGCCGCCGAGACGCGCGAACTCTCCGTCCTGCAGCACGTGCAGCAGCTTGGCTTGCAGCGCGGGATGCATCTCGCTGATTTCGTCCAGGAACATGGTGCCGTTATTTGCCTGGTCGAATTTGCCGGGTTTTTGCCGGTTGGCGCCGGTAAAAGCACCCGGTTCATAGCCAAACAACTCGCTTTCCAGCAGTTCATGCGGAATGGCCGCGCAGTTGACCTTGACGAACGGTTTGTCCCGGCGGGGAGACTGGGCATAAACCATGCGCGCAACCACTTCCTTGCCGGTCCCGCTCTCGCCTCGTATCAGCACGGTGGCGTTGGTATCGGCCACCTGCTCGATCGTATTCTTAACATCCTCCATCTTCGGGCTGGTGCCGAACAGCATGTGGAAATCAGCCTGACGCCGCACCTGGTCGCGCAGTTGAGTCACCTCGGTGCTGAACCGCTGCCGATCGATGAGCTTGTTAATGCGCTGGTCGAGGTCGCGTGGTTCGAAGGGCTTGGCGATGTAGTCGTCGGCTCCGAGCTTGGAGGCGCGGAAAATGAGTTCCGGGGTGCTTTGCCCGGATACCATGATGACGGAGACTTCCGGCTTGATCTGCTTGATACGCTCCAGGGTATTGATGCCGTCCACGCCTGGCATCGACATGTCCAGCAACACCAGGCTTGGGTCGTAGACGCGAAACACGCGGATGGCTTCTTCGCCCGTGCTAGCCGTGGAAACTTCGAAATCGCGGCGCGCCAGATACGAACTTAGAAACTTCGCCATCGTGCTGTCGTCATCTACCACCAGCACTCTGGTCTTGGGCGTAACTAACATCCCAGGGGTCCTCCGAACGGCCAACTATTCTGCTTGGCAACTCAGCTTCCAAACCGGCACTCTCGTCTCAATCTTAAAAACGTACCCACCAAATACTGACTGCGGAATGGCGATCTCTAATTCTTCGTTTACTAGAATTCTCTGTTTACTAAACTCTAACCTTCGCCTGTTCAGCTACCTCGCCTTCGAGCAGCAGTAATGATCTTCCTTGGAGAGTGACTATCTTCCGCAGAAGGAGCGCTCCCCGCCTCATCTGGGTAGTTAGATGCCGAAAACAGCTTGGCGTATTGTAGATCAGTTCCGAAAGTTGGCAAAAAAAATCCACTTTCAGGCAAGATTGCTGCGGTGTCTGGTTCAAGATCGGCACAATGCAAAATCGGCCCAATAGGGCAGAAAATACCCCACTTCCCGGCTAGCTGGTTACCGTCATGTAACCATTGTGAGCTTCGACGAACCGCCAAGGCAGGCCGAAACACAAGCTATGATGCAGCTTCTTGTTTATGCATGGGCGGAAAGCCAACGGCGATTGTCTTCCCTGGGAGGCCTGCGGTATACTAACTAACTGGTTAGTTAAATGATGGAAGCAGTCCCCATTCCAGGCCGGGCGCACAGGAACGCCAAGCATAGCCGCCGGGCGATACTGGAAGCCGCCATGCGCGAATTCGCCGAACTGGGCGTCGATGGAGCCCGCACGGACTCCATCGCGCGTTCCGCGGGCGTGAACAAGGCTCTTCTCTACTATTACTTCCGTAACAAGGAGTCGCTCTACGGCGCGGTGCTCGATGACGTCTTCAGCGCGCGTTTCGAGGGGCTCAAGAGAATTCTGGACAGCGAGCTGGCTCCCGGCGAAAAGATCCTGCGCTTTGCCCGCCAGCACTTCGATTACGTCTCCGGCCAGGACTGTTATCCGCGCCTGGTGCAGTACGAGATGATGCGTGCGAGTCGCGGCGCCTCCAAGCACCTGCCGCGGCTGGTCGAATCGTTCTTCGCTCCCTTGATGAGGGAGGTGACGGCGATCATCCGCCGGGGCATCGCCGAGCGCCAGCTCAGGCCGGTTGATCCGGGTCACCTGATGCTTTCCATTGTTGGAGTCAATGTGTTTCACGTGCTGAGCGCCCCGGTGAGGGAAGCCATGAACCAGACAAAGGATCGCATGCCCGACTCGGTCGCCGAGCGCCGCGCCGCCACGCTGGACTTCATCGCCGCTTCCATCTTCAGCAATCGCGACGAAGGCATCCGCCTGGCGGCCAGCATCGTCGCCGAGCCCGCTATGCCGGCATCCGCACCGCGGCACACGCCGGGTGAAAGCCGGCAACCGATTCGAGGCAACCGAAAGTGAACCAGAAGAAGCGATTCGTCATTCTGCTGAGCGCCCTGCTGCTGATTGCGCTGGCTTACTACTTTGTCTCCACCGACCGCACGACGGACGTGGTTTTGATCGGTACGGTTGACGCCAATCAGGTCATCGTCAGTTCCAAGGTCGTCGGGCGTCTGGAGACGCTGAACGTCGACGAAGGCCAGAACGTGAAAGCCGGCGACCTGGTAGCCACCGTCGATAGCGCGGAGTATCTTGCGATGCGCAACGCGGCGGCAGCCACTCTGGCAAGTTTGCGGACAAAGATATCCGAGTCCAGCGCTACGGCTGCCAGCACTCAGGGCGACACCACCAACCAGGTGGCCAATTCCCGGGCAGCGCTGCGCGCCGCTCGGTCCTCTCTGAACGCAGCCATCGCCAACCGCGATCTGCAAGAGGCCGATACCCGCAGGACAGTCGCGCTGGCCGATCAAGGCGTAATGTCGCAGCAGGACCGCGACCGCGCGGTAAATTCCTTGCGCGCGCAGCAAGCTAACGTGCAGACCGCGACCGACCAGGTGGCCGCCGCCGAAGCGGCGCTCGAGGCCGCCATCGCCCGCACCAACCAGGGCACGGCCGCCGCCCACAACATCGTGGAAACGCGCGAGCAGGCCCGCAACGCCCAGGCGCAACTGGCGCAGGTGGAAGTGCAACTCGGCTATACGAAGATATTCGCTCCGATCAGCGGAATGGTGAACGTGCGAGCCGCGCGCCAGGGCGAAGTGGTAAACGTTGGCACGCCGATCGCGACGATCGTGGACCTCACGCAAACCTGGGTTTATGCGGCCGTGCCGGAGACCTACGCCGATGGCATCAAGTTGGGCGATGCGCTCACCGTCCGCATGCCAAGCGGAGCGCGCATACAAGGCAAGGTGATTGCCAAAGCGGCCGAAGGCGACTTTGCAACCCAGCGCGACGTGAGCCGTCGCAAGCGCGACATCAAGACCGTGCAGATCAAGCTGCTGATCGACAACCCAGGTATGCAGTACGTTCCCGGCATGACCGCCGAGGTGCTGCTGCCCAAGAGCAAATTGGTGACTCCGTGATGGCGATGACTTCGTGGTTCAAGCGTTCAGGACACGACCCCGGCCACCGCGAACGCGCCGACGCTATCGTGGTCGAGAACATCACCAAGAAGTATGGCGATTTCACGGCCGTGGACGGCGTCTCTTTCAGCGTCAAGGACGGCGAAATCTTCGGACTGCTGGGACCGAATGGCGCGGGCAAGAGCACCCTCATCCGCATGATGACCACGCTCATTCCGATCACCGCGGGCAAAGCGTTTATCAACGGATTTGACGTGCAAACCGACCCCGATGCGGCCCGGCGCGCAATGGGCGTGATTCCGCAGGCGATGACCAGCGATATCGATCTGACGGTGGAAGAAAACATGAACATCTACGCCAAGCTCTACGGCGTGCCGGCCGCGCAGCGCAAACACAACGTGGATGAGCTGCTGGAAGCCGTGGATCTGACGAAATGGCGCGGAGCGCAAACCAAGACACTCTCCGGCGGCATGCGCCGCAGGGCGGAAATCGCGCGCGGGCTGGTGCACAGTCCGAAAATCTTCTTCCTCGATGAACCTACCACTGGGCTCGACCCGGTTTCGCGGGTAGCGGTCTGGGAGATGCTGAACAATCTCAAGAGCCGGCGGCAGCTCACCATACTGATCACCACGCATTACATGGACGAGGCCGACCGCTTGTGCGACCGCATCGCAATCGTGGATCACGGCAAGCTGGTGGCACTTGACTCGCCACAGGCGCTCAAGGAGAACGTTCCGGGAACAAACGTCATCGAAGTGCAGTTCACTGGCGCTCCGGACGGCTGGGAGCAGAAGTTGCACCAGTTGCCGCACGTGACCAGCGTGCAGGCGCAGAGTGCCGGCATGTATCGCGTGCTCTCCGACAACGGCTCTAACACGACGACTCACCTGGTTTCCATGGCGGTCGAAGCGGGCGTTGCGATGAAGTCTCTAAGCGTGCAGAACACCACGCTGGACGACGTCTTTGTTCACTACACCGGGCGCCAGCTCCGGGATGAGCAGGTAAAGGCCTTCGGTTTTGTCATGCCCGACAGGCCGGGGATGCGGCCATGAACAGGATGCTTGCGATTGTTGAACGCGAGTTGCGGAAATTCTTTCGCTCGCCGGCGCTGATGCTGGCTTCGATGGTGTTTCCGCTGGTGCAGTTGATCGTGCTCGGCAATGCCTTTGGCGGCAAGATTCGCGACGCCAGGATGGGCGTGGTCGATCAGGATCACGGCACCCAGGCGCTCCGCATCCGCGAGGCGTTCGACTCCGTTGCCGCCAACGTCAGGACCTTCAAACCCGTCTACTACAACGATGAAAAGCGGGCGCAGGAAGACGTACGCACCGGCAGACTGGACGGCGCGGTCATCATTCCGCCGCAGTTCTCCAGCAAGTTCTACGAGCAGAACCATCCACGGCTTGGGTTGGTAGTGGATAACTCGGACCAGTTCATGAGTTCCAGCCTCGAGCAGAAGATGCAGGAGCTCACCGATGCGCTCAACTCGCCCACCGTGCCATCGCGCATACCGAAGGACATCGCGCTGGAGATCGTCGAGCTTTATCCCTACGTCGAGTACATGAAGTATCTGCTGCCCGGTTCGATTGCGCTGGCCATGTTCGTCTCGGTGATGATCGGCGGAGGGATGCTCTACATCGACGACAAGGCGCGCGGGGTTCACGAAGGATTCCTGGTAACCCCGATCACCAAACTCGAGCTCGTCCTCGGACTGAACACCGCGGGCTCGATCAAGGCAGTGCTATCCGGCGTGGTCATCACGACCATCGGCTCGCTGCTGGCCGGAGTGAGCACCATCTTCGATCCGCGGAGCATCATACAACTGCTCATCCTCATCGTCTCCACTTCAATCGCCTTTAACGCCATGATGTTCCTGATGATGGTGCGGGTGGATGACCCGCTGGTGCCGCGCGCCATGTTCGGCATCCTCAACACCCTGCTGTTCTTCCCGAGCGGCAGCATCTACCCGATCAATGCCTTTCCCGCATGGCTCCAGGCGATTGCGCGAGTCGATCCGTTCACCTACGCGGTCCACGGATTCAAAGGAGTGCTGCTGAAAGAGGCCGGCTTTGCGGCCATTTTCCCCGACGCGCTTTTCTTGACGGTCTTCGGAGTCTCGATGCTGCTGATGGCAACGGCGCTGTTCAAACGGACGTTATAGGAAGCACGTTGGCTTACAGGATAGGACTTTAGCAGGCGGCTGAAGAATCCCGTAAGCGTGTCATCCTGAGGTCGCGCCGTCTTTGCGCGACCGAAGGATCTGCTTTGTTCTTAATAACAGCAGATCCTTCGCTTCGCTCAGGATGACACCCCAAAAGACGCCGGTTCGAGTTCTTCAGCAGCCTGTTAGAGCAGTTTCAGAAATCAACGCTGCGGACGGTCTCGGGTTTATAGTGTTATAAGCCGCCGGCTGGCGAGGAAGCCCAAAGGCAATGGCGACAACCCTGTTCGAACACCAACCCTACGATCCGCTGCGCGAGCGCCGCAAGCGCATACGAATCATTGCCGCCGTGGTTGTCATTCTCACCTTGGCCGCGACGGTGTGGCTACTGCGATTTTGGCCCGAGGAACGCCGCGTGGATGGCTTCTTTGCCGCGCTCCAGGCGAAGAATTACGAGCAGGCTTACAGCGTCTGGATGAACGACCCCGGCTGGAAACAGCATCCGCAGCAGTACGCGCGCTACCCGTTCGACGCGTTCTATCTCGACTGGGGACCCGGCGGAGAGTACGGCATTATCCAGAATTATCACATCGACGGAGCCGCCAAGCCTCCCGGCCGCGACGCCAGCGGCGTAGTGGTGGTGGTCACGGTGAACCAGCGCGCCGAAAAAGCCCACATCTGGGTTGAGAAGGCGACCAAAACGCTGAGTTTCTCGCCCTACTAGTGTGCGTCACAAGTCGAATAACTTAATGGAGCTGTCATTCTGAGCCGGAGCGCAGCGGAGGCGAAGAATCTGTGTATTTCGGCCCAGGAAAAATGCATAGATCCTTCGCTTCGCTCAGGATGACATCCGAAAGAGGGCAAGAGGCAGCTTCTCAACGAAACGCCTGCGCCATAAAGCGGCACAGATGCCATGCGTCCATGTATTTGTAGGGAGTCTCGCCCAGCGTGTAGTGGCCGCAGGGCAGGCAGCGCACGATGGTATTGAGCTGGCGCCGCGCGAACTCGCCGGCGGCCTGGCGAGAGAATTCGGGGAGAAACGTAAGATCGTACTTGGCGTAGATCATCAGCGACTTCTTGGGCCAGCGGGCAAACTTATTGAAATATGCCATGGGGCTTACCGCCAGCAGCGCGCGCCGCAAGCCTTCCTGGTTGAGCACCTGCTCGACGCCTTCGCGCACGTGGCGCGTCGATTGGCCTGTCCACACCACGTCTCCGAAATAAGTCGAGGCATGATTAAAGGCATTGATCTTGAGCCGGACATCGTGCGCACTGGCGATGAACGCGTAGCACGATCCCAGGCTGGTACCCATAATCCCAAATTCGCTATAGCCCTCGGATTCAAGCCAGTCGAGGCAGGCGCGAATGTCGCAGACCGCCTGGCGCCCGGCGTCGATGGTGCGGCCCATGTTCGCCGAAACCGCGTAGTCGGCGCGCTGCAACTCCGCCGGCATGCGAACGTCATGATACGGCATGGACATCCGCAGGGCCGCAATGCCGGTCATGTTAAAGATGCGGCACAGCGCATTGTGACTGACGGCATCGGCGTTCCATTGCGGCAGCACGATCACGGCGCGGCGGCCACGGGCCGGAAACCAGCGCGCGTTCATGATGTTATTTTCCGGGTAGAGCGACTCCACCGGCGAAGTGAAGCGCAAGAACAGCCCCGTCTTGTTGGCGAACCGCAGTTCATCTTCCGGCTTGGCGTGGCTTCCCGTGGCGTACAAGCGTATCGGCAGCCGCTCGAGGTGGAAGTCCGTGGGCTTTTCGTAGCTAAAAAACTCATCGCTGTTGGCTACGAGTTTCTCGTTCAATTCAAAGAAAAACTGCTGCGTGTCTGGCGGAGCGGCGGGCGCTTCGCCGTTGGCTCCCGGCCAGCGCCGGCTCCACTCCAGGCCCCATTCGAATGGGCGCGCCACGCGATTGGTATCGCGCGTGGTCAGCCGGTGTTCCCACCGGTACATCCATTCCTGGTAGCGTCTCAGCATGGCGAACTCGTGTGGTTCAAGAGTATAGCAACGCCGGGGCCGCGCGAAAGCCGTTTGCGGTGAACTGATGCGCAGATGGGCTGAACGGTCACATGCGTACCCGACTGCAGGTTCTCTCGCCGGACCTCGGTCATCCTGGAACCACGGACTCGACCACGATCTCCGGCTCATGGCTCACCTGGAAGTTGACCGAGCGCGCGATGAAACACATCTGGTTCGCCCGGTGATGTAGATACCGCGCCTGCTCGATTTTGGAGCGGTCGGCGATCGCCATGCGCGGACGCAATACCACCACGGTGAATTCGCCGCTGCCATCCTGGTTTTCGCGCATCGTGCCTACGGGCGAATCTTGGTATGAGGTGACCACGATGCCCGCTTCGGCGCAAAGATGCAGCACCCACAACATGTGGCATGCGGAGAGCGCCGCGATCAGCAACTCCTCCGGGTTGTAACGTGAGCCCTCGCCGAGAAAGGCAGGATCGGAGCTGCCCGGAATGGGCGCACTCTTTTGGCCGCCTGGTACGGTGATCTCGTGATCACGCGAGTAAGCGCGGTAATCGGACGTGCCGCTGCCGCGATTACCGGTCCAGGTGGTCGTGAGTTGGTAGTGATGCTCTTTAACCATCGTCTTCGCCCCTGAGGCGGAAAGAGGATACAAGCTGTTTCATTCATTTCGGATTGGACTCAACAGCAATCCCTCGGCGGCTGAAGCCGGAGAATCCGCTGCCAGGAAACGGCGCGGCTGAAAGCTGAAGCCGCGCCCCTTCAAAAACAGGTCGTGAAACGGCTCGTGACTTCTTTCACTTCTCTTCGATGAAGGACCCGAAATCACGGATGCCGGTGTCTACTGCGCCAGGTATCCGCCATCCACGGCGAGGATGTGGCCGGTCACCATGTCTGATGCGTGCGTAGCCAGGAACAATGCGGCGCCGGCCATCTCTTCAGGCTCGGCCATCCGTCCCATCGGCGTGATGCGCTCGATCTCGGCGATCACCTCCGGGCTCTGCAACATAGCCTTGATGAAGTCTGTCCGCACCCATGTCGGCGCGATGGCATTTACACGGATGCCGCAGCGCGCCCACTCGACGGCGAGCGCTCGCGTCATGTTGACCACCGCGCCCTTGCTCGTCTGGTAAGAGATGTTGGGATAAACACCGCCTCCGGAGAATCCCATGATCGAGGCGATGTTCACGATGCGTCCGCTCTGCTGCTTTAGCATGATGCGCGCGGCGGCCCGGCAGCACAGGAACATGCCCGTCACATTCGTCTCCATCACTTCGTTCCAAAGTTCCAGCGGCAGTTCAACCGTGGGCCGGCGGATGGCTTTGCCCGCGCTGTTCACCAGAACGTCTACCCGGCCATGCCTGGCGAAGACGCTCGCGAATGCCTCATCGACCTCTTTCTCGCTCGTAACATCCAGCGCGATTGCCTCGGCAGCCCCGCCCGCCTGCACGATCGACTCGGCGGTCGCCAACGAAGCTTCCTGGTCGAAATCGAGAATGACCACGCGTGCGCCGACCCGTGCAAAGCACTTGGCGATGGCTCTGCCAATTCCTTTTGCACCGCCGGTCACGATAGCAACTTCGCCGTCCAGCCGAAAGGCGCGCTCTGGATCAAAAGAGTTTGTTTCCATGTTTCCTTCTCTCTGCTGCTCTATCATCTCGCAGATTGAGAGGTTATTGAAGCAGAGTTATCACTGGCGCGGCGCAGGTCGGGGCACTGCGAAATTCAGCGACCACAGCACGGCCGTAGCCGTCGCATTTGATCACCACGCAAACTGTCGCCGGCGCAACGTGCTAACAATAGCTCTAGAGCAGAACCAGAATTGATGTGAATTGATGTATCCGGATCAAAAAATTGAAGAATGTCATTCCGACCGGAGCCGCGCAAAGCGCGGCGAAGTGGAGGAACCTTTTGTCTGGAAATTGAAAACAAAAGGTGGCTCGACTTCGCTTGCCATGACAGCACCTGGTTGGAATACATCATCCTCAGTTGCGCTCTAATTTTGCCCGAGTGCGGAGAGAGAAACCTCCGCCCAATTCGGGCGGCCAGAAGAATGGGATTCAACCGAGGACAATTCAGACAGCGGTCTGCGGAATGGGCGCAGGCCCGACCTTCAACTCTGGGCGCCTTCAGGAGCACGCTTAACGGCGGCGGCAACCGCGGTGCTCTGCTGCGCCGCGCTGTTCACCATATCTTTCAATTCCTTGCTGGGCTTGAAGAAAGGAATCTTCTTGGCCGGAACCTCGACCCGGTCACCGGTCTTGGGATTACGACCGACACGGGGCTTGCGCTGCCGCGTCCGGAAACTGCCAAAGCCACGAATCTCGATCTTGTCTCCCGACCGCAAGGCCCGCACTACACTGTCGAAGATGGTCTCAACAATCACCTCGCTGTCCTTGCGCGTAAGCTCCGCAAGACGCGAGACTTCTTCGATTAAGTCAGCTTTGGTCATGGATCGCTTCTCCGCGGCTTCACTCATTGGAAATATCCCGTTGACGGTAGCTCAAAGACTTTGCCTTCCCGAAATTCTGCTACGCAGGATAACAATCTCAAATTCTACAATGAGTTGGCAAGAAAAGATGCCGGGAAAGATATTAAAACTGAGACACAGACCCTATTATTTATTTTTATTTGCTATTCTTTGCCCCGGCCGGCCGCCAGAAGCCCTCATTTCCATAAATAGTAGAAGCCGACGTTCGTTTGCAGCAGCTTAGCCCCGTCCGGCAGATACTCGGAAACATCGCCGAACAACAAGTCGAGCAGGTTCACTCGCGGTTTGCGATAGCGGACGAGCGACGGCTTGCCATGGATGCCCACGGCATCCGCCGTCTCCTTCACCGCCGTCTGGAAGTCGCCGATCTGATCGATCAGCTTCAGGCCGAGTGCCTGCTGGCCGGTCCAGACCTTGCCGACGGCGAGGGAGCGGATGCCATCCTCGGGCATGTGCCGGCCTTCCGCGACAGAGTGAATGAACTGCTGGTGCATGTTGTCGATGAGTCCCTGGAAGTACTGCTTTTCCGCCGGTGTCATCTCGCGCAGCGGCGAGCCGGTGTCTTTGAACTCTCCCGCCTTGAAGACGATCGCCCGCAGCTTGGCCCAGCGCACCAGCTCTTCGTAATTGAACCACTCGGCAATCACTCCAATGCTGCCGACGATGGAGGCTTCATCCGAGTAGATTTTGTCGGTCGCCGAAGCTACATAGTAAGCGCCGCTGGCGCCAACGGTTGAAATCGAGGCCACGATGCGCTTGCGCTTCTCATCACGAATGCGCTTGACTTCGCGATAAATCTCCTCGGAAGCCGCCGCTCCGCCTCCCGGCGAATTGATATGGATGATGATGGCGAGAATCGATTTGTCATCGGCGAACTTGTGCAGTGCGTCGATTGTCTGC
The DNA here is from genome assembly GCA_050015355.1 of Candidatus Korobacteraceae bacterium. Taxonomy (GTDB): domain Bacteria; phylum Acidobacteriota; class Terriglobia; order Terriglobales; family Acidobacteriaceae; genus CAWBRT01. Next base: position 21,464 of record JBEKBO010000074.1, on the reverse strand, counting down.
TTCGGGTTGAGGATGACACCTTCCAGATCGACAATGCCGATCTTTCCGCCGAAGCCGTCGACCGTGTAGGCGTGGTCGGACGACGGCCGTAAACTGTAATAGGCGATTGCGAACAGCGCCGCCATGAACAGCAAAAAGGCAGCCGATCCAAACACCGCCCAACGCATTCCGCGTGAACGACGACCTTCAGCCATAAGCCGCTACCCGTTTCCGAAAGTTTTCGAGAAAAAGCGCCCGATGCGGCGAAAAAAGCCAGGCTTTTCAGCGGCAGGCGCCGCAGTCGGGGATTTGGCTGGTTCAGCCGTTGAAGCCTCGGGCGGGACGAGAGGTTTCCGGTCCGCTGTCTCGGCCGCCTGTTTCTTCTCCGAGGCCGCTCGATTGGCCGCCCCGGCCGACAGCCGCGAGGCGCTGTAGACGGGCGCTGCCGATCCGCCCTCATACACCATGGGAGTTTCCATTTCAAGGTGGGTTTCCCGCGGGGGTTTCTGCTCGGGCGGCGGTGAAACCAGCGAGGGGCTGGCACTGCTCACGGCCGGGGCTGGCAAGGCCGGCCCTGGGGGAGCGGGACAGCCGCAACCGGCGAATGAACCCTTTTTCGCGCCGGCAATCTTTCCCTGGGCAAACGTCACGGCCGTATCAGGCGCTACCTGATAACTGCCTCCGCCCAGGATTTCGCTGACGATAACTCCCGCTCCGGAGCCCTCCAGCGGACGCACGCAGGTGCTGCCACTGGAGTCGGCGGCCAACGCCAAGTGGAATGTGCCCGGCCCGATCATCTGGATGCGGAAATCGGGTGTCATCACCGTATCGCTTCCGGCGGCCAGCGTGTAGTGCAATTCAAGCGCGCCGGTATTGAAGCCGATCATGAGTTCCCCGCCCGTGGGAGAGGTGTTGACGCTGAGGCTTGTGCGCGGACAGATGCGAAGCTCGCCACCGCGTTGCAGTTTGAGTACGGCTGCGCTCTTACCGGCACTGACCTGCGACCCACTCAGCACAGTGGTTCCACTGGCTGCCAGCACTACCGAACCATGGACGGATGCGTCCCCGGCAAAGAGTTCCCCAACCGGAGCTTGGGCCTGGAGCGCCGCAGGGGCTAGCGCAGCAGCGAGAACGAGCGGAAACCATACCTTCGAAATCACTGCCATCATTGAAACACAAACTCCAGCTTCGGGGTCCCCGGCACGCGCCGTGGTTGCGCGTGCTGGGGCTGGCTGACTACTCGTCTCTCTTGGCGGCGCGTCCGGCGGCAAGCGCTTCGACGATCGCATCGACATCGTACACGCAGCCCGCCCAGGTTCCGCCGCTGGCGTTCTGCAGTGCGGCCCAAAGCCTGGAATCGTCGGGCAGTCGCGGATCGGGAGCAAGATCAGGGCGAAGCGGGCGTTGGGCGAGAATGCGCGTGCCTTCCTCCGCGCCGGACACCTTCCCGGCAATGCCCACGAGGTTGACCGAACCTTCCAGCTTCACGCGGTCGATGACGATCTCGATCATGTCGCCGTCGAGCACCTTCCCGATGGGCCCGCCAGCCAGCGCCTCCGGAGTCACATGTCCAATGCAGGCGCCGGTGGAAACGCCGCTGAAGCGCGCGTCGGTCAGCAGGGCGACCTGCTTGCCGAAATCAAGGTATCGCAGAGCGGAGGTGACCTGGAAGATCTCCTCCATGCCCGAACCCATCGGCCCGCGGCAGATCAGCACGACGATGTCGCCCGGCTTGATTCCCTTTGGTCCAGGGTCCTTGATCGCCGCGATGGCGTCCGCCTCCGAGCGGAAGACGCGCGCCGCGCCGGTCTTGCGGTAGACGCCGTCGGCATCGACCACGCTCGGATCGATTGCCGTGCTCTTGATGACCGAGCCGCCGGGCGCGAGATTCCCTAGCGGGAAAGTGACCGTGGAAGTCAGGCCGCGCCTGGTGGCGCTATCCGGGTCCATGATGACGTGGTCAGGGTCGATGCCGTCGCGGTCGCGCAGTACCTGGCGAAGCCGTTGACGGCGCTCCGACTGCTCCCACCAGTCGAGCATTTCGCCCAGGGTAGTGCCGCTGGCGGTGAGCGCGTGCACCTCGAGCAGCCCGGCACGACGGAGGTGCAGCATGACCTCCGGAACCCCGCCGGCGAGAAACACCTGCACGGTGGGGTGCATGCTCGGACCGTTCGGCAGGACGTCTACCAGACGCGGCACCTGGCGGTTCACCTCGGTCCAGTCCTCAACTTTTGGACGCTTGAGCTTGGCCGCATGGGCAATGGCCGGCAGATGGAGGATGAGGTTGGTCGATCCGCCGAAAGCCGCATGCACGACCATGGCGTTGCGAATGGAGGCGTCCGTCAGGATGTTGCGGGTGGTAATGCCGCGCGCCTCCAGCGCCAGGATGGCGCGTGCCGAACGCCGCGCCAGGTCAAGCCAGATGGGGTGTCCCGAGGGGGAAAGCGCGGAGTGCGTGAGCGACAGACCCAGAGCCTCGCCAACCACTTGCGAAGTGGCCGCAGTCCCCAGGAACTGGCATCCGCCGCCTGGAGTGGCGCACGTGTGACACAGGTTTTCGGCGGCATATTCGAGCGTAATCTGCTGATGCGCAAAACGGGCGCCCACGGACTGCACGCGCCCGGCATCTTCGGCGTTTTCGGCCTGCAAGGTAACTCCGCCCGGCACCAGCACGCACGGCAGATCGTGCATGGCTGCCAGCGCCATCATCATTGCAGGCAGCCCTTTATCGCAGGTGGCCACGCCAATCACGCCGCTGCGCGTGGGCAGCGAGCGGATGAGCCGCCGGAAGACCGTGGCGGCATCGTTACGATAGGCGAGGCTGTCGAACATCCCCGTGGTGCCGTTGGTACGCCCGTCGCACGGATCCGTGCACGCCCCCGCGAATGGCACCGCCTGCAACGCTTTCAACTCGTGAGCGGCTGCCTGGACGAGCAAGCCCACTTCCCAATGGCCGGTGTGATAGCCGAGCGCCACGGCCGAGCCATCGGGATTGCGCACGCCGCCGTGCGTGCTCAGGATGAGGATCTCTTTGCCGCCCATCTGCTCGGGAGCCCAGCCCATGCCGACGTTCATGGCCCAGCCAAACAGGTCGCCGGAGGGCCGCGAACGCAGCATCTCAGCCGTGAGCGGCAGAGTGCCGCTGGCCCCGGGCGCCTTCGAGCGCACGTCATAGATGGAGCTGTCGCCGGAATCGATGATGTTATCGAACGTGATGTGCATGAGAGCCTCGCGCAAGACGGAGTTGATAGCATTCGTCCCACGGAAGCCTTGATCCTACCATCCAAATCTCCCCGGCGACAGTTTCCCGCAACTCCTTTGCAGGAATCTGTGTCAAAACGGCGCGGACGTAAGTTCGTTGACTTAAGTTCGTTGACGTTTGCGGAGCAAAACGGCTTATACTGACGGCGACTTCGCGGCGTCTTCGCGCGTGCACGGTTGTCTGCCGCGGCATGCGCGGACGGCGGGAAGCATGGAAAGAGAGCCCATGGAGCTCAAGTTCTGGGGCGTAAGAGGATCAACTCCCACTCCGCAGCTCGAAAACCTGCGCTATGGGGGTAATACGTCTTGCGTCGAAATTCGAGTGAACGGCCATATTTATGTCTTTGACTGCGGCACGGGGTTCCGCATTCTCGGCAAGAGCCTGCTAAAGGAATTCGTGAACGCTCCGCTGTATGCCCATATCTTTCTTTCGCATTTTCACTGGGATCACATTCAGGGCATACCATTCTTCGCTCCACTGTATGAGAATCCCGATAGCTTTTTCTTCTTCCACTCCAGCAACCGCGGCGGCGGCCTCAGGGCTACCATCGAAAATCAGATGGCCGATCCTTATTTTCCGGTGAATATGGCCGAGATGGCGGCTCACCGCAACTTTTACGACATCGGCGAAGGCCGCATCTCGTTTGATGATTGCGTGATCGATTCGCTGTGGCTGAACCATCCGCAGGGATGCCTCGGCTTTCGCATCACCAGCGGCGACTCCGTCGTGGTCTACGCCACCGATAACGAACCGGGCGATCCGGTCTTCGATAAGGCCATACGCAAACTCGCCCAGGGCGCCGACGTGCTGATCTACGACGCGCAATACCTGCCCGAGGAATATGAGGCGCGAAGACGCGGCTGGGGACACAGCCATTGGCGCGAAGGCATCAGCATCGCCAAGGAAAGCGATGTCAAGCACCTCGTGCTCTATCACCATGATCCGGATCACTCCGACGATCGCATCGACGAGATCGTCAAAGAAGCACAGCAGCACTTTCCTCGCGTGACGGCAGCCAGCGAGGGGTTGGTGTTGCAGCTCTGAGCATATCCATTTCGGTTCCCCGCGGAGAGCGCGGTTCGCTACGAAAACGGAAGCCGGGCAGCCGCTCCAATCCCGTTGTCAGCCGCCCCAGCCGCGCTTATACTTTGTCAGTCCCGAAAAGGAGCTGCGCTCCAGCGTTCGAGGCTGGCGGAAGAGTTTTCTGGACAGGTTCCGGTTAAGGGCCGCGGCACATTTTCCTGAACCACCCAGGGAATGCGCGGCGCACCAGGCTTTGCGCTGACATCCGCACTCGACGCGGGCGACTTCGGAGATCCCATGACTACAGCACTTGAACAGGAAATGCAGGAAACAAACCCCTGGGAAGCACAGGCAGCACGCTTTGAATACGCTGCCACCAAACTCAATCTTGACAAAGGCCTCTGGAAGATCCTGAGTCAGCCGAGCCGCGAGATCATCGTTCACATCCCGGTGTTGATGGACGACGGGCGCATGGAGCTCTTTACCGGTTATCGCGTCCAGCACTCGACAGCCCGCGGCCCCGCCAAGGGCGGTCTCCGCTATTCGCCGGAAGTGAACCTCGACGAAGTGCGCGCCCTGGCCGCCTGGATGACTTGGAAGTGCGCGGTAGTGAACATTCCCTTCGGCGGCGCCAAGGGCGGCATTATTTGCGATCCGAAAAAGATGTCGCAGAACGAATTGGAACGTATGACCCGGCGTTACATGTCAGAGCTGATCGAATTCCTCGGACCCGAGAAAGACGTTCCCGCACCCGATGTGAACACCAACGAGCAGACCATGGCGTGGATGATGGATACCTATTCCATGCACATGCGGCAGACGGTGACGGCCTGCGTTACCGGCAAACCGATTGCCATCGGCGGATCGCGCGGACGTCGCGAGGCTACCGGCCGCGGGGTGATGGTGGTGACCGACCAGGCGCTGAAGAAACTCGGCATGGATCGCGACTCCACTCGCGTGATTGTGCAAGGCTTTGGCAACGTGGGCTCCAACGCGGCCCACCTGATGTTCCAGCACGGATACACGATCGTCGGCATCGCCGAATGGGACGGCGGGATTTACAACAAGCACGGCATCGATCTCGACGCTCTCTGGGAGTACCACCAGAAGAACCACACGATTCATGGATTCCCGGGCGCTGAGAAGTACGATCCCGTGGAACTGCTGGTCACCGATTGTGAAGTTTTGATTCCCGCGGCGACTGAAAACGTGATCACCAGCAAGAACGCCGACAGGGTGAAGGCAAAGATCCTGGTGGAGGGAGCCAATGGGCCGACCACCACCAACGCCGACAAGATCCTTGGCGAGAAGGGAGTGTTCATCGTCCCCGATATTCTCGCCAACGCCGGTGGCGTTACGACCTCCTACTTCGAATGGGTACAGGATCGCCAGGGCTATTTCTGGACCGAAGCGATGGTGAATGAGCGACTCGGGCAAATCATGGTCGACTCGTTCAATGATGTAACCCGCTACGCGGAAAAACATGCGGTCGACAACCGTACCGCCAGCTATATGTTAGCGATTGACCGGGTTGCTTTTGTGATCCGGCAACGCGGCATTTACGCGTGAGCGAAGGGCCATGAGTTGTAAGTTGCGGGCGGCCAAAAGGCCGCCCGCGTCTGCTTCGGCATCGTTGCTTTCATCAAGCGGAGAGCGCATAATCGTGACTTGGTGGAGGGGACGGTGTATTGTGCCCCTTCGTTGGTCACAACCGTGAATCTCCCGAACTACATCACGCTTACCCGTATCTTTTGTGTCCCTTTCTTGATATGGGTGCTGGCGAGCCATCGTTTCCGGGGGTCGCACGGAGAGCAGGAACTGGCCGCCTCCGCCGTGTTCATCCTGGCCTCCATTACGGATGGCTTGGACGGGTACCTGGCGAGAAAGCGGAAGCAGGTCACTACCGCGGGAATGCTGCTCGATCCGCTGGCGGACAAGCTGCTGATTGCCGCGGCATTCATCTCACTCGTGCAGTTCACGCCCCGGCTCGTTCCCGCCTGGATGGCGGTGGTGGTCATAGGCAGAGAGTTCCTGGTGAGCGGCTTGCGGGCCATCGCGGCGCAGGAAGGGTTCACGATCCAGGCGAGCGATCTGGGCAAGTTCAAAATGTTCGTGCAGATCGTCTCGGTGGTGGCTGTTATCCTTGCCCATCGCTGGACTTATTGGACGGTCGGGCCATTTATCCTGCCGGTTGAGATTATTGCGCGGACGGCTACCTGGTTCATGGTCGCACTTTCGCTGGTGTCGGCAGCCGACTATTTCATCGCATTTTGGGCCAAGATCGACAAGACGGCGACTCAAAAACGGCAGCGCCGCCGCGTTTTTGTCCTTAATCGCCGCAAAGACAAGGATGTCCCGGCAATCTAGAAGATTCGCAAAAGCTACCTTCCGCGAATCTGGTCTAGCAGGTCCTGGCTACTGATCCCGCTTCCGACGCCCAGCCGGAAACTGGAAGCTGACAACTGAGAAATGGTCGATGAACGAGTACTCCGACGAAGAGCGGAAGCTGCTGCTGCGCCTGGCGCATCGGACGATCGCCGCTGAATTGCGCAAAGAGGAACTGGACACTTCTCCTCCGTCCTCGCACCTCGCCGAGCTGCGTGGGGCATTTACCACCTTGCACCGATGCGGAGGGTTGCGCGGCTGCATCGGTTACGTCATGCCGCTGTATCCGCTTTACCGCACGATTGCCGATACCGCGGCCGCAGCCGCGTTTCGTGATCCGCGCTTTACCCCAGTCACGATTGACGAGCTTCCGGAGCTACAGATCGAAATCAGCGTGCTCTCGCCGCTGGCTCCAATCGAGCCGGAGGAAGTTGAGGTGGGCCGCCACGGGTTGATTGTGACCCTTGGACATGCGCGCGGTCTGCTGCTGCCCCAGGTTCCGCTGGAGTGGGGCTGGGACCGCGAGAAATTCCTCTCGGAGATCTGCCGCAAAGCCAACCTGCCGCCGGATGCGTGGAAGCGCGGCGCCCGCTTGGAAGCCTTTACGGCTGAGGTATTCGGCGAGAACCAGCCCAGCGAGTCACTCGCCAACCTCCGATAGCACGCCTTTCAGCGCTCATCCTCCGGCGCGACGAAGTCCCCACTTTGCAGGTTTTCCAGGGCCATGGTGACTATGCAGGTCGCGGTATCCGAAGTCGCCGAGATTACCATCAGCTCTCCCAAGCCTTTCACGGGCCAGTTCTTCATTGACCTTGGCGAGACGGTCAACCGATGACGTTGCGTCGGGTCGTAGCCGGGACTATCCATCGTGAGCCTGTTTTCTTCGGGCATCTTGTTGGGATCGTAAGTTCTGCTGATCCGCAGATAGTCTCCCGGTTTCAGTCCAGCCCTGGAGCCGAGGTTGATGTAGACGATCTTGTGCAGGCCAAAGACGTTGTCGAATTCGCTGGACATCACAATCATGCCATGCCGCCGGGGCAGGGTGACGCCAAATACCTGAAAGGGCGTAGTCCGGGGCTGCGCGGCAAAACTGCCTTTATCGCGGAAAGGAATCACCACGTCGCCGACCATGATTGGCTGGCAACTCGCCTCAATGGTGGCAAGCGCATAGCCATTCTCGATGTGATCGATTCTCAGTTGGCCCAACTCGGCATAGAGGTGTCCGAGCCGATCAAGTTGTTTATACTGCCCCTTGAAGTACTCATAGTGATTCGGGTCGCGGATGTCGCGCACGATGGCGTAGCGGCTCCCTACCTCGTAGCCGGAGCCGGCTAGAAAGACTGTTTCCTTCGCGGTAAAGTGGCCCACCTCGGGCGAGCGGCTTCCACCCTGGACCGCTCGGCCGGTTCGGAAGCGCTCACGGCTGATGAACCCGGCACAATAGACGTCTTTGTAGCTGGTTTGGTAACTAAAGCCCAGAACAGACCCAGCCCCCGAACTACCAGCAGACTGCGCGGCCGGCAAGTTCTGTTGCGCCACGCCCACGCTAGCCCAAAGCACCAGCAAGATTGCCTGCCATCTCATAATCACCTCCGCCACAGGCAGGCACGTTGCCGTGCATGGCCTGGGAGCTTCTGGACTGACTCGCCTGCTAGCACAAAAGTGTTGGCAAATTCCGGCTCTGGCGAAAGACGTCGAGTCGGCCGGACAGACCTAGCCAGCCGAACGCTACCAGAGGCTTGACGGCTGTTCAAGTAACGATTGGTCATCGTATTAACCGCACTGGTACGGGGGGACACGAATTCACGGTGAAAACCCTCTATGGGGTTGCAACTGGCGCGGTGCATCTGTACCATTCCCCCGAAATGAGTGTCTCGCCAAACCAATTAGCCAGCCGGATGTTGCGGCTTCGCCTGCCTAAGGTCTGCGTCTGCCTGAGCGCCACCGAACCAAGTGATCTTTTCTACCAGGCTGACCTGCAGGTTCGCGAGAACAACTTTCTGGAATTCAGGCTCGATTACCTGAAAAACCCGATCAGCGCCATTCCTGGCCTGAAGCGCTTCTTCGAGTACCGTCCGGATGCCATAGGCGTCGCGACCTGCCGCCGGGCGGCAAACGGAGGGAAGTTTCGCGGTTCCCTGAGCGCTGAAATCGACGTGCTGATCAAAGCGGCCGGGGCCGGATGCCAGATACTCGACCTCGAAGTGGAAAGCGCGGAGGCTTTGAAGAGCGCCGAGTTTGAGCGGCTGCGTTCAAAAGCCTCGCTGCTTCTTTCGTTCCATGATTTCAGACAAACGAAAGGCCTCGAAAAGAATTTCGAGCGCATAGCGGCATTCTCACCAGATTTTTACAAGGTGGTCACCACGGCCACGTCGCTGCACGACAACGTGGAAATGTTGAAGTTCCTGCAGAAACATAAAGACGACCATGCCATGTTGGGAATCTGCATGGGCGAACAGGGGGCGATCAGCCGCGTGCTGAGTGTTCGCGCCGGGGCTGCCTTTACCTTCGCTGCCCCAAACCACGGGGAGCCAACCGCGGAAGGGCAGATTACAGCCCGTGAAATGCAGGAAACGTATCGCGTCGATCAGCTCGACGCCGCGACACGGATATACGGAGTCGCCGCCAATCCAGTGCGACATTCGCTGTCGCCCGTGCTTATCAATACTGCCATGCGGCGGGAAAACGTCAATGCCGTTTACTTGCCGCTGCTGGTCGAGTCGCTGGACGACCTGTTGGCCTGCGTGCGCGAGATTCCCATTCACGGGCTTAGCGTCACCATGCCGTTCAAGGAACAGATCCTGCCGTTGCTCGACCGGTCTGAACAGCTTACGTCGGCAACCGGCTCCTGCAACACGGTAGTGCGCAGTCAGGACGGGCAACTGATCGGGTTCAACACGGACATACAGGGCATTCTTGCCCCGCTGGAGGCCCAGCTAACCCTGACTGGCGCCGATGCGCTGGTGATTGGCGCGGGAGGGGCGGCGCGCTCGGCGGTCTACGCGCTCAAACAACGAGGCGCGAACGTTTACATCCTGAATCGCACGCCGGCCAACGCACAGAGACTGGCCAAGCAATTCGAAGTCAACACCGTGAGGCGCAGCGACCTGCCGAAGATGCAGTTCGCCGTGGCGATCAACACGACCCCGGTTGGAATGGGAGGTACGGTGGAGTCGCCACTTAGCGAAAAGGAACTGAAGTCGGTGCGGTGCGTCTTCGACCTGGTATACAACCCGGCCGAAACACGGCTGCTCCAGATGGCCCGGGCGCAGGGCATCCCTGCCATCAGTGGCGTGGAGATGTTTGTCTACCAGGGTGCGCGCCAGTTCGAGATCTGGACCGGAAAACCTGCTCCAGTCGAGCAGATGCGCGGCGCTGTGCTTCGCCAGTTGGGAGTTCGCGCACCAGGCGCATCTCCCGTGCAGCCTCGCCCGCCGGTTGAACGTGCCGAGGCTCCCCAGCCGACCCCACCCGCGGCGCCACCACCATCAGTCCCAGAGAAGGCGAAAGCCGGAGCCAAGTCGCGTTCCGAAGGTACTCAGAAACCTGTTGCGAAGAAATCTGCCGTGAAACCGGCCGTGAAAACCCCGCTCACCGTGAGCGCGAAGCCCGTTAGCGTAAAGCCAGCGCCGCCTGCCACGAAGAAATCCGCACCGAAACCTGCCGTGAAAACCACCGCCGGCAAGGGGTCGAAAGCCAAGGCCGCCCCCGCAGTCGCCAAGAAGAAAACCAGGCGGAGATAGCGACTATCTCTTAAGCCGACGCGATCCCCGGATGATGAGTCCGGGCATCCAGAGCGGCGCGTCAAATAGCCGCATGCGAGGGCTGCCAGCTTACGGTTGGCGTGTGCCATTTTCCCGCGCGCCCACGGACGAAAGCGTGCCAGTAGACAGCGTCGTATTGTTCGGCAATGCGGGCCGGGGCGCGCGTCTGGCGCCAGTAGAGATTTCCGCTGGCAACCAGAGCATTGCGGAAGGCGGTATCGGAGGCGAGAAACACGATTCGTCTCCCCAGGTCGGCGACATCGCCCGCAGCGAACCAGATACATCCGGAACCGTTGGCGCTGACATCACGATTGCAAACAAGATCGGCGGCCAGCAGCGGCTTCGCTTCGCGCAACGCCGCCAGTGCCAGGGCATTCTCCACCGGCGTCACGCCGGGTTGCAGCGCAGCTCCAGCCACCACCAACGAGCAGGCTGACATCGCCTGCGCCGCCGCCAACTTGTCCACGAGCCGAACGTCGAACTCTGGTCCGAACTGCGACACCAGACGCGACGCCTCCCGGCGAAGACTCTCGTCGATTTCAACGTGAAGCGCCAACTTCGGAATTTTCAGCCTGGCCGCCCGCGCCGCCGCCAGCAACTCGCCGAGCCAGGCCTGCCAGCTCCTCCCAACATTGAGCGTCGAGAAAACGCCGAAGGCGTCATCGCGGGATTCGTATCTGCACAGCGGAAGGATTCGTGCGCCCTCGATTTCGGCTGTCGGCAGAGGACGCGGAATCACGAAAATGTGCTCAGCGGCAGCTCCTCGCTGCAGCAGCTCCTGGCGGACGCTTTGGGTTCGCACGACTACGGCCGCCGAGCGCGAGAGCACGAACCGCTCCGCTGCCTTCAAAATGCGCGCGCTCCGCCGGCGCCCAGCCCGAGCCGGATGCCCGCACTGGTCTTCAATGAACTGTTCCAGTTCGTAAACGACCGCAGGGAATTTCCGGACCGCTGCCATCCCCGCGGGAAAGCAGTGTGCGTGCACGATCTCGCAACTTGCGGCGGCGGGGCTTTCCAGCAGCATGCGCCGCCAGTTCCTGACGCTTTTCCACACCTGCAACAGCGATCCCACCCCGGGCACAGGCGGGCCGTACGGAGTTACCACATCGGGCAACATGCCGGACGAACTCTGGGCCTCGACGACGGAGCTGATGGGTTCGTAGGCGTTACAGGCGTGCAGCGCCTTCCATGCGCGCAGTTGAGGGCGCGGCGCCGCACGGTCGCATTTCCCGTGCGAATCGAGGTAGCCGTCGCTGTCGCTGATCGCGGCCGGAGCCGCCAGGGCGGATCGGGGCGTCACGAGACCTCCGTCTTCCGGTCCAGGTCCGAGCAAAGGACGACGCGGTTGCGGCCGCTGCGTTTGGCTTCATAAAGGGCGGCATCGGCGGCTTCAATCAGGTCGCGCTTGAACTGCGCGTCTTGCGGGAACACTGCGATTCCCATGCTGATGGTCAGCTTCACGACATCCGAGGGCGAGCCGGCGAAGAAGCGCGCCGATTCAACCGCCTTTCGCAGCCGCTGCGCCACTCGATACGCGCCCACGCTGTTCGTTTCCGGAAGAATGAGCACGAATTCCTCGCCACCGTAGCGCGCGACCGTATCGATCTGGCGCATGTCCTTCATCAGGACCGACGAGACATCCCGCAGAAGTACGTCGCCGACGTGGTGGCCATGAGTGTCGTTGAGGATCTTGAAATGATCGATGTCGATCATGACCAGCGCCAGCGGACCCCGGCTGCGCTCGGCGCGCTTCATTTCACGCTCGAGCTGCGTTTCGAAGTAGCCGCGCGTTTTCATGCCGGTCAAAAAATCGGTGAAGGCAAACTTGATCAGCGCCTCATTGGCGAAATCGCGCGTCAACAGATTCTCCACCACCAGCGACAGGATCCACAGCAACTGCGCGTCTTCTTCACTAAAGCTGGTGCGGCTCGACCCGAATAGCTGCATCGAGCCCAGAACGCGCGTGCGCACGAACAGCGGCAGGATTAGAACCGATTCGGCTCCAACGGCGTCGAGCAGCACATCGACCTGCTCGTGCGCGCCTCGCGGAACGATCATGGGCCGCTGGAACTTCGCGGTCCACAAATTGAGCAGATTGCCGCGGGCAAAAGTCTCCTGGTCGGAAGCTTCCAGGTTGCGCGTGACCCGCAAATGCATCTGCTGTTGCTCTTCATCCCAGAAAAAAACCAGGCCGCGCTCATAAGGGATGATCTCGCTCGCCATGTCGCAGACGAGATTCAAGGCGGGCTCCAATTGCAATTCGAGACCGGCCAGCATGCTCATTCGCACGATGACGTTGATGGCGTGCCAGCGGCGCTGCACCGTCTCGCGGCTGAACTCCGAGAACACCTGGACCACGAACTGTTCGGGTGAAGAGGAATTCGCGGTCTGGGAGTCAGATGTCATAAGTGCTCGCGGCAGACAAGCTGCCATGTTCAGGACCGGAACACAGTCCTGCGTTAGTTCAATCTTAGATGCGAGTAGGTGCGTTTCGTATGGTCAACTCTGCCGATTTGCCGGCAGAGCGCCCTCAAAGGTGAATTCCTGCTATTGGCCTGCCGCGCAAAAGCACGGCCCGTTCGGCCATCGGAGAGCGGCCCCACGATTGCCGGAGATTGCCGGAATCGCCCGGCAACCAGAGGACGTGCCTGGAAAAGTGAGCGGCAGCACCACCTTCGCGGATGGCACATCCGATAGAGCCGGTTCCGGGGTACACATGATTCGTTCTTAAACTACTCAGGTGCAGAGAGGGCGATTCTATGGCGCCGTTTATCCGCGAATCATCATGAAAACTTGAGTGAATAATCTAGCTATTCGAGTCTAAGGTCCGAGGCAAACGGCTTGGCCGAAGGCTTTGTAGCCCAAAGCCGCATTGGGAAGCACTTTCGGCGTGCAACTGTGTTGCTATTAGCTCCCAAGAAGAAGTAGGATATTTTTGGGTCGCTATCGACATGATCGTCCAGGATCATTCAGGAGCTGTCTCCGTCCCCTTCTTTCATTCCGGGATATCTTCTTTCAGTTTACGGCATCATCCCCATTCCGCGGCGCTATCTCCACTCGCCCGGGTTCTCTGGAGACATGGAAATGACGTGGTATGCGTACTGCATTACCGAGCAGGGTTCGGTGCAACAAAGTCGGGTTCGACGTCCCTTTCAGTTTGAGCAACTGCGTGGTATCAACTCTTCGCCTGTCATGGGTTTTCCTACCGGCGAGTTCGTGGTTCTGGTGAGTGCCTATGATCGCAACCTTCCATTGGATCAGCAGGCTGTCGTGGAACACGCGCGGGTGGTGAGCGAGTGCTTCCGGCACGCAACCGTGCTGCCTTTCCGTTTCGCAACCGTTTTCGAAACCGACGACGCGCTGCGGCACGCCGTGCGGGCCAATCGCAAGACTTTTCATGAGAGCCTTGAGCGGCTGCGCGGCAAGGCAGAGATGCATATCAAGGTGACGATGAGGGAGGACGGCACCGTTCCAGAAGTGGTTCTGCAAGCGCTTCCGGTGCGGACTGGCGGCCAATACCTCGAACGGCTGCATGTAATTGCCACTCGCGATCGCGAGCGCCAGACCAAGGCGCGCGCGGTTTCCGTGCAGGTGAACAAGTTGCTTGCCCCACTGGAGCACGAGACCAGTTGCAAGCGCGTCGACGCCGGACTGGTGATCGACATTGCACACTTGATCGAGGCGACTTCCCTGCAGAAATATCAGAACCGCTACAACACCGCGACGCGGCAGTTGAAGAACTGCGAGATTTCAATCAGCGGCCCTTGGCCTCCCTACCACTTCATGCGGGGCAAGCTGCGCACCGTGAACGGAACGAATTAGACCGGCTTCGCGAAAGGTACCCCGTGCAGGTCGATGGCTACGGGGTACGGGCACCCACCCATTCCAAAGGCACGGCTTGGGCGTGCCTTTTTTTGCGGCCGCTACCCGGAATTGGATTCCGTTACGGCCTGATTCCCACGACGGCCATCATGCGCCCCGTGACATGCTCTTTGCGATAGGAGAAAAAGAGGTCTGTGCGGCACGAGGTGCAGAGACCCAGATTCGAGGTGTTCTGCTCCGCTACGCCGGCATCGCGCAGTTGCAGCAGGTTGGCCTTCACCAGGTTGAGGCGGCGCGAAACCGCCGGGTCGCCGTGTCCGGGGGCGCGCTGGTTGAGGAACAACAGCGGATAGCGCGCGTGCAGCGACCATGAGTCGAAGACATCTTCGAACAGTTCCTGCCAGTAGGCAAACTGCGACTCGAACTCGCGCTCGACCTCATCGCCAATCTCATAGCAGCAGCTACCGATGCCCGGACCAATGGCGGCAAGCAACTTCGCCGGATCGCTGCCGAAGTGTTTGCGCATTTCGCCAACGCCCTTCTCGACGATCCGTCGCGCAGTGCCGCGCCATCCGGCATGGAAAGCGCCTACGGCGCGCCGCTCGGGATCGGCGAGGAGTACGGGCAGACAGTCGGCGACCTTGATGCCGAGCAGGATGCCGGGCTTGCTGGTGATCAGCCCGTCGCCCCTCAGTGGCTGGACAGCTTCTTGTTCAACGCGGTGAATGATCGCCGAATGGATCTGGCTGACGGTGATGACGGGCCAGGGACGGCCTTTGGCATCGATGGCTCCTAGTTTGCCGAAAAATAGTTCGCGATTGCGCGCTATGTTCTCCGGTGTGTCTTCGCGGGTGGGTCCCAAATTCAGCGCCCGGCCTCCGTACTCGGAGCTGACGCCGCCTTGCCGCGTGCTGAAGCCGTGCACCAGCCATGACGATCGAGCCCAGTTCGCGACCGTGAGCACCTCGACGCCGCCACGCTTGGGAGCGCGCTTCCGTCCGTCGGAATCGCGACGTGCCCTCTGGGTCTTGATAGCCGAAGCTTCCTTGCCGGGTTTTTGCCCGGGAGGGGACTTCGCCGGTTTGGCTGGCGCGGTCTCCACCCCAGCAACGGCAGAAGCATCCGTCGCTGGGGGCCCCGCTTGCGGGCCAGCATGAGATATGCCTTGAGTTTTGCGGGCCACCGCTTGGATTCTAGATCATTTTTGCTTCTTTGCTTTTTGCTTCTTTGCGGCCGACCTGCATCTAAAACAAGTGAGCAGGTTGCCGTGATGGATGCCGCCGGATTATAGTTTTTGCCAATGTACAGCGATTTCCAAGCCAAAGAACACTGGACGGGCGAGCAAGTGCGCTGCGTCTTTCAGGCCGTGATCGTGGCTATTGCCACGCGTCATGCCGACGCAGTCGACGTGAAGTTTCTGGTCAATGGACGGCCGGTTTGGATTGCACTGCCGCATCCGGCTTGGGGTGAATACCACCGGCGCAACGGCAAGGTGATCACCGATCCTATGGCCGTTCAGATTGCCGGGTTTTATCTCAAGACGATCATCGAAAACGGCGAGGAGAGCGGCCGGGAAATGTATATGCTGACCGTTCCCGAAACATTGGAATACCTGGCGGCGCTCGAAGCCGAATACGCCAAAAGTACTGGCCTCAGGTAAGGGGCCGTTAGACGGGTTTCGCGGCCGCCGGACGATGTCAGCCCGGAATCTTGTGATCACGGCATACATGGCTTTCCGGTGAAGGACCCCGTAGCCGGCAGCTTTTCGTCTGCCGGGCCTGACAGCCGCTTTCGTGGGGGAAGCGGTTGCGGTGGTGAATCCAGAAAATTTCCATGCTTCAATTTCGTGGTGCGCCCAGAGGAGACGCTCTATGGCCAGCTTTATTGAAACTGTCGAGGCAGCCGGCGACGACACAGTGCACAATCAGAAGCTTTTGCAATGGGTGGAAGAGATGGCGCGCCTCTGCAAACCCGAGCGTGTCTACTGGTGCGACGGCTCGGATAGGGAGTACCAGGAGATGGTGCGGCTGATGATTGACGCCGGAGTCGCGATTCCGCTCGACCCCGATAAGCGTCCCAACAGCATCTACGTGCGTTCGACCCCGGCCGATGTGGCCCGGGTTGAGGATCGTACCTTCATCTGCTGCCATGACAAGGATGATGCCGGGCCTAGCGCGGTTCCTCGTCTGAGCCGATTTTCGCTCGCGACTTTGCTCGTCCCATAGGTGTTAACTGGCTTAGCCATGTTTTCTCGCAGAATTCGCGTGGAATACGAGGAAGGCGACGCGCGCCGGCCTGCTCCCTTGAAATGGCTGGATAGCTTTGCCATGCGCAATTTCACTAACGATCCGGTGTTCGATGACACCCTGCCGCTCGCCGACGGCCTGCTTGAGGCCGGCACGCGCGTGCCGTTGCCTCTGCTGAAGGAACGCATGGAAGACTGGTTCCGGCGTAAGAGCTACCTGCAAAAAGATAAGTATCTATTGGTCCGCGAAGAGCCGCCGCCGAACGCACAACAGTGAGAGCCAGTGGGTCCCGCCAACATCGGCGCTTCGCTGGCCTTTCACTGGTGCTAACCGCGGGAAGGGCGGTAATTCCGCGGGCGACGCAATTTCTTGAGTAATTAAACAAGACAAATCGGTGGCACCCTGCCAGAATGCGAGAATCCGTCGCGTTTTAGCTGAATTCCCACAGCGCCGGTGCTAAAAAAGAGAGAGCACCAATACCGGATGCACGATCTTGCCACCCCAACATGCGCAACTACGGCGCAGGTTGGGGGCTCCGGGTTGCGGCGTCGTCCGCGAGCAAGGTAGCCGTGCGTTGGAATCCATCAGGACCTCCGAAACTGGTCTAATTTGAAGGGCGGGGTGTGAAACGTGAAAGAACTCAGCGACCTGACGGCAGGAAAAACTGCACTCGTACTCGACCAGAAGGATAACGTGGCGATCGCCTTGACCGATCTGGCCGCCGGCGACACTTGCACGGTGGCCGAGGACGGCGGCAAGAAGTACGAAGCAACCGTCATCGAAAAAATTCCCTTCGGCCACAAGTTCGCGCTCACCGACCTGGCGGCGAATGCGCCTGTTTACAAATACGGCGAAGAGATTGGCAAAATGAAGGTCGCAATCAAAAAGGGCGCGTGGATTCACATCCACAACATGTATTGCGAGAGGGGAATGTAGGCAATGGGAGACAAATTTCTCGGCTTCAAAAGGGAAAACGGCAGTGTTGGAGTGCGCAACCTGATCGCCATCATTCCCTCGGTCTTCTGCTCGGCCAAGGTGGCGCAGCGCATTGCGGAGAGCGTTCCGGGCACGGTGCATTTCAGCCATCCCGTCGGATGCAGCCAGGTGGGCGAGGACCTTGAGATCACCGCCAAAACGTTGATCGGGATCGGCCGTAATCCGAACTTCGCGGGGGTAGTCGTCGTTGGCCTGGGATGCGAACGATTCACGCCGCGCGAGTTATTCGAAGGCATCGCGCCAACCGGCAAAATGGTGGAGATGGTGGTCATTCAGGACGAAGGAGATTCCATCAAGGCCATCGACATCGGTACCCGCCATGCCCGCAAGATGCAGCAGGCCGTCTCGCAAGAGCGGCGGGTGGAGGCTGACGTCAGCGAACTGATGATCGGCCTGAACTGCGGCGGCTCGGATACGACCTCGGGCCTGGTGGCCAATCCCGCGCTCGGCATCGCCTCCGATAAGCTGGTGGCGCAGGGCGGTTCTTCCATCCTGACGGAGCTGACCGAACTGCTGGGCACGGAACACATCCTGGCTCGCCGCGCCATCAACGAACAGGTGGCCGCCGATATCCTGCGGGTGATCCGCAACATGGAAGAGCGGCTCAAGCAGCAAACGCGTCACTCCAGCAACGAAAAGCGAAAGAATCTGATCTCGACGGGCAACTATGACGGCGGACTTTCCTCGGTGGTGGAAAAATCGCTGGGCGGAATGAAGAAGTCCGGAAACGCGCAGTTCGTCGAAGTCTTTGCCTATGGCGATACGCCTACGAAGAAGGGCCTGCTGCTGCTCGACGGCCCGGGCCACGACGGCGAAGTCACCACGGGACAGGCTGCGGCGGGCGCGCAGATCGTCTGCTTCCCGACCGGCAGAGGCACGCCCTCCGGGTTCCCCGGCGTGCCGGTGATCAAGATTACCGGCAATCCGCGCACCTTCCAACGGATGAAAGAGAACATCGACATCAACGCCGGCGCGGTCATCACCGGCGAGAAATCACTGCAAGAGGTTGGCGAGGAAATCTACCAGGAAATTCTGGCCGTGGCCAGCGGTAAGCTGTCGAAGGCCGAAGTGCTCGGCCATGATGAACAGTTCTGCATCACGCGCATGCCGTGAAAATCCGTGGCTCGGAAAGAAACGCAACGCATAGACCCACATCTGCTAACCGCAGCAGATGTGGGGCACCGTTAAGAGAAGAGTAGAGATGTGGGGCACCGTCGAACAATTGAAGAAATCAGTACGAACTGCTCCGCTCGTTCGCAACGCTGTGAAATGACTTTCACCTGCCCGCGCGGTGCTTACTTGTCGTAGTGCAGCAGCGTGTGAACGTCGTATCCCTTCAGGCGTTCGCGGCCTTTCAGGAAGTCCAGCTCGACCACAAAGGCGAGGCCGGTGATCTCGGCGCCCAGCGACTTGGCCAATTCGGCCGTGGCGACGGCTGTGCCGCCGGTGGCGAGCAGGTCATCAACGATCAGGATGCGCTGGCCGGGCTTGATGGCGTCCTTGTGCATTTCCAGCGTGTCCTGGCCATACTCAAGCTGGTAGGTCCAGCGGACGGTTTCGGCCGGCAGTTTTTTCGGCTTGCGTACGGGCACGAATCCGGCGTTGAGGCGGTAGGCGAGCGCCGGCCCGAAGATGAATCCGCGGGCCTCGATGCCAAGCACCAGATCGATGTCCTTTTCCAGATAGTAGGCGGTCAGGGAATCGATAAGCTGCGCGAATCCGAGCCGGTCCTTGAGCAGCGTGGTGATGTCGTAGAAGAGAATCCCCGGCTTGGGAAAATCGGGGACCTCGCGGATGAGCTTCTTGAGCGGTTCGCAGTCCATGGCCATTTTCGGTTGCGGCATTCCTTACCAAACTCCTTCGATTCGGAAAGTGTGCAGATCCTTGAGCGGCGCCGCTTCTTCGACCTCGATATCGTCGACGCGGGCGGCGCGCGGGCCCTGCTTCAACTTATCGTAGAACAAGCGGAGCTGATCGCGCGTGCCGGAGGCAAGCACCTCGACACTGCCGTCGCTGCGGTTGCGAACCCAGCCCGCCAAACCTAGCGCATGCGCTTCGCGTTCGACGAACCAGCGAAACCCAACGCCCTGCACGCGTCCACTGACGACATAACGGCGTGTTTCGATCGTGCTTCCCATAAACGTAGCTCTACAAGCTATTTCATAACTCATTTTGGACCGGAACCAACGGCGTCCCTCAGCGGCTAAAGCCGGAGAATATGCGGTCAGGAAACGGCGCAGCTTCAGCCATGCCCCTTCAAAGCCGAGTTATGAAACAGCTTCTATTTGAACACAGATCACTTTCCCCGGACAGTCAACTCAGCCTGTCGCGGGCCGGGGTCCCCACGACGCGCCGCTTATGCGCGTAGTGCGGTGGAAGTTATCACGCTCGGGACAGATATGCGCCATCGGAAGTATCGACCTTGATCTTGTCGCCCTCGTTGATGAACGGCGGCACGTAGACGACGAGCCCGGTTTCGGTCTTGGCGGGCTTGGTCACGCTGCTGGCCGTTGCCGATTTCAAGCCGGGCTCGGTTTCCACCACTTTGAGCTCCACCGTCTGCGGCAGCTCGATGCCCACGGGCTTGCCGTCGAAGAATTCGACGATGATCTGCAGATTTGCCGTCAGGTATTCGACTGCATCGCCGAGGGTGTCGTGCTTGAGCGGGGTCTGCTCATAGTTTTCGATGTCCATGAAGTAGTAGTCGTCGCCGTCGTTGTAGAGGAATTCCATCTTGACCTGGTCGACAGTAACTTTTTCGAGCGCGTCGCCGGAACGGAAGCGATGTTCGAACATGGCTCCGGTGCGGAGGTTGCGCAGCCTTGCCTGGATGAAAGCGCGCAGATTGCCCGGTGTGCGGTGTTCGACGCTGAACACCGAATGCAAATCGTTGTTGTGCTTGATGATCATGCCGGGACGTAGCTGTGTGGCCGGAATTGCCATGGCGGTGTAAGGTGCTCCTTGTGAAATTGGGGTGATGAACCAGGGATCTTTAGCCTCATGACGCGCAACACAACACACTCCATTTTCACCCTACCAGGGCGGGAGGCACGTAGCGGAGAGACGAACAATCAATTTTACCTTGCGAGACTCCGCTTTGGGAACCTCAGCAACGGGTATTCACGTGGCGATTGCGGTTTTGGCGGAAAAGTTTAAAACCCTGGCAACAGTTCGACGCGCCGGTTTTTCTAAGCTACGAGGTTCCGGCGGAGCAGGAGGAGAGCCGAATGGCGCCGCCAATATCTGAAGACGAGGTTCTTATGGACGAGAATCGCAACTTTGATGATCACAGCATCTCTGAAACCAACAGGCGCGGTGTGCCCACGGGGCTGATTCTCCTGCTGATCGGGATCGGCGTCGGTTCGCTGGTGGCGGCTATGTTGACTCCCAAAACCGGCAAGCAGGTTCGCAAGGGGCTTCGCCGCCGCTACGAAGATGCGCGTGACACGCTGGAAGAATGGAGCGATCAGGCGGAGGGTTGGATGCAACGCGGCAGCGAGTGGGCGAACGCCGCCAGCAGTAAGGTCGCACCCATCGCACGCAAACTTAAGCGAGAGGTTCGCTAGGCCCGGTTCGCAAAAGGGTCGCTCCAGGCCGCAAGCCACTCAATCCGCGGCAGGCTCAATAAAGCCGGAAGTTGACCTCGATGCTGATCTGCACGGCGACCGCTTGGCCGTCCTTCTTGGCGGGATCGAATTTCCAGCGGCGCACGGCTTCGACGGCTTTCTCATCGAGACCCATTCCCAGGGAGCGCCGCACGCTGATCTCGCGCGGGCGGCCGTCTGCGCCAACGATTACCCACAGAACCACCGTCCCCTGGTACTTGGCTCTGCGTGCCGCCTCCGAGTAGTCCGGATCGGGATCATAGAGCACCTTGGGAGGCAGGACACCGCCGCCGACGTGGTAAACACTGCCGCCGATGCCTCCGCCGCTACCCGGCCCAACCCCCGGACCGTTGCCGCTGCCGACGCCGGTTCCGGTACCGCT
>JBEKBO010000073.1:0-23123 GCA_050015355.1 Candidatus Korobacteraceae bacterium | reverse complement strand
CCTCGTAGGTGCAGAAAAAACCACTCCTGCCCCTGACTCGCTACCCTGCTCAACCGCAACTGGTGCGGCTGTTCGTCAGCCCCTGAGTTTCCACATCGGCCTTATCGACGGATCGGGGTCAGCATGCATCTGCTTGACTTTTCGGCGCATTTTAATAGATATTAATTTCAAGAGCGGGTGAAGGAGTTCGCCTTTAACCGCTGTCCCACCAAAAGCCGGGACAGATGATGACTCCTGACAGGGATTCTTGTCGCGGAGTCATGTTTCCCGGCAACGATCCACTACAAACAAGGAGCTGCGTTCAATGGAGAACGTGTGGGTACTTGCCGCGTTGTGGGTGGGTTTGGCGCTCATCGCCACGCTGCTTGCGATTTGGTTCAAGATTTCAACTGCGCTTACGGAGATTGTCGTTGGGACGGTTGCTCAATTTGTCATTATGGCTTTTATCGGTCATGGCGGGCTTGGGGCAAAGGCTGGCTGGGTTACTTTCCTTGCGGGAGCAGGCGCCGTTGTCCTCACTTTCCTTGCCGGCGCCGAACTCGATCCCGTGATTTTCCGCACCAAATGGAAAGAGGCGACGGTTGTGGGGCTCGTGGGCTTTTTCGGTCCTTTTCTTGGCTGCGCGGCCATTGCCCACTACGTACTCCACTGGGGAGCACGTCCCAGTTGGTTGGCTGGAGTCGCTCTGAGTACCACATCAGTTGCCGTCGTCTACGCAGTAATGCTAGAGCTCGGGTTCAACAAGACTGATTTCGGCAAAGCCATTCTGGCATCTTGCTTCATAAACGACATCGGAACCGTCATCGCACTCGGCTTGATCTTCTCGCCCTTCACGCTGAAGACGCTGATATTCGTCGTAGTTTCTGTCCTGGTGTTTGCCGCTCTGCCGTTCGTGACTCCGAGGTTCTTTCACAAATATGGCGGTCGAGTGTCCGAACTGGAGGCGAAGTATCTGCTGTTCGTGCTGTTTGCCATGGGAGGACTGGCTGTTTGGGCGGGCAGCGAAGCCGTGTTACCGGCTTATATGATCGGAATGGTGCTGGCGGGCACGATCGGCAAGGATCACATTCTCGTACGCCGCTTGCGCACCTTGACCTTTGGACTCCTGACACCCTTTTACTTCCTCCGCGCAGGATCATTCGTTTCGGTTCCGGCGTTGCTTGCCGCTCCGCTGGTCTTCGTTGTATTGTTCTTCGCCAAGATGTTCTCAAAAATTGTCGGTCTGCTGCCCACCGTAAGGGCTTTTCAGTATCAGCGGGAAGAGGGCCTCTATTACACATTGATGATGTCCACCGGCCTGACGTTCGGAACCATTTCGGCATTGTTTGGATTGAACCACAACATCATTACGGAAGCTCAGTATTCGTTCTTGGTCGCAACCGTGATCGGTAGTGCCGTTATCCCGACCGTTATCGCGAATGCGTTTTTCATGCCGAGGCATTTGCTACCGAAGGCCGCGAAAACCACAAAGCAAGCACAGGCTCTGCCGTCAGAAGTGCTCGCAGATGCAGACGCAGACTAGGAGGCGCTATGGAGCACAGGAGACATACGCGTTTTCAAAAAATTTTGATCGGCTACGACGGGTCCGAACAGTCCGAAAAGGCGGTCGATGCCGCCATATCGATTGCCCGATGTCATGACGCATACGTATTGGCTCTGGCGGTGGCGCGTCCTCCCGAACCGCCAACATCGGTGGAGCTGGAGGCGGCCCTGGACGATGCGCGAGAACATTTCGAAGCCGGCCTGAAGAAGGTTGTCGAACGCGCGCAAGACCAAGGCGTGACCATCGAAACCGATTTTGCCGTCGGCCACCCCGGAGAGCAGCTTATTCACCGCGCCGAGGAGGAGCATTTCGATCTGATCATCGTCGGTCGCAGAGGAACGTCGCTGTTCCAAAAGATGATCCTGGGGTCGGTATCGGAACGCGTGCTTCGCTATGCACATTGCCCGGTGATGGTGGTGAAGTGAGGCGCGATGAAAATCGTCATCATTTCAGACTTGCATGGCAACTTCGATGCGCTCTCCGCGCTCCCGGAGTCTGGCGATGAGCTTTGGGTGCTCGGAGACCTCGTGAACTATGGACCGCAGCCCTCCGAAGTCGTGAATTTTGTGCGTGGCCATGCAGCCGCTGTGGTCCGTGGCAATCACGACAATGCGGTAGGATTTGACGTGGACCCGCGCTGCAACCCTCGCTATCACGCCATGGCCAGCGCCACTATGCAGGTCAGCAGTGCTGAGCTGGATGAAGAAGCTAAAGAATTTCTTCGTGGCCTACCCAAGACGAGAATCCTGGAACATGACGGTAAGCGCTTCCTCTTGTGCCATGCCATCCCCTCCGATCCGCTTTTTGGGTATTGCCCAGAGGGCTCGGACAAATGGCAGCAAGAGGTGCGAACAATCCAGGCCGACTATCTTCTGGTTGGCCACACGCATACGCCATTCATTAAACGGGTGGGGCAAACAACCGTGGTCAACCCAGGCAGCCTGGGGCAACCGAAGACCGGCAAGCCAGACGCCTGTTACGCGGTGTGGCAGGACGGGCATTTCGAACTGAAACAGTTTTCCTATGACTTGGAGCGTACTTTAGAGCGCATCCAAGGCATGCCCGTGCCTGCCGACATCCAGCGAGATCTGGCGACGGTCCTGCGCACAGGCTCCGTCTAACAGAATGGACAAGTCGCCGATCGCTTTATGCGATTGTCCGTGCAGGGCAGAAACAATGCGGGCAAGTGAACACCCCGATCCTTCGCTGAACGAATACCAGCTTCGGGCTCTGCTTGTTTCCTGTCAGCACATTGATAAGCTGCTAGGCGAAATCGAAGGCGTATTGAGCAGTTCCCAATCAGGGTCGGCTTTCCCTAAGTATTTTGACGATCTTTCGCCCTTACAACACGACACAATCGACGATTACATCCGCCGCATGCGCGCGGATCTTCTCCGAATAGCTGCGGAGCAGGACATCGTTTCAGAGAGAGCGAAAATCCCAGCATCGCATTCTATCCACGCGACCATGACCTTCATCGAGATCGCTATCGAGGAGCTCAGTCCGGACAAGATGCGAGGTTACGGGCCTATGTCCAAAGCTGGTGCGGCATATTTGAATGAACTGGTACAGCAGCTCCATGCGTCCGCCCAGCAACTGCATCGATACGTGCTCCAGCGTGGCACGCCGAAATGAAAGCGATCCAAAGATGACGGCTGTCTTTCATCGAGAAGAAGAGATTGACGCCCTGCGCAAGCGGTTTGCAGTCCGCAAGTCTGTCTTGCTCCACGGACCGTCAGGCGTCGGGAAGACGTTGCTTCTTGAACACGTCATGCCAGACTTTCCTCACGTTTTGTACTGTGCGCAGTCAAGCAGTTCGCAAGCGGTATTTCGCAGCCTGGCCGAGGTTCTGGCGCAGAAGAAGGACACGGTGATCCTCCGCAAGCTGGGCGGTCGCCCGGCGGAGGCCATCCGGCAAAAGACGGCTGTTTCGCTCAAGGGAATTGTCCTAAGTGTTCTGCGCGGGGCGAAGTACATGGTTGTTCTCGATCACCTGCATCGTCCCTCGCATTCCTTCGCCGCGATGGTTCATGAATTAATGATCTCCTGTTCCGTCCCCGTAGTTGCCGTAGCGAGGTCTGCGCATATGGAAGATGCTGGGTTTGTCGCCCCGCTATTCGCAGACCGCGCCGACAAACTCGCAATCAAGAACTTCGATCCTGAGACGGCCCAGGGATTTGCCAAGCTGTCTGCGGAAGATCTTAAGCTCCGCGCAGAAAACCTCGACGATTTTCTTACCCGTCTCGTTGAGTTCAGCGAGGGCAATCCGGGAGCGATCGCGAGCATGATCGACATGGCAACGACGTCGAAGTATCGTCTTGAGGATCACATCATAGTCTCGCCGCTTTATATCGACTTTCGGCTTCGGTGTGCAGCCGCGAACTCGGAGTAGATAGGCGTCGGAAAACGAGTATTGGCAGCTTGAGGTCTACTGAGCTAAGAATGTCTACGCAATCCGATTCAATAGCTGACGATGAGGGCCAGCGGCTGGCAGGCGACGCCGTACTCCTGCGGCTGGCTGCTATTGCCGACGAGTTTGGCGCGGAGCACACCTCCGGCGATGCTCGCTCCGTGGCCGAGCGGGTTGCGGAAGGCCGGTTCTATGTCGCTTGCGTTGGTCAGTTCAAGCGGGGCAAGTCGACGCTGATCAACGCCCTGATTGGCGCTTCGATTCTTCCCGCGGGAGTAGTGCCGGTCACCACCGTGCCAACCGTCATTCGCCATGGCGACCACCCCCGGGCGCGGATACGTTTTCAATCCGAGGGCTGGTCCGCTGTCCCGCTGGACAAGCTGGATGAGTATGTCTCCGAAGACAAGAACCCGGAGAATACGAAAGCGGTGGCGGGTGTGGAAGTCTTTTTTCCCAGCTCCCTGCTCGCCTCCGGCATGTGTTTTGTCGACACGCCTGGGCTCGGCTCGGTATTCGCCGGCAATACCGCCGCCACCAACGATTTCATCCCGCACATCGATGCCGCGATGATTGTCATCGGCGCTGATCCGCCCATTTCCGGCGAAGAGCTTGCCATTGTCGAGACCGTCGCGAAGCAGGTCAGCAACTTATTGTTCGTGCTCAACAAGGCCGACCGCGTGGGTCCGGGCGAGTTGGCTACGGCAACGGCGTTTGCGCGTCGCGTGCTTGAAAAGCGGCTGAAGCGGCCGGTTCCGGTGATGTTCGAAACCAGCGCCGTGGAACAGATTGAGAATCGCGGCTCCGGACGCGGCTGGAGCAAGCTGGTTGCGGCCCTGCAAGAGCTGGTTGAGAATTCTGGAAGCAACCTGGTGCGCGAATCGGCACAGCGCGCTTTGACGCGCACCGCGGAGCAACTGCTTCGGATCATTGCCGAAGAACGGCAAGCCTTGCGGCGCCCGGTCGAGGAGTCGCAGCGCCGGATCGCTCAATTGCGCGAAACGCGCGCCCAGGCCGAGATATCCATGCGCGAACTTGGCTACCTTTTCACAGCCGAGCAGCACCATCTTTCAGACATGTTTGGCGACCGCCGGCGAGAGTTCCTGGCAAAGATGCAGCCGGAAGCGCAAAAAGAGCTCGACAAGGTGTTCCACAGCTTGCCGCGCAAAAATGGACCTGCATTCCGTCGCGAGCTGATGCACGCCGCCCAGCAAATGGCAAAGGAGCGGCTGCTGCCATGGCTTGAGCGTGAAGAGCACGATGCAGAGCGAGCTTACAGGGCCGTTGCTAAGCGCTTCATTGAGTTCGCCAATGAGTTTCTCAACAGACTGGCCACGACTGGCGTACCGGAACTGGCGCAACTTCCGCGCGCCCTCGACCCGGAAAAAGGGTTCAGAGCGCGTTCCGAGTTCCACTTCAACCTGCTCGAGCGTATCGCGGCGCCGGCATCGCCTTTTCGCCTGATCGCCGACCTTGCACTGGGTGCGGTTGGAGCATATGGTCCGTTCCAACGCGACGCGCAGCAGTTCCTGAATCAGTTGCTCGAATGGAATAGCGCGCGTGTTCGCAGTGATGTGGACAACCGAGTCATGGAAAGCCGGCACTGGCTGGAAACCGAAATTCGCATCCTTTTGCGGGAAGTCACCGCGGTGGCCGAACGCGCACTAGACCATGCGCGCACCCTGCAAGCGGAAGGCGCTGCAGCCGTAGACAATGCCTTGGCGCGTCTGGATGCACTTGAGGCTGAAATCAGGTCCCTTGCCACGAGTAGCGCAACGGCTCTGTGATGACCATCATGACCGCTGATCAGAGAGCGGGGGCATCGCCGCAGCGTGCTGGAGTACCTCCCGCCTGCTGTTCACGCGTACGCTGCAGGACGGACGCATTTTTTCACGGTTGTCCAGGGGGCACCCGATGAAGTTTCAAGGCATCCTCTTTCAAAGCGCAGCAGACCGTGTTCCAGACGAGCAGCTCACCGCGCCCGATTTTTTCGTTGATCTCAATCTCGATCAGATCATCGCTGCGATTGTGGCGGGCAAAGAGGAATACAATCTAAACCCCTTCTTTTATGCGTCCTTGCGCGACGTTGACGCCATTACCTGGCGCCACGAAATCATGCAGGATCTCGAAAGTATCCGCCTGTTCGACAACATCAAGGCCTTTGCCGAAAACATGCGCGCGATGCGCAAACATCTCGCCCAAGCCGACAAGCTCTACTACAAGCTCCAAAAAGAGCGCTGGTTTCTTGACGCGGTGGACATTTATTGCGATGCCGTGACCCGCCTGGTTCATGACTTGTCCGTTACAGAATTCACATCCCGCGGTCTTTTGGCGTTCAGAGAATATGTGACCTGGTATGCCGCATCCGAGCGCTTCACCTCGCTTCTTGAGCAAACGAAAAAGCTCGCGGCCGATCTCTCAGCAATACATTACACCGTTCTCATCAATAGTCCCCACGTCCAAGTCCGCCACTTCGGCGGCGAGCCCAATTACAGCGCGGAGGTCGAGGCGACATTCGAGAGATTCAAACAGGGGGGCGTCAAAGATTACACCTTCAAGTTTATCGACTCACCGGAAATGAACAACGTAGAAGCCGAGATACTGGCTCTGGTGGCCCAGTTGTACCCAGAGATATTTTCAGCACTCGAAAATTACTACACAGCAAGTAAAGATTTTCAGGACAACACGGTCGTCACCTTCGACAGAGAAATCCAATTCTATGTCGCCTATCTGGAGCATGTCGCCCGCTTCAAAAAAGCGGGATTGAATTTCTGTTATCCGCGCGTCGTCCAGGGATGCAAGGAAGTTTACAACTATCAAGGCTTCGATCTGGCCCTGGCCGGCAAGCTCATCCCCGAACGTGCTGCCGTTGTTTGCAACGACTTTCAACTCAGGGACCGGGAGCGCATGATCGTCGTATCTGGTCCAAACCAAGGTGGTAAGACGACCTTCGCCCGTGCCTTCGGCCAGTTGCATTATCTCGCGAGCCTGGGCTGTCCCGTCCCCGGTACGCGAGCGCAATTGTTTCTTTTTGACAATCTCTTCACGCATTTCGAAAGAGAAGAAAACATCAACAATCTCCGTGGCAAGCTCCAAGACGATCTCGTCAGGGTTCACCAAATCCTCGATCGCGCCACGCCGAACAGCATCATCATCATGAACGAGATTTTCACGTCCACCACGTTGAGGGACTCCATCGTCCTGAGCAAGAACATCGCAGCGAAGCTCACGGCATTGGACCTGTTGTGCCTTTGGGTGACGTTCGTCGATGAGTTGGCGTCGCTGGGTGAGCAGACCGTGAGCATGGTCAGCACGGTCGTCCCCGAGAATCCTGCGCTGCGAACCTACAAGATCATCAGACGGTCCGCGGACGGTCTCGCCTACGCAATGTCAATCGCCGAGAAGTACCGGCTCACCCACACCATGATCAAGGAACGCATCGACTCATGAAGGCGCATCTCCTGCATCGCGATCAAGACATCGACCTACAGCGGCCGTTGCCGTGGAACGAGGAAGCGCTCACCAAAGACTTGGCGCTGAACACCTTGTTCAACGCGATGGCGCGGGGCGACAAATTTGTCTTCGAGGTGGCAAGAAACGTTATCTTGTCGGGCTTGGATAATGATCTTGCGACGATCCGATATCGCCAGAAGATTCTGCAAGATTGCCTGAACCATCCTGCCGTGGTCCGGGAGCTTTACGCTGTCGCCGTCGAGGCAATGGAAAAGGAGAAGAAGCACTATTACTTCAGTCTCTGGCGACATCCCGAATGGTTACTACGGGGATCGATAGAATTGTTGGAGATGTTCCTAGGCATGGTCAAGAAGCTAAGGAAGATCGCCGATTCGCATGCCGACAAATTCGTTTCGGAGGGCTGGACGGCTTTCTTTGCGACGTTGCAAAGAGAGCTTAGTGACGAGTACTTCTTCCGTGTCCGGTATCACTTGGAGCAGTTGAAGTTCCGCAATGGTGTGTTGCTCAGCGCCGGATTGGGCAAGGGCAACAAGGGCACAAATTATGTCCTCCATATCCTTCGCCAACCGCACCACCGAAGGTGGGAGTGGCTGACATGGCTCGTCACGGAGTGGCTGAAGCAGCTCTTCAGATGGGAGTGGCTGGCGCGGCGATTCGGGCGGCGGCCGCCGGTTTTTGAATTCACACTCCATCCTCGCGATGAAAGCGGCGCCAAGGCGCTCGCGGAACTGCGAGACCGGGGGATTAGCCTCGTTGCCATTGCGCTCACCCAATCGAAGGATCATGTGCGCAGCTTTTTCGACATGCTGCGGACAGAACTGGCGTTCTACGTCGGTTGTGTGAACCTGCACGAGCAGCTTGCCAGGAAGGGGGAGCCCACGTGCTTTCCCTTGCCAGCGGCGGCCGAGGAGCACCGACTGTCGTTTCGCGGGATATACGATGTCTGTCTGGCGTTGAGCCTGGACCAACGCGTGGTCGGCAACGATGCGAATGCCGACAAGCAAGACCTGGTGATCGTGACGGGCGCCAACCAGGGCGGCAAATCGACTTTTCTTCGCAGCGTCGGCTTGGCTCAGTTGATGATGCAATGCGGGATGTTCGTGCCGGCTGATTCTTTCTGTTCCAGTGTCTGCGACGGCCTTTTCACGCATTACAAACGGGAAGAAGACACCAGCATGAAAAGTGGAAAGCTCGATGAAGAGCTCAGCCGGATGAGCGATATCGTCGACCATATCACTTCACATCCCATGATCCTGTTCAATGAATCGTTTGCGGCGACCAACGAGCGCGAAGGCTCGGAGATCGCGCGGCAGATCGTGTCGGCTTTATTGGATAATCGGGTCAAGATTGTTTGCGTGACGCATCTTTATGAATTGGCGCATGGCTTCTATGAGAGGAACCAGGGAAACGTCCTGTTCCTGCGAGCCGAACGACAAGCCGACGGAGCCCGGACATTCAAATTGATCGAAGGAAAGCCGTTGCAGACGAGTTTCGGCGAAGACTTGTACAACAGCATCTTTGGCGCTTTGATTGGCTAGAAATGCCGCTGCCACCGTCTCGTTGTGGATGGCGGCTGGACCGCTCACCAGCCGGGCGGCACCGTACACGGGCGGCGTGTGGTCGCCATGTTCGCTAAGCGCGAGATTAAAGGAGGTGCTTTGCGTGCGACGTAGGGCTGCCGTTCTGTTGACCACTATTTTTCTAGTCATCTGCGCCTGCCGGCTCCGTGCCGAAACGGCAAACAGCGCGGCACCTCAACCAGCCGAGCCGCTAATATCTGTTATGGTCGGCAGCATTTTTGATGGCAAGTGGGGATATATCGATAAGACGGGGAACTTCATCATCTCGCCACGGTTCGAGTCTGCTGCCGGCTTTTCCGAAGACCTTGCAGCCGTCGAGCTTGGCGGTAAGTACGGCTTCATAGACAGAACCGGCAAGTTCGTGATCCCTCCGCAGTTCGATGCTGCTGACAGCTTCTACGAGCAAATGGCTCTGGTATGGTTGAACGAAAAGTTTGGCTTCATCGATAAGACGGGAAAGTTTGTCATCAAGCAGCGGTTCACTCAGGCGTTTGGCTTCCATGAACAACTTGCGGCGGTGAAAGTCGGCGAGAAGTGGGGCTACATCGACAAAACCGGGAATTTCGTGATTGCTCCACAGTTCGATTATGCCTTGAACTTCCACGAACACCTGGCAGTCGTGACCATCGATCACAAAGCCGGATACATAGACACCACTGGAAAGTTCGTCATTGCGCCGCGCTTTCCTTATGCGCATCCATTCATCGATCAACTGGCGCTTGTGGGCCTGGACGGCTATGGTTACATCGACAAAACGGGGACAATCGTCGTTACTCCGCAGTTTCCTTTGGCTTTCGACTTCTCCGAAGGGCTGGCCGCCGTGAGCATCGGGGGGGGCACGTATGCCTATATCGATACGACAGGAAAGATTGCCATCGCTCCACAATTTAGCGATACCGGCAAGTTCTCCGAAGGGCTGGCTGCCGTGCAGGTCGAAGTCAAGGACCATTACAAGTATGGGTATATAGACAAGACCGGAAGGTTCGCGATTCCTCCGCGGTTTGATTACGTTTGCCGCTTCCGCGGACATCTGGCTGCCGTGCGCGTCGACCGTAAATGGGGTTACATCGATCGCACGGGAAAGTTTGTGATTACCCCGCGCTTCGATGACATCTGGGGCTGCGGGATAGAGCCACTTGGCTCCTAGCGCGCCCTTGCTCCGCGCCTCGGGCCTCAATAGCGGAAACGGTAGCGGACCTCGGCGTATATCTGCCGCGGGTCGTTGTAGTGAAATCCGCCGAAGGTCAGACTGTTATCAAGCAGCAAGCGCCGGTTAGTCAGGTTCAGCACGTGCACAGCCGCGGATACGCGTTCGCCGAGCTGTTTGCCCAGGGAAGCATCCCATTGCGCGTGTCCGGGCAGGTAGGGTGGCGGAGCGTTGCCGTTGGTAAATCCCGAGCCGTAGTAGAAATTCATCGCCAGAAAGCTGCGCCATGGAAGGTTCACGTCGCCCCCGACGTTCAGTGTATTGCGCTGGTCGTGATCGAGCGGGAATAGCGGTGTTGCCGGCGAAAAATCGGTCAGGCCACCGGTAATCGCGCCGCCACCGTAGGCCACCTGGTTGGAGTAGGCGAGGCGCAGTTGTGCGCGCTTCGCTATGCGCGGGGTTCTGAGCGTGAGTTCCCACGCTCGAATGACGGCCTTGCCGATGGTGATCGGGAAAAAGATGTTCGACTCGCCGACATTATTGTGATCAAAAAAGTTGGTGGCAACGGTTTTGAAGTTGTCCACGTCCAGAAACCAGCCGCGGAATGGGATGCTGATGCCAAACTGGTATTCGCGATCACGTTCGCCGCGCAGCGGAATAAATCCCAGGCTCTGGCTGGTGACGAATTGCAACAGCGGCCCGGACGCGGTGAGCAACGGCGGAGCCTGATAGTAGTTTCCGTAAAACCCGCGTAGCACCCAGCGCAACTTGGGAATCATCACGGTTGCCCCAACGCGCGGGTTAACCGCCGTCTCCGTTACGCCTCCGGAAAAGTGCGTAGGACGCATACCGGCCATTAGCGTAAGCCACTGTGTCACCTTCAACCGGTCGTCCACGAAGAAGGCAAGCAGGCTGCCGTTGGCCAATTCATGGTCGGTAAAGTTGGCGCTGCTGCCATCGTTGAAGATAACGCCGAAGGTCTGATTGTCGTGCTGTCCGAAGCCGTAAGCGCCAATCTGCAGGTTATTAGGCCCGGTGTTGGCGCTGAAAGTTACCTGCGCTCCACCGTAGGTTGAAGCGCGAAGGTCGGTGGTGGCGGTTGGCGTGTCGTTCGGATTGCTCTCGTAGTTGGCGCTGTTGTAGTGAAAAAACGGAGAAACTGTCAGCAGCATCTTCGGGTTGAAGACATGCACCCAGGAGAAGTTCACCACCGCATCGGCCTCGTGCTGTCCGTCGCGTAGTCCACTGCTGTTGTACTGTTGATTTCCCGCCGAGTTCGGGGACGGGTCATAGGGTATTTGATAAAAATCACGGCGCAGCAAGCTGATCAGCCGCAGTTGGTCCGATGGCTTCGGGTTATAGATCAGTGAAGTGAATCCTCCGTAGCCGTTTTCCGCATCGTGCACGACATTGGCCACCGGGGTTTGCACGCCGTAATTGCTGCGGTTGCCATTGACGCTCGCGTAATACGCAAAGCGTTCCGTGTGTCCACCCAAATTGAATTGGTCGTTCGTCTGGTAGAAGTTGCCGAAGCTGGTTATCAGCTCGGCTTCGTTACTCCGTTCGAATCCGGTACGTGGAACGACATTGAAGACACCATAGGTCCGGTCGCCAAACTCAGCCGTGTAACTGCCCCGGTTCGCTTCCAGGTAATCCACATCTTTGGGATCGAACTGCGGCCCCAGGTTGGAAGCGATATTCGTGTTGGGCACCGGAACGCCGTCGATCAACCAGCTCACCTGGTGTCCGCCGCGCATGTGCAGTTGGTCATGTGTCACATAGGCGCCCGGCACAAAGTCGGTGATCATAGCCAGGCTGTTAGAACGATCCGCACCGGGAGTACGTTCCACGTCGGTTCGATCCACAATTGTTTTTGGCGTAAGAGTGTCGGTCGGAATAACTTCAGGTGCGGCTGTAACGTTGACGGATTCGGTGACGCCTGCCACGCGCAGTGCAAAGTGTACGACGGGTTGAGTGCCGGAATGAACGACTACCGGTTGCGTCATTTCCGCAAAACCCGCGCTGGTAACGCTCACCGTGTATTCGCCCACAGGCACGGCCATGAACTCAAAGGTGCCACTGCTTCCCGTGGTTGAGCTCCGCTTCCAGTCAGATGAAACCGCGCGCAACGTGACTTCAGCTCCGGAGACCGGATGGTGCTGCGTATCGTGAATGACTCCTTGGACGGAACCGAAAACGGTGCCATACGCCGAGGCTGCCAATAGAAGCATGCAGGCGAGAAAAAAATTGCGCAGATAGGACATCACTCCTCCCGACTGCCGCCGATCAATCCTGGCCAGGCGATATACCTGGCGCGGGTTTTCGTGCCGGAATCGATGGTTTCGCTTTGACTACCGGGACCTAGTCGAGGAGAGAGGGAGGTCCGCGCTTCCAGTTAACGCGCGCTTCAGAGATGCGTGCCGCAAGAGTGTCTTGAACGAAGACTGCGGGATGGCTGACCAGTCCGACGTAGTAAATCGAGTGCAAAGGAATTCCCGCGCCACGCCGGTCACTCGGCGCAAATAGCGCGGAGCGGAAGGGACACGGCTCGGAGGCACTTTCCGCCGTTGTCCCGCGCTGCTGCTTCAACGTTGAACCCGCATCCTGAAGCAGCATTTCGCAGTGATGCCGGCCGTCTCTTTGGCAGCAGGCCGGTAGCGTGGATGCCGGAGCGGAAATCGCCAGCGGTAGGCTAGTAGGCAACAGCAGGGCAATCAGAATCGCCGCGGCTACAGCATTACGCATTGGGGAGTAGATGTACCGGAAATGCAAGTTGTTTGCCTTGACGCCGACTGCACACAGCACCCAGCCAGCAAAAGAACTAAGGTTTCCCCAACCCATACCCCTCTAATACCCTAACCCATACTTAGTTCTGCCGTCGCGAAATGTTTACGGAAGGCGCCGGAGCGGACGCTTCTCCAGAGCCGACGGCATCTTATACAGAGTTCCTGGGCAGATCTGCGCGTGCGCAGCGCGGTAGGAAGGAAGCACAACACGATTATGCAAGGAGTCCCGGCCGAATGAAACGTTTAATAGAAGCGACATATTCCCTGTTTGTGACGCTCATTTCAACACTCGTGTTTTGCGCGATGAGCATCTCTTCAACTCCACTCCACGCGGAGACCGTGTTTGCCAACCTCGATCAGGTGTCGGGATGGGAGTCATGTACCGTGTGTGCGGGCGCGAACAGGAGCGGGCCGTCGGCTAAGTATTCCATGACCCAGAACGTCGCGTCTCCGTCCATTGACGGTCACTCGGCCCGCTTCAGCATCAGCGGGAAAACGCCTTATTCTGACGCCTTGTGGTGGAAACAACTTGGCGCCCACGATAGCGTCACTAACTTTGTTTACGACCTCTACTTCTACTACACGAACCCCTCCGCCCCACAGTCGCTCGAGTTCGACGTCAACCAGACCGTGAATGGCAAATGGTTCATTTTCGGCACACAATGCTCGATGCGCAGCTCGCATCAGTGGCAGGTGTGGGACGCCAGCGCGGCGAGCTGGAAGAGTACAGGAGTCGCGTGCGCTGCGCCTAAACCATACGTCTGGAACCATCTGACTTGGGAATTTCAGCGAGTGTCCGGCAAGGTCCGGTTCGTGTCGCTTACCTTCAATGGGCAGAAGCACTACATCAATCGGAGCTATGCGCCACGCACGGGCGGCAGCGATCAACTCAACGTCGCTTTCCAGATGGATATGAACAGCTCGGCAACCGCCTACCAGGTATGGCTGGACAAGGTGAGCCTCTCTGTCTGGTAGTGGAAGCGCAACCGCTATTAAGGTGGAAACGATTTTGTTGCATACTTGCGTTTGGACAACAAGACCCGGCCTGGGAGTCGACGTCCAGCCTTTGTTTCAACCTTCGCGGTTGCGTCCGCCGTGTTTACGTGTTCAACTGGAAGTGTCTATATGCGTCGATGTCGGTAAACCCGATCCCCTTCTGAGCGACGCCGGTTCCCTGCATTCTTGCAACCTTCAATCGCAGCCCCTTGGGGCCAGCCATATTCCATTTTGGAGATGAAACATGACCATTGCTGCAAGCGTTATCGAGCTTATCGGGCGTACTCCGCTCGTTCAACTGAACCGGGTGACGGAAGGCTCTTTCGCCAAAGTCGTCGCTAAGCTGGAGAGCGCGAACCCGGCCAATAGCGTGAAAGACCGCATCGGCTACGCCATGATCGAAGCCGCCGAGCGCGAAGGCAAGATTAAGCCCGGCAAGACTGTGTTGATCGAGCCCACCAGCGGCAACACGGGCATTGCTTTGGCCTTTGTTGCCGCCGTCAAGGGATACAAACTCATTCTCACCATGCCGGAGACGATGAGCCTTGAGCGTCGCGTTCTGCTGCGCGCCTTCGGAGCCGAACTCGTGCTCACCCCCGGCCCGAACGGCATGAAGGGGGCCATGGCGAAAGCCGAGGAGATTTTAGGCCAGACGCCGAATGGCTACATCCTGCAACAGTTCGACAATCCGGCAAACCCGAAAATTCACTTCGATACCACGGGCCCCGAAATTTGGAACGACACCGATGGCAAAGTGGATATTCTCGTCTCCGGCATCGGGACCGGCGGCACGCTGACCGGCGTCAGCGAATACATCAAGGCCAAGAAGCCCGGGTTCAAAGCCATCGCCGTGGAGCCGACCGACAGTCCCGTGCTCTCGGGCGGCAAGCCCGGACCGCACAAGATTCAGGGGATCGGCGCCGGTTTCGTCCCCAAGGTTCTCAAGACGGACCTCATCGACGAAATCGTCCAGGTTACCAATGACGAGGCTATCGCGATCGCGCGACGGCTGCCGCTGGAAGAAGGTCTGCTGGTCGGCATCTCTTCGGGCGCGGCGGTGAGTGCGGCGTTAAAAGTTGCGCAGCGTCCGGAGAACGCAGGCAAGCTGATCGTGGTGATCCTTCCGGATTTCGGCGAGCGTTACCTCTCCTCCGTGCTGTTCGATCAGCTACGACAGGAAGTTCAGCAACTGAAGACATCCCCGATCCCCGATGCCGCGCCAGTCGCCGCCAAAAACTAAAGCGGTTCCGGAGTTGGCGTATCCGGAGCCGTCGCAGTCGGACCGGCTCGCACGATTCGTGGCTTCGATGTGAGAACCTGCGGCGAAATCACATCGAGCTGCGAATCGGCGGGCGTGGCCTGCTAGAGCACTCTATAGTTGGCATGCTCATGGCTATCACGGCTTCACCGGGCACACCTTCCGCGAATCCGGGCTATGGCTCCAGCATCTCCGCGTCTTCGGAGATGATGTGCACCTCAACTTCGTCTCCCGCGGAAAACGAGACGCGCTCGGCCGGAAGCATGGCCAGTCCGTCGGCCATGAGCATGGTCTTCAAGATACCTGTATTCTGATCACCCGAACTGTAGGCGAGAAGCTTTCCGTCCACCGACTCAAGTCTGACTCGCAGGAACTTGATTTTGCCCGGCTTCTTCCGCGCTTCCTCTTGCAGAATTGCACGAACCAGAGGCTTCAGCACCCGCCTGTGCCCCATCATCTTCAAGAGCGCGGGCCTGACGAACTCTTCAAAGGTAATCATCGACGCGACAGGATTGCCGGGCAGGCAGAAAACTGGTTTCCCCTCTCGAAGGCCGAAGCAGGTTGGCGCTCCAGGTCCTATGTCGACCCGGCGAAAGACTTGCCTCATGCCCAGTTCGGCGAGAACCTCCCGCACCAAATCGCGTTCGCCGGCGGATACCCCTGCTGAAGTAATGAAGGCGTCCGCCTTGAGCCCTTCGGACATTTTTTGCACATGACTGGCGCGGTTGTCGCGAGCAATCCCGAGGATCACCGGCGTCGCGCCACATCCCCGAACGCCGGCAGCTAACGACAATCCGTTGCTGTCTACAACCTTGCCAGGGGCCAGCGCTTCCCCGGCTTCCAGCAGTTCATCCCCCGTTGAAAGAATGGCGACCGTGGCCTTGCGATGAACCGACACCAGCGCCCTGCCGCATGAAGCCAGCATGCTGATCTCCGCCACGCGGATGACCCTGCCCGACGGGATGACGGTTTCGCCGCAGCGAACGTCTTCGCCCACAAAGCGAATATGCTGGCCCCGAACCACAGGCGCTGTCATGCGGACCTGATTGCCGCACTCCTCTGCGTCCTCGAAGGGCACTACGGTGTCGCAACCCGGAGGAATCGGCGCTCCGGTCATGATCTTTATCGCGCAGCCCGCGTCGACGGGACCGGTCGCCACGGCACCGGCAGGCACAAAGCCGGTAATCCGCAGGCTGGCCGGTTGCTGGCAATCGGCCCAGCGGACAGCGTAGCCATCCATGGCCGCGTTGTCGCACAAGGGCAGGTCCCACGGCGTCACGATGTCCTCGGCGGTCACTCGCCCGAGAGATTCCAGCAGTTCTACACGTTCCGACGCCAACTGCGTAATACTGTCCAGAATCAAGCGGCGTGCTTCTTCAAAGCTTGGCATAACGATATCCGTCCACGGCGCGGCCCGGCGCTTGCCCGTTGTCCTCGACAATCCTTTCCACCTTGCCATCGAGAAGCCGGATCACTCTGCTCTCGGTCCTCTGTCCAAGCTGCTCATTGTGGCTCGACATGACAACCGTCGTTCCCCGGCTGGAAAGAGAGATCACGAGCGTTTCAATAATCTGCGCACTCTCCTTGTCCACGTGGGCCAGAGGTTCGTCGAGCAGCAACACCTCCGGCTGGCACGCCAGCGCTCTGGCCAAGGCAACGCGGCGAGCTTCGCCACCTGATAAATGCCTGGCATTTCTCGATTCAAACCCGTCAAGTCCGACCATCGCCAGCGCTTCCCCCACTGTGCGTTGCACATCTTCCTTCGCCATGCCCCGAGCCCTGGGCCCAAACGCGACATTCGCAAACACGGTGCCGGAAAACAAAAACGAATGCTGATGGAGCAGCGTGACTTGTTTCCGTAAACTGGCGAGCTGTTTTCTCTGCCAGTCGACCTGAGTTCCGGCAAACGCGACCTGCCCATGGCCGGGCTTCATCAGAAAAGCCAGGATGCCCAACAGCGTGCTTTTGCCGGAGCCGTTCGGGCCGGCGAGAATATGCAGATGTCCACTGGCGATTGTAAGCTCATCCACCTCTAGGGCAAGGTTCGCCCGATAAAACGCGCGTATTTCCGTGAGGCGATATTGCGGAGGCTTCATGGCTGATGGCTCTCTTGCATGAAGGTTAAGAGAATATTGATGGAAAAAGAAACTACCATGAGAATAATTCCGAGCGCCAGGCCGAAGGCGAATTCGCCTTTGCTGGTTTCCAGGGCAATCGCCGTGGTCATCGTCCGCGTGTACCAGCGAATGTTGCCGCCGAGCATCATGGCCACGCCCACCTCGGAGATCACCCTGCCAAATCCCGCAATGACAGCGGCCATGATGCCGAAGCGAACTTCGCGCGTAAGTTGCATCATGCTGCGCAGCGAGCCGGCTCCCAAGGTGAGCGCGGTGGGAACAATCCGGGAATCGGCGCCCTTGATGGCGCTCAGAGTGTAGTTGGCAACGATGGGCACCGCCAGCAGCGTCTGCCCAATAACCATCGCATTGGGCGTGAATAACAAACCCCGGCCACCCAGCGGTCCCTGCCGGCTCACCAGGCCGTAAACCAGCAGACCCAGGACAACGGTCGGCATGGCCATCAGGCTGTTGAGCACAACGATCACCACTCGCTTGAGCGGAAACTGATTGACGCCAACACCCAATCCAACCGGAATGCCGAATACCGCAGCCAATAGAACTGACCACGCCGCCACACCGACGGAGGTCCGAACCGCGGCGAAGACATCCTGGTCGGCGGAGAAGATCAGGGAAAGCGCCGTCCTGAAAGATTCCGCGATGAAGCCCACTTCCTACCTCGCTTTATAAAGGAAGAACACGGGCTTGCCCGCCACCTGGTACTGGCCAATGATCGCCTGGCCTGTCGGGCCGGTAATGAAGTCAACAAACTTCATGGCGAGATCGTACCTGACGTGCGGAAACTTCTTCGGGTTCACGGCAATAACCCCATAAGGATTGAAAAGCCCTTTTTCGCCCTCAAACAAGATTACCAAGTCCGTCTTGGGGCCCGCGAACGCGTTGTACGTGCCGCGATCGGAGAGGGTGTAAGCTCGCTCCTCGGTAGCCATCATGATGGCCTCGCCCATACCCTGTCCGATCGAGCGATACCATCGACCCGCCGGGTTTATCCCCGCCGCGGACCAAATCTCTTTCTCCTTCACGTGAGTACCCGATTCATCGCCACGAGAAATGAAGACGGCCTGCGCGGCGGCAATTCTCCTCAATGCGTCAACAGCCGTCTTCGCGCCTTTCACATGCGCCGGGTCATTTGCCGGACCAATGATGACGAAATCGTTGTACATGACATCGCGCCGGTTTACGCCAAAGCCGTTTGCCATGAACTTGTCTTCCAGGCTGCGAGCATGCACCAGGACAACGTCCACGTCGCCGGCCTCGCCAAGCTTTAATGCCTTGCCGGTGCCGACGGCAATCACGTCCACCTTGCACCCGCATTCTTTTTCAAACGGAGGCAGCAACACATTCAGCAGGCCGGTGTTCTCCGTCGAAGTCGTGGTTGACATTCTGAGCCGCTCCTGCGCCGCCGCAAATGAGCAAGTCAGCAACAACGCCAGCAGACCGGCCGCATATCTGGATTTCATCGTTCTATCCTGATTTTCAGCTTACCCAAGGATACACCTCACCGCGCGCTTCACTGGCCGGAGGCGGCCGGTGTCCGGTGAGCTTCTCTGCATGCGGAAAGGCCGCCGATCCCGGCGGCCTGAACACAAACGTGGCTAGAGAAAGTCTTGACGGGATCTCGCGTAAATCCCAGCAATTATATCGGCTTCAGAATCCGGAGTCCTGCTGTATGAGATCACCTTTCGCGAAACTGCTGTAGACCGCGCCACCCACGCAGACGGCTTGAGCTAGCGTGTTCTTGGCGTCATTGCGCTGAAACCACCGCGCACGCAGGCAATGATCGAACAACTCCTCGCGGAACGATGGGTGGGCGATGCCGATGAGCAGTTCCGCCCTTTTCCGCACGCTCTTACCGAACAAATCGACGATGCCGAATTCGGTGGCAACGTAATGAACGTCGGCGCGCGTGGTCAGCACGCCGGCGCCGGGATTCAGCATGGGGACGATGCGAGAAACGGTTCCGTTCTTCGCTGTCGACGCCAGCGCGATCACCGGCTTACCGCCTTTGGCGCGCGCGGCCCCGCGGATGAAGTCCAGTTGGCCGCCAAAACCGCTATAGAACTGCTGCCCGATGGACTCGGCGCAAACCTGTCCCGTGAGATCAACCTGGAGCGCCGAGTTGATCGCGACCATCCGATCATTTTGCGCAATCAGGAATGGGTCGTTTATGTATTTATTGGACAGAAACTCAAACCCGGCATTCTCATGGATGAATTCGTACAGCTTTCGCGTTCCGAGAGCGATAGCGACGACAATCTTGTTTGGATGAAACGTCTTGCGCCTGCCAGTGATAACACCCGCTTCGATCAGCGGAATGGCGCCGTCGGACAAGACTTCCGTATGCACCCCGAGATCTCTCCGGTCCGTCAGGTAAGCAAGTATGGCGTCGGGCAGGCCGCCGATGCCAACCTGAATCGTGCTGCCATCCTCAATCAGGCCGGCCACGTTCCTGGCGATCAGTCTCTGGATTTCACTGCTCTGGTGTGGCCGAAGCTCGGCCACCGGCTCTGAATGCTCGACGAAGGCGTCAATTTCGTTGACATGCAGGTGCGTGTTGCCGCAGGTGCGCGGCACGTGGCTATTTACCTGAGCGACGATGTATTTGGCGCAGCGCGCGGCCGTCAGTGTCGCTTCCATGCACGGGCCCAGACTGACAAAGCCGTGGCGATCGGGCGGGGTAACCTGGATCACCGCCACGTCAATGGGAAACTTGCCTGACTCCAACAGGCGCTCCACCTCGTGCAAGTGTATCGGGACGTAGTCGGCGCGGCCCTCAGCCACGGCGGTACGCACATTGGAACCGAGGAAGAACGACTTGTGCCGGAAACTCGCGGCATACTGAGGCTCGGCGGTCGGCAGGTCGGTGAACGAGAGCAGGTGGCAGATTTCCACATTGCGTACGTCGGGGGCGCGATCGGTCAACGCGCTCATCAGAGCCGCCGGACATCCGCTATTCGCATGCGCCCAGACGCGCATTCCGGATTCAATAACTTTCAGTGCCTCTGCCGCCGTTTTCAGCTTCCGCGAATACTCGATCTCCCACGACATTGGACCTTGCCTCCCCTCATGGTGTGGGTTGTCACCGCATTTGCTAATTTAATTAAATATCCTAATGGGTCGATAAGGCAAGTAAAAAAATCAGAATTGCGACTGACGGCAAGAATTCCGGGTATTAGCCAATGGCGGAATACCGCCGGAACGGCGATTGAGCGCTTGTGCGTATTACTTCTTTTACCACAACGAGTTAGACAAGTTTGACGAAAAGGGTTACCCCTGCCGCTTCGGGACACCCCCGCTCTCGCAGGAAACAGAGTTTCCAGAGCCTGGGTTAACACGAAATGCGACCAGCACGCCGGGTTCGCGATTTCAGCGCCTGGGGCGTCCAACCGTGTCACGGGCGAAAGCAGGCTGAACCGGCTGGTCCGCATGTCACACGACATTGTGACAGTCTTACTATATGTAACGATCATTCATGTGTGACGCTACCTTTCACGGGGGTCGCGATGGTCGCAATGCTTGGATCGGATCTGATTGAAAGCTGCCTCACTTGCAAGTCAAAGGCGATGGATGGCTTTTGCCAACTGCCTCAGGCTGCGCTACAGGCATTAGAGTCGATCAAGTGCACCACCACTTTCCCCAGAGGTTCCGTGCTGTTCGCGGAGGGTCAAGCATCACGCGGTGTTTTTATCCTGTGCAAAGGACGCGTGAAGCTGTCGCTCTGTTCGATAGGGGGCAAAATACTGATCCGCAGGATCGCCGAAGCAGGCGAAGTAATCGGGCTAAGCGCTGCAACCAGCGGAAAGCTTCACGAATGGACGGCCGAGGCGATTGATCCCTGTCAGACCAATTTTGTCAGGCGCGAAGATCTTTTACGTCTGCTGCGCGAGCACAACGAAATTGGATATCGTTTGGCCGAGAAGTTGAGCGATAAATACAATTCCGCCATTCGCGAGATCCGCTTGCTCGCGCTGTCGCGCTCGGTGGGAGACCGGCTGGCCAAGCTGCTCCTGAAGTTGAGTACTCTCAACGGCGAAGCGAATAGACAGTCTCCGCGCGTGGAAATGCTCACGCAAGAGGAGATGGCGCAAATGATCGGAACTTCGCGTGAGACGGTGACACGGTTGCTCGCTGAGCTGAAGAAACAAAAGATCGTGGAAATTAAGGGATCAACCTTGGTTATTCTCAACAAGGCTGCGCTGATGGTGTTCACCACGGCCCGGCCCGCGATCGGCATATGGAGCACCGTCATGCCCGCTGTCGGCGCAGGCCAATACAGGCGAGCTGGCCAGAGCACGTAAAGCCATCGCCCTTCAGCCAAGAATTGTTACGCGAATTCCCGCGAACAGACCCTAGCCTACCTCTTCAGATCCCACCGGCACGCCGCCTGGCCCGGCCGTGAGGCTGCCTGTCCTGCACCCG
This sequence comes from Candidatus Korobacteraceae bacterium, assembly GCA_050015355.1. GTDB lineage: Bacteria > Acidobacteriota > Terriglobia > Terriglobales > Acidobacteriaceae > CAWBRT01. The sequence goes on along the minus strand of JBEKBO010000073.1, from coordinate 1,375 downwards.
CAGAAACGCCATGTAGAGCACGACTACCAGGTTCAGCAGAAACAACGCCCATTTCGCGGCAGTGGCCCTGCGGCTCAGCTCATAAATCTCCAGCGGCAGGTAAGAGGCTCCGGAAACCAGCGCCAGCCACTCGGCCCAAACCCGCTGTTTCCAGAGGCCGTACGATTCGACGAAGCGCATGGCGGAATACACCCCTGCGCCGACGGCCACGATTGCGAGATTGGTGTCGCCAAGCTGCGCGGCGGCTTTGAGGAACACCTTGAACACATGCCGCTCGGGGTTGAGATGCAGCACCCCGAGGAGGCTCCCGGCGATGCCTGCGAAATCGAGGCCGCGGTGCGATAGCGAGAGAAGGCCCAAGCCAACGAGTACTACCAGCAGCCCCTTTGCCAGCTCCAGAATCGCGACCGAGCGCAGCATCCTGCGCTGTACGTCGCCGACCTGGTCGGTCCTGGACATGACGAAGATTTTAGCGCGCTTCTGAAAAACTCATACCAGTGTCATCCTGAGGTTGCGCCGATTTTGCGCGACCGAAGGATCTGCTTTGCTTTCCAAGATTATTTACTTGACAAAAGTTAAACGACATCCTAGTATGTACCCATGATGACGTTAACTACTTACGTTTCTTCGGTTTCGCGGATGCAGCAGCACGTACAGTCTGCCGAATATCCCGCTTTATTGAAGCAAGTAGTTTTCGGGTCGGAACTTTCTTTAGCAACTCGCGTTTCTCTTGTTCATTCATGGGGTGCCTTATGACGCTGGTTGACGTGATGAATCTGTTTGATACCGACGAAAAATGCCGTGAAGTGCTTTGCCGCTTGCGTTGGCCGAACGCGCCTGAGTGTCCCCGCTGTCACGGTCCGGTTGCGGAGCTGGCGACGGCGAAGCAACTGTTCTACTGCAAAGACTGTGATTATCAGTTCACGGTGACCGCTGGTACGATCTTTAATGACTCGCACCTGTCCTTGTCGAAATGGTTCATTGCTACTCTTTTGATGTGCGAATCCCGCAAGGGGCACTCCGCAAATCAGATGAAGCGGGAACTTGGAGTCAGCTACAAGACAGCATGGTATCTCTGCCATCGCATCCGCAGAGCCATGCTCCAAGCGGATCGCCCGATGTTGGACGGCACGGTTGAGATCGATGAGACCTACATCGGCGGTTACCATAAGGGACACAGAGGAAAATTCGACAACAAACAAGTAGTGTTTGGTATCCGCCAGCGCAATGGCGAACTCCGCTTTATTCATGCTTCCGATGCCAAGTCCCGACGATACCGCGCTTCAAAAGCGAGAAAGCGGACTCGACTGTATTCGTGTGGATGTCGCCACGCACGTACTCTTCGGCACTGTGATTAACGCTGTGATGGTGCTTA